>NZ_LHCI01000106.1:1690278-1810205 GCF_001280255.1 Thermus aquaticus | reverse complement strand
GTGTGGACGGGAGGGGAAACTCCCTCGCTCCAGGTGAAGTGGGCGTAGACCTTGCCGTCCTTGACCCGGATGGCCACGTTGTAGGGGAAGGAGGCGTAGGCCCTCTGGAGCAGGGCCTTCAGGTGGGGGTGGGAGGTCTGGACCAGGGCACGGACATAAGCGCCGTTTCCCAGGTTGACCCGGAGCCAGAGGGCACCGTCCCCGGGTTCCAAACGCAGGTTGGCGTTGCCCTTCTTGGCGGCGTCACCCCGGGAGTAGAGGAAGCCTTGCCTCCTTTCCTTCCACGCCCGCTTGAGGGCTAGAAGCGCTTTACCTGATAGGTGTCCCCGTGTGAGTTGCTCAAAGAGCTTTCTGCCCCCGAAGACCACCTTGCGGGGGTCTTGGCCCAGTTCCCGGGCAGAGTCCAGGGCGGCCTGGGCCTTTTCTATGGCCCCATCGGCGTAGCGGGTGTTGAGGCCGAAGAGCCTGCAGAGGGGACTATCCTCGCCGCTTGAGCTCTTTCCGATCCCGCCCTTCCAGGAGGCGTTGGTAGGCGAACCTCGTGGCGCTGGAGAAGCGGCGCATGAGGTCCAGGACGGCCTGTTCGTCTACCTTCTTGAGAAAGACCAGGCAGGCGTGGACGCCGAGGAAGAGCTTCGGGGCTTTGGCCTCGGGCATCCTTGGGTTCATTTTACCCCCTTTCGCCTCTTTCGCCGCCCTCCGTGAAGTCTTGCGCTTTTGGATGAACCGGGAACGAGAAAGAGGAAGCGTGCGGATTTGTGGGCTGTTTTTCAGCTGTTTGCACCTCCTAATGGCCCTTTTGGCCTGGGGCCTGGCGGAGGCGGTGGACCGGATAGTATGGCGGAAGGAGGGGAGATGAAGGCCAAAGACCTCATGGTGAGCCCCGTGGTCAGCGTCCCCCTGGGGACCAATCTGGAGGAAGTGGCCCGGCTCATGGTGGAAAGGCGCATCGGGAGCGTTTTGGTGGTGGATGGGGAGGGGAGGCTTGTGGGCATCGTCACCGAGAGCGACTTCTTGAAGGAGAGGGGCATTCCCTTTTCCACCTTCCGCGCCCCCATGCTCCTGGGCCGCTTCCTCAACGGGGATCAGCTGGAAAGGCTCCTCCAGGAGGCCCGTACCACCAAGGTGGAGGAGATCATGACCTCTCCCGTGCACGCCGTGGGCCTCGAGGCTCCCCTGAAGGAGGTCCTGGACCTCATGCTCACCTACGACATCAACCACGTGCCGGCGGTGGACGAGGCGGGGAGGCCCGTGGGCATCATCTCCCGCTTTGACCTCCTGAAGCCCTTACAGGCCCAGGTATGACGCTCCTGGCCTTCCTGGGGGTAGCCCTGCTAGTGGTCCTGGCGGGGCACCGGGTGGCCTTCTACGGGGATGTGTTGGCGGAGAAAACCCGGATGGGGCGGAGCCTGGTGGGGCTATTCCTGGTGGCGGCCACCACGAGCCTTCCCGAGCTTTTCAGCAGCACCAGCGCCCTGCTCCAGGATCTGCCCGACATCGCTGTGGGGAACCTCCTGGGGGCCAGCATGGTGAACTTCCTCCTCCTGGTCTTCGTGGATGCCTTCCATCCCCACCCCGTGACCGCCCGCGCCAGCCAGAAGCACGCCCTGAGCCTAGGGCTGGCCGTCCTCCTTCTGGCTATGGTGGGCCTTGGCCTCTTTAGGGAGGTGGGCCTGGGGCGGGTGGGCCTCATGGCCTTGCTTCTCTTTCCCCTTTACGCCCTGGCCCTTTGGCTTTCCTTCCGCTACGCCCGGCGCTTTCCCCGGGAGGAGGCCCAGGAAGAAGCCTACGCCCACATCCCCCTGCGGCTGGCCTTGGCCCGCTACGGGGTGGGGGCTTTGGTCCTGGTGGCGGCGGCCACGGTCCTGCCTGTTCTGGCGGACCGCCTGGCCCAGGAGACCGCCTTGGGGGATGCCTGGGTGGGCACCTTTCTGGTGGCCCTGGTCACCACCCTGCCGGAGGCCACGGTAATGATGGCGGCGGCCCGGATGGGAGCCGTGGACCTGGCTGTGGGCAACGCCGTGGGAAGCACCCTTTTCAACACCTTTCTCCTGGGGGTGGGGGATCTGGTCTACCCCATACCCCTCCTGGAGGTGGCGGCCAAGGGGCATGCGGCCACGGTCTTTGTCCTTCAGGCCATGGCTGGGGTGGTCCTGGTGAGCCTCATGTACCGCAGCCTGCGCAAGTTATGGGTCCTCTCCTACGACAACTGGGCGGTGCTTTTTCTCTACTTCTTGGCCATGGCCTATGGGCTTGTCCTGCGGTGAGGCACCAGAAGGACGGGCTTGGGGCTTTTCCGGACCACTTCCTGGGCTACGCTTCCCAGAAGGAGCCGGTCCAGCCCGGTGCGCCCGTGGGTGCCCATGACGATCAGGTCGTGCTTTTCCGCCTCCTTCAGGATGACCTCCGCCGCCCGGCCCTCCAGGAGGTGGGCCTCAAAGGGGACCGTGAGCTCCTCGGCCATCCGGGTGGCCTGGTCCAAAGCGGCCAGGCCCTCCCGGCGCAGGTCCTCCACCAGTTCCCGGTAGTAGGGCAGGGTCTCGGGGCCCAGGAGGAGCTTGGGCCCTAGGGGCTCCAGGGCATAGAGGAAGGCCACCCTGGCTTTCAGCGCTTTGGCCAGTCTGAGGCCCTCCTGAAGTCCCGCCTCCGCCGCCTCGCTGCCGTCGGTGGGTAAAAGTAGGCTCCAGTACACGCCTCACCCCTCTATGACCACCGGCAGGATCATGGGGTCCCGGCCTGTGGCCTTCTTCAGGAACTTTTTCACCGGGTAGTAGATGTCGTCCCGGATGCGCTCTAGGGGCTTCTTTTCCCGGATGCCGGCCAGGAGGGCCTCGAGGGCCATCCGCCGTACCTCGCCAAGAAGCTTCTCCCCGGCCTTCACGAAGCCCCGGGAGACCACCTCCACCACCGGGTCTTCCCCCGCCAGGGCGGTGATGACCACCAGGCCCTCCTCGGCCATGTGGCGGCGGTCGGCCAGGATCTCCTCGGTGATGTCCCCCACCCCCAGGCCGTCCACGTAAAGGACCCCGTGGGGCACGGTGCCCACCTTCTCAAAGGTGTGGGGCGTGAGGCGGTAGATGGCCCCGTTTTCCCCGATCAGGGTCTTCTCCGGGGGGCGGCTCATGCTCTCCGCCAGCCACTTGAAGTTGGTCTGGTGGCGCACCTCCCCGTGCCAGGGCAGGAAGAACCTGGGCGTGGTGAGGTTCAGGATCAGCTTGAGCTCCTCCTGGGAGGCGTGGCCCGAGGCGTGGACCTTGTAGGTGGGGGGGTAGAGGACGTAGGCCCCCAGAGCGTAGAGGCGATTGATGACCCGGTTCACCGCCTCCTCGTTGCCGGGGATGGGGCTGGAGGAGAGGATCACCGTGTCGCCGGGCTTGATGGCCATCCGGGAGTGCCCCTCAAAGGCCAGCCGGTGGAGGACCGACATGGGCTGGCCCTGGCTTCCCGTGGCCAGGATCAGGACCTGGTGGTCGGGGAGGTCCATGACCTCCTCGAGGGCGTAGAGGCGGTCCTTCACCTTCAGGTAGCCCAGCTCCATGGCGATGCGGCTGAACTTGACCATGCTCCGCCCCTCCATGGCCACCTTCCGCCCGTACTTCTCCGCGGCCCAGATCACCGACTGGATGCGGTGGATGTGGCTGGCGAAGGTGGTCACGAAGACCCTTCCCGGGGCGCGGCCGATCACCCGGTCCAGCTCCTTGGCGATCTCCATCTCGCTGGGGGTGTAGCCGGGCCTTTCGGCGTTGGTGGAGTCGGCGATGAGGAGCAAGACCCCCTCGGCCCCCGCCTGGGCCACCTTGGCCAGGTGGGAGACCTTGCCGTCAATGGGGGTGGCGTCCAGCTTGAAGTCCCCGGTGTGGACGATGGTGCCGATGGGGGTGCGGATCACCAGCCCCGAGTTGTCGGGGATGGAATGGGTCATGCGGAAGAGGTCTAGGGTGAAGTACCGCCCCACCTGGATGCGGTCGTCGGGGGAGATCTCCTTCAGGTTGAAGCTCCCGGGCCTCAGGCCGAACTCCTCCAGCTTGCCCTTTAAAAGCCCCAGGGTGAGCCTGGCGCCGTAGATGGGCACCTGGCTCTCCTTGCCGAATACCATGGGCAGGATGAAGGGAAGCCCCCCGATGTGGTCTTCGTGGCCGTGGGTGAGCACCCAGGCCTTGATGCGGTGGCGGTTTTCTATGAGGAAGTCCACCCGGGGGATGAGGAGGTCCACCCCCGGCATCCCCTCCTCGGGGAAGGCCAGGCCTCCGTCCAGGACGAACATCTCGTCCCGGTAGCGGAAGACGGTGATGTTCTTGCCGATCTCCCCCATCCCCCCTAAGGGGATGATCTCCACCGGGTCTGAAGCCCCTTGGGGCAGAGAAGCCCCCTCCTGGGGGCGCCTGCGCCTTCTACGCCTCGGTTTCCTCTCTGGGGTTTCCATATGCCTCCTTTTTCCCGGACGGGCCGGGATCGCCTAACCCCCCTCGAGGCTAGCGCCGCCTCGGGGGAATCTTGCCTTCCAGCTCGGGGCGGATCAGGTCAATCTTGCCCTTCTCGTCTATGCGGTGGACCTTGACCTTGATCACGTCCCCCACCTTGAGGTGGTCCTCCACCCGCTTCACCCGGCCCGGGGCGATCTGGCTGATGTGGAGAAGCCCTTCCGTGCCCGGGAAGAGGCTGATGAAAGCCCCGAAGGGGGTGATCCTGGTGACGGTGCCCTCGTAGATCTCCCCCACCTTGGCCTCGCGGGTGAGCTCCTCTATGCGGGCCTTGGCCTTCTCCGCCTTCTCCGTGTCGCTGGAGTAAATGCGGATGGTGCCGTCCTCCTCTATGTCCACCTCCACGCCCAGCTCCTCCAGGGCCCGGACGTTCTTGCCCCCAGGGCCGATGACGATCCCGATCTTATCCACCGGCACCTTGAGGCTGAGGATGCGGGGGGCAAAGGGCTTGAGGCTTGGGCGGGGTGCGGGGAGGACCATCTCCATGAGGTCCAGGATCTTCAGCCTGGCCTCCCGGGCCTGGAGGAGGGCCTCCTTGAGGACCTCCCGGGGGAGGCCGCCCACCTTGTTGTCCATCTGCAGGGCGGTGACCCCCTGGCGGGTTCCCGCCACCTTGAAGTCCATGTCCCCCAGGGCGTCTTCCAGCCCCAGGATGTCGGTGAGGATCACGGCCTTCTCGTTCTCCCACACCAGGCCCATGGCCACCCCGGCCACCGGGGCCTTGACGGGCACCCCAGCGTCCATGAGGGCCAGGCTCCCGGCGCAGACCGTGGCCATGGAGCTACTGCCGTTGGACTCCAGGACGTCCCCCACCACCCGGATGGTGTAGGGGAAGGCTTCCTGGGAGGGGAGGACCGCCCTCAGGGCCCGCTTGGCCAGGTTGCCGTGGCCCACCTCCCGGCGGGACACCCCTCTGAGGCGCTTGACCTCCCCGGTGGAGAAGGGGGGGAAGTTGTAGTGGACCAGGAAGGGGTCGGTCTCGTCAATACCCAGGTCGTCAATGATCTGCTCGTCGCGGCCCGTGCCCAGGGTCACCGTGCCCAGGACCTGGGTCTCCCCCCGGGTGAAGACGGCGGAGCCGTGGGCCCTGGGTAGCACGTCCACCTCAATCCAGATGGGCCTCAGGTCCTTGGGCCCGCGCCCGTCGGCCCGCTTACCCTCTTCCAGGACGAGCCGCCTCAGCTCCCGGCGCACGATCTCGTCAAAGGCGCTCTCGTAAAGAGGCTTCTTGCTCTCGTCAGGGGCGCCGTCTTCCAGCCTGGGCAGGGCCTCGAGGATGAGGCTCTCGGCGAAGGCCGAAAGGGCCCGGCTCCTTTCCCCCTTGCTGGCGGTCTGGAGCACCTGGGAGAGCCCCTTTTCCAGGGCCAGGCGGTAGAGGGCTTCTTTCTCCTCCTCCGGGAGGGTTTCCGGCGGGGTCCAGGCCATCTTGGGCTTGCCCAGCTCCCGGGCCATCCGCTCCTGGAGGTCCAGGATGGGCTGCATCTCCCAATGGGCGAACTCCAGGGCCTGGACCAGGGTCTCCTCGTCCACCTCCTGGGCCCCGGCCTCCACCATGAGGATGGCGTCCCGGCTCCCCGCCACCACCAGGTCCAAGGCGCTTTCCTCTAGCTCTTGAAGCGTGGGGTTCAGGACCAGCTGGCCCCCCAGGAGGCCCACCCGCACCGAGGCCACCGGCCCCTCCCAGGGGATGTCGGAGAGCATGAGGGCGGCGCTGGCCGCTATGGGCCCCAGGATGTCGGGCGGGTTCTTCTGGTCGGCGGAGAGGACGGTGACGATGACCTGCACCTCGTGGCGGAAGCCCTTGGGGAAGAGGGGACGGATAGGCCGGTCCGTCATCCGGGCGGAGAGGATGGCCTTCTCCCCGGGACGGCCCTCCCGGCGCATGAAGCTCCCCGGGATCTTGCCCACGGCGTAGTGCCTCTCCTCAAACTCCACCGTGAGGGGCAGGAAGTCCGCCTCTATGGGCTCGTCCGAGGCCTGGGCCGTGGCCAGGACCACGGTGTCCCCGTAGCGCACCAGGACCGAACCCGAGGCCTGCTTGGCGTACTTGCCGGTCTCCAGGACCAGCGTCCTGCCGGCGATCTCCGTCTCGTAGCGGCAACTGGGTGGGGTGTTGGGTGTGGCCTCTGGCATGGCATCCCTCAAAGGAAAGGCGGAGCCCTAAGGCCCCGCCCCCGACCTAAGCCCCAGCTTACTTCCTGAGCCCCAACTTCTCAACCAGGGCCTGGTACCTCTCCGGGTCCTCGCGTTCCAGGTAGCGGAGAAGCCTCCGCCGCTTTCCCACCAGCATCAAGAGGCCCCGGTGGGAGTGGTGGTCGTGCTTGTGCGCCTTGAGGTGCTCGGAAAGGCGGTTGATGCGCAGGGTGAGCAGGGCCACCTGCACCTCGGTGCTGCCGGTGTCGCCCGGGAAGCGGGCGAACTCCTCCATGACCTTCTGCTTCTCTTCCTTGGTGATGGGCATCTTTTCCTCCGTCAGGGGGGAAGGCGCTTCTTGCCCCTTCCTCCTCAAAGGCCCTAAGGGCCTCCCTCAGGATAGGGGGGCCGCCTCCTTTCGTCAACGAGGAAGAGGCCGAGGGCCAAAAGGGCCAGCCCCGCCCCCGCCAAAAAGGCCGCCCGGGCCCCCAGGGCCTGCCAGAGGAGGCCGAAGAGGAGGCTTGCGGGCAGGAGGAGGAGGCCCATGAGGGTGTGGTAAAGGCCGATGGCGCTGGCCTTTTCCTCCGGTGGGACCAAGGTGGCCAGATAGGCCCGGCTTGAGCCCTCAAAGGCGGCGGAGTAAAGGGCGTAAAGGAGGAGGAAGGCCACCCCCAGGCCGGCCGAGGTAGCCAGGGCGAAGCCCAGGTAGACCAGGGCGTAAAGGCCAAACCCCAGGGCTACCACCCGCCTCAGGCCCACCCGGTCCGCGAGGCTACCGAAGGGGTAGGCCAAAAGGGCGTAGGCCAGGTTGTAAAGGGTGTAGGCCAGGGTCACCTGCCCTTCGGAGAGGCCCAGGTCCTTTAGGCGAAGGAGGAGGAAGGCGTTGGAGGAGAGGGCCAGGGTGAAGACCCCGGAGACCAAAAGGAAGCGGCGGTAGCCCCGGCCCATGCGGGAAAGGCGCAAGGGGGGTAAGGGCCTGGGGGGCTTGGGCGACTCCCTTAGAAAAAGGAGAATGAGGGCCGCCATAAGGGCGGGGAGGGCGGAGAGCCAGAAGACCCCCCGCACGCCCAAAAGGGGCAGGAGCAAAAAGGCCAGGAAGGGGCCCAGGGTGGCCCCTAGGGTGTCCAGGCCCCGGTGGAGGCCGTAGGCCCGGCCCAGGGCCTCCTGGGAGACGCTCTCGGCGATGAGGGCGTCCCGGGGGGCTGTTCTTAGCCCTTTGCCCGTCCGGTCCAGGAAGCGGTAGAGGAGGACGTGCCAGGGGCTTTGCGCCAGGGCCAGGATGGGGCGGAAGAGGGCGGGGAGGCCGTAGCCCAGAAGGAGGAAGGGCCGCCTCCTGCCTATGCGGTCGGAGAGCCTTCCCCCCACCACCTTGAAGAGGCTCGCCGTGGCCTCGGCCACGCCCTCCACCAGGCCGATGGCCGTGGGGGTGGCCCCGAGGCCGGCCAGGAAGAGGGGAAGGAGGGGGTAGACCATCTCGCTGGCCACGTCCATGAGGAAGCTGACCAAGCCGAGGAGGTAGACAAGGGGAGGAAGCTTCACGGGCGGTACCTCCAGAAAAGCCAGAGGAGAAGGGGCTCGGGAAGGACCATGATGAGGGAAAGGGGGTCCAGGGGAGCGGGGGCGAGGAGGGCGGGGCCCAAAGGGGTGGAGAAGGGAAGGGGAAGGGTGCGGGTGAGGAGGAAGAGGAGAAGGAGGGTGAAGGAAAGGCCCACCCCCAGGCGCCGGACCAGGGGGGCGAAGGGCGGGTCCCGGTCCGGGTACATGAAGCGGAGGGCCATGAGGGCCAGGGCGTAGGTGACCTTGAGGCTCAGGAGGATCAGGAAGAGCTGGCCGTAGAAGTAGTACTCCGACACCAGGCCGTAGCGCACGGCCTCGGCCTCGGAGATGCCCAGGGCGCTCCCGCACAGCCCCTGGCCCAGCCTTTCGGAAAGCCCCAGGCCCAGGAACTGGAGGAAGAAGGGAAGGACGGAGAGGCCAGCGATCCAGGGAAGGCCCGGGCCCGGCACAAAGCCCACGGGGTCAGTTTCCTTCATGGCGGCAAAAAGCTCAAGGGCCAGGGGTCCCTGGCCCTCGAGGCGCATCCCTTTACCAGAGCCGCCAGCCGGGCACGGGGTTTAGGTTGCCGAAGAGTTGCACCAAGGTGGGGCCGTAGGCCAGGACCACCAGGAGGACGGCCAGGGCGAACCAGAACCAGATCCGGTCCAGAAGGCGCATGGCTGGGGTGTCCCCGCCGTCCGAGAGGACCTCGGCGAAGGGCACCTCCTCGGCAGCCACCTCTGCCCGCCGTTCCCCCCTGAATAGGAGGGCGAAGAAGGCGTAGAAGAAGAGGACGATGGCCAAGAGGAGGATAATGCCCGCGAGGATGTTAAAGACCATGGGGACCGCCGCATGGGTGTAGGCGTCCGGAGCCTGGGCGATGTAGGCCCGCCGGGGCACGTTGAGGAGGCCCTGCCAGTGCATCCCTACCGCCATGACCAGCATCCCCACGAACCACAGCCACATCCCCGCGAGTCCCGCCTTGCGGATGCCCTCGGTCAGGGGCTTGCCCGTGAGCTGGGGCACTAGCCAGAAGACCGCCCCCATCATGGTCATGGTCACCAGGGTGCCCACCTGGAGGTGGAAGTGGCCGGGCACCCAAGTGGTGTTGTGGATCACGTAGTTCAGGGTGTAGCTGGCGTTCACGATGCCCCCCGCCCCACCAGGGATGAAGGCGATGAGGCCCAGCACCGGGGCCACGAAGGCGGGGTTGTCCCAGGGCAGGGCCTTGATCCAGCCAAAAAGGCCCTTCCCGCCCCGCATCCGCCCGGCCAGCTCCAGGCTGGCGGCCACGGTGAAGGCGGTGATCAGGCTGGGCACGGCCACGAAAAGGGTCAGGACCGCATGGACGAACTTCCAGGTGGGGGTGATCCCGGGGTCGGCGTACTGGTGGTGGAAGCCCACGGGCACGGAGAAGAGGAGGAAGAGGAGGAAGACCACCCGGGCCAGGGGATCGGAGATGAGCTTGCCCCCCGCCAGCTTAGGCAGGACCAGGTAGAGGAGGGCGTAGGCGGGGAGGAGCCAGAAGTAGACGATGGGGTGGCCGGTGTACCAGAAGAGGGTCCGGGCCAGAAGGGGGTCCACCCCCTGGACGAGGCCCAGGGACCAGGGGATGAGCAGGAAGACGCTTTCCACCACCAACCCCAAGGAGGCCAGGAGCCACATGAGCCAGAAGGTGACCGCCATGTAGGTGGCCAAGGGGGTGATGCGCTCCGGGTGATGCTGCTTGAAGCGCAGCCACATCCCGATGACCAAGAGGCCCACCACCAGGCTAGCGGCCACAAAGACTGTGGCCCCCACGTAGAAAGCCCAGTGGCCTTTCAGGGGGGGATAGAAGGTGTAGAGGACGGTGGCCTCGTTGGCCAGAAGGGGCAGGGCGGCTACCAGGAGGCCCAGGAAGGCCATCCACCAGGCCACCCACCCCCAGGTGAGGTTGGGGCGGACCCCATAGGCCCTAAGCTCCCTGGCGGGGAGGTAGAACATGACCGCCATGGCCAAAAGCTGGGTGAAGACGATGGCGTTCAAGACCCCGTGCAGGGTGAGGCCCTGGTAGTAGGACTGGACGAAGGGGAGGAGGCGCTTCAGCAAGGGGTAGGCGTCCACGTTCCCGTAGTTCAGGGCTTGGAAGGGGCCGAAGAGGCTTCCCACAAGGAGGGCCACGAAGCCCAGGACCAAGTAGTAGAGGGTGAGCTTCTTCTCGGGGTTTTCTGCGTAGACTTGGGGAAAAGATTTCACCGCCATCTTACTCCTCCACCACAATCTTTCCAAACATCAGGTGGTGCCCTACGCCGCAGTACTGGTTGCAGATGATCCGGTACTCCCCGGCCTTTCGGAAGGTGTGGCGGACGGTGGTCACCTCGCCGGGGAGGACCTCCACGTTGACGTTGGTGCCCTCAATGTGGAAGCCGTGGATCACATCGGGGCTGGTGGCCTTGAAGACGATCTCCGCCCCCTTGGGGACCACGATGGGGTTGGGCTGGTACCCGAAGGAGAAGGCCAGGACGTACACGGTGTACTGGTTGGGTCCCGTCTGCACCACGGCCTTGGCCGGGTCCGCCCAGGGGCCCTCGCTCCGGACCTTGGTGGGGTCCACCCGCTCCAGCTGGCCCACGGGGATCACTCCCCGGAGGCCGTGGTTGGCCAGGGTGAAGGCGATAATGGCCGCGAAGAGGAGAACGGTGAAGACGGAGAAGGCGATCCACTTCTTCTCGTAAGCCAGAAGGGCTTTTTTGAGTTGGGCTTCCCGCTCGGTCATGGCTACCCCCTAGCCAGGAAAACGGCCAATACCCCGAACCAGAAGACGAGGATCACGAGGGCCAAAATCGCCACCACACCTAAGGCGCCTACCGGTTTTTCCTCCATACCCTTCCTCCCTTACGGCCGGTTGCCGTATACGGGGCCCATGGTAGCTAAAGCTGGGCCTGGGCGCAAAGTACATTTGTCCCTACTGGATACCCGGGTAGGGTAGGACATTTGTCCCTTGTAAAAGGGAAAGCGGGGGCCTCGAGGCCCCCGCCCCCAAAAGGCCCCTCAGGTGGCGCTCCCCACCCGGGCCAGGACCAGCCGGCTCACCTCCTTCAAGGTCTCAAAGACCCCCTTGCCCTCGGTGGCCACCGCCTCAAAGACGGGGAAGCGCCCCTCGGGGTCCACCACGGCCCGCACCATGTCCACGGGCAGGGCGTCGGGCAGGTCCCGCTTGTTGACCTGGAGCACCACCGGGAGGTCCTCCACCTTGAGGCCGTACTCCGCCAGGTTTTCCCGCATGTTGCGCATGCTCTCGGCGTTGGCCCGGAGGCGGTTGGGGGCCGAGTCGGCCACAAAGACGATGCCGTCCACACCCCTCAGGATCAGCTTGCGGCTGGCGTTGTAAAAGACCTGGCCGGGGACGGTGTAGAGGTGGAAGCGGGTCTTGAAGCCCTTCACCTCCCCCAGATCCAAAGGCAGGAAGTCAAAGAAGAGGGTGCGCTCGTCCTCGGTGGCCAGGGAGACCATCTCTCCCTTGCGCCCCTCAGGGATCCTGCCGTAAATCCACTTGAGGTTGGTGGTCTTCCCCGAAAGCCCGGGACCGTAGTAGACGATCTTGAAGTTGATCTCGCGGTTGGCGAAGTTGATGGTGCTCATGCTAGTTGCCGAAAAGCTCGTCCAGAAGGGCCTTGGCCCCTTCCCGGTACTCCGTGTCCAGGTGGAGCTTGGGCGGGTTGGCTATGGCCTCCTCGGCGATCCTGGCCAGGGTCTCCGCCGCCCGCTTGCCGTGGAGCTTGACCTTGCCCAAGGGGGCGTTCTCGTCAAAAACCAGGAGGAGGAGGGCGTGCTCCCCGGCCTCGTCCACGTAGAGGCCCATGTGTTCGCCCTGGTGCACCACCTCCTGGAAGCGGGCTTCCCCCAGGAGCTTGGCCAGGGCCTGGGTGGCGGCGGCGTTGCCCGCCACCAGGGTGGCCAGGGAGTCCAGAGGCGGGGGCTTGGGGGCCCAGAGGGCCTCCTTGTGGGCCAGGACGAAGCCCTTGCGGTCTATGAAGAGGGCGTAGCGGGCCCCGGTTTCCCGGAGGGTCTCTTCCAAGACCCCCATGGCCCGCTCGTAGAGGGCCCCGTAAAGGACCAGGGAAGGTTCCACCATAGTATGCTCAGTCTACCATGAAGGGCTTTTTGGAGGAGGCCAAGGCGCTTTTGGCGGAGCTCATCGCCCTGCCCACGGTGAGCGCCGAGGGGCGGGCCCTTAGGGAGGGCGCGGAGAAGGTGGCCGAGGTCCTTCGGGGCCTGGGGCTTTCCGCCTCTTTGCACGAGGGGTATGGCCCCCCGGTGGTCTACGCCGAGGGCGGGGTAGGGGAGAGGACCCTGCTCTTTTACAACCACTACGACGTCCAGCCCCCGGACCCCTTGGACCTGTGGGAAACGGACCCCTTCACCCTGGTGGAGCGGGACGGGGCCTGGTACGGCCGGGGGGCCCACGACGACAAGGGGGAGCTGGTGGCCCGGGTCGTGGCCCTCAGGCTTTTCCGGGAAAAGCACGGCTTCCTGCCCCGGGTCAAGTTTGTGGTGGAGGGGGAGGAGGAGGTGGGTAGCCCGCACCTCGCCGACTATGTGGCCGATAAGCGGGACCTCCTCCAGGCCGAGGCCATCCTCTGGGAGGCGGGGGGCGTGGACGCTAAGGGGCGGCCCTACCTCTACGCCGGCCTGAAGGGCATCGTGGCCCTGGAGCTTCGGGTGCGGACGGCGGCCTTTGACCTCCACTCCTCCTACGGGGCCGTGGTGGAAAACCCCATCTACCGCCTCTCCTTGGCCCTGGCCTCCCTGAGGGACGAGGAGGGAAGGGTCCTGATCCCGGGCTTTTACGACCGGGTCCGCCCCCTCACCCCGCCGGAGGTGGAGGTTCTGGCCTCCATCCCCGACGAGTCCGAAGCCCTCAAGGAGGCCTTTGGGGTGAGGGACTTTCTGGGCGGGGCCAGGAACCTGGAGTTCCACCAGCGCCTCTACGCCGAGCCCTGCGTGAACTTTAACGGCTTCCACTCGGGCTACGGGGGGCCCGGTTCCAAGACCGTCCTCCCCGCCGAGGCCGTGGCCAAGCTGGACTTCCGCCTGGTGCCGGACCAGGACCCGGAGGAGATCCCGGGACTGCTCAAGGTCCACCTCGAGGCCCGGGGCCTCCACGACGTGGAGGTGGTGGTCCTGGAGAAGGGGGAGCGCCCGGCCCGCTCGGACCTGGCCCACCCCTTCGTGGGCTTGGCCAAGGCGGCTTTGGAGGAGGCCTTTGGGGAGAAGGCCGTCCTCTACCCCAACATGGCGGGCTCGGGGCCCATGCACCCCTTCCTCCACCACTTGAAGGCCCCGGCCGTGGGCCTCGGCGTGGGCTACCCGGGGAGCCGGGTCCATAGTCCCAACGAGCACATCCGCATCCGGGACTTTGAGCGGGGAACCCTGGCCATCCTTCGCCTTCTGGAGCGCTTCTTCGGCGTTTAATACCACCCCATGCTGGCCCAAGCCAGCATGGGGGCCCCGGCAAAAGGTTCCTGGGGAAGTTACCAGGCACGGTGGGGCGAAGGGAACAAGGGTATAAGGTATCCTCTTGGCGTTATGCGCCTCATCTTCGGCGAGCGCGACGTCCCTTACCAGGAGGCCCGGGTGGTGGTCCTGCCCGTGCCCTACGACCTTTCCCTTTCCTTTCTGCCGGGGGCCAGGAGGGGCCCCGAGGCCATCCTCCTGGCCAGCCGGGAGCTGGAGCCCTTCCTCCTGGAGCTCTCCGTGGCCCCGGAGGAGGTGGGCATCTATGCGGCGGAGCCCGTGCCCTTCGTGGCCGGAAGCGCCGAGAAGAGCCACCTTTTGATCCGGGAGGCGGCCTTGGCGCACCTCCTGGCGGGGAAGTTCGTGGTGGCCCTGGGGGGGGACCACTCCATCAGCCACCCTCTGGTCATGGCCCACCGGGAGGCTTTGGGGGAGTTTTCCATTCTCCACATTGACGCCCACGCCGACCTCTACCCCGAGTGGCAGGGCTCGGTCTACTCCCACGCCTCCCCCTTCTACCGCCTCCTCCAGGAGGGCTTTCCCCTGGTGCAGGTGGGCATCCGGGCCATGGACCAGGACTCGCTAAGCCTGGCCCGGGAAAAGGGCGTGGGCCTCTTCCCCGCCCACCGGATCCACCGGGAGGGGCTTCCCCTGAAGGCCATCCTCGCCGCTTTGGGTAGGCGGGTCTACATCTCCCTGGACTTTGACGCCCTGGACCCCGCCTTCATGCCCAGCGTGGGCACGCCCCTGCCCGGTGGCCTCTCCTACCGCCAGGTGGTGGACCTCCTCGAGGCCGTCTTCCAGGAAAAGGAGGTGGTGGGCATGGACTTCGTGGAGCTTTCCCCAAACGGCCAGTTCCACGCCGAGATGACCGCTGCCCAGCTGGTTTACCACGCCATCGGCCTAAAAGGGCTTCAGGCGGGCTGGCTTTCCCCCCTTTAGCCACATTCGGCCCGCCTTCCCTCCTATAGCCTCAGGGCATGCTTTGGCTTGGGGTTCTTCTGGGCCTCGCCCTTCCCACCCAGGCCCAAGGCCTCACCATTCCCGAGCTCCGGAAAAGGGTCTACGGGGAAGGGGGCTTCCGGGTGGAACGGGTCCTGGAGGAAAGGCCGGGCTTCACCCGGGTCCAGTTCTCCCACCTCTCGGACGGCCTTCGCGTCCACGGCTTCGCCAACCTGCCCAAGGGGCGGGGGTCCTTCCCCGTGGTGGCGGTCCTCCACGGCTACGTGGAGCCTTCCCGCTACCGCCTCCTGGCCTACACCACCCCCTACGCCGACTTCCTGGCCGAAAGGGGGTTTTTGGTCCTCCACCCCAACTACCGGGGCCATCCGCCCTCAGAGGGATCTCCCGCCAGGGGCTTGCGCCACCCTTACGCCGTGGACGTTCTGAACCTGCTGGCCGAGGTGCGAAAAGGGGCCTTTCCCCAGGCCGACCCCGCCAGGATCGCCCTCTTCGGCCACTCCATGGGGGGCGGCGTGGCCCAGGTGGTCAGCCTGGTGGACCCCGGGCTGAAGGGGGTGGTCCTCTACGCCAGCATGAGCGGCGACGAGCGGCTGAACCTGGAGAGGATCCGCTCCTGGTCCCAGGGGAGGCGGGGCGGGGAGTTCTTCACCCTGCCCGAGGAGGTCCTCAAAGCGGCCTCCCCCTGGACCTACCTGGAGGAGCTTTCCGTGCCCTATAGCGTCCACCACGGCACAAAGGACGCCCAGGTGCCTCCTGAGTGGAGCTTCGCCCTCTGCCGGAGGCTCAAGGACTTGGGTAAGCCGGTGGCGTGCTTGGCCTACCCCGCGGGGCACCTCTTCCGGGGTGAGGCGGACCGGGTTTTCCGGGAACGGGCCCTCGCCTTTTTGCGCCAAGCGTTGCGCTAGACTGGCGGCGTGAAGGCCTTCTTGGAAAACCTGACCGCCCTCTTCCTGGCCCTGGCCTTCGGGGCCGCCGTCTTCGGCGCCCTGGCCCGGCTTGTGGGGGCCAGGCGCACCTGGCCCTTCTTCGTCCTGGCCTTTCTCCTTCTTCTCCTGGCCCTCCTTTCCCGGGTAGAATAGCCCCCCGTGGCCAAGCGCGTGGTCTCCGTTTCCCTGGGGAGTAGCCGCCGGGACTCCGTGGCCGAGGTGGAGGTCCTGGGGGAGAAGGTGGTGCTGGAAAGGCGGGGCACGGATGGGGACTTCCAGGGGGCCATCTGCCTCATCCGGGAGCTGGACGGCAAGGTGGACGCCATCGGCCTGGGGGGCATAGACCTCTATTTGGTGGCGGGAGGGCGCCGCTACGTGATCCGGGACGCCCAAAAGCTCAAGGAGGCTGCCAAGAAGACCCCGGTGGTGGACGGCTCGGGCCTCAAGCACACCCTGGAACGCCGGGCCGTGCACGAGCTCTCCACCCTCTTTGACTGGAAGAGGACCAAGGTGCTCCTCCCCTCCGCCGTGGACCGCTTCGGCCTGGCCGAGGCCCTGGACGAGGTGGGAGCCCGGGTCCTCTACGGGGACTTCATCTTCGCCCTGGGGCTTCCCATCCCCCTCTACCGGCTTTCGCTCTTGAAGAAGCTGGCCTACCTCCTGCTTCCCGTTTTGACCAAGCTTCCCTTTGGCCTCCTCTACCCCACGGGGGAGAAGCAGGAAGAGTGGGTCGTGGACTGGCGAAGCCGCTACTACCGCTTTGCGGACCTGGTGGCGGGGGACTGGCACTACCTCAAGCGCCACATGCCCGAGGACATGCGGGGGAAAAGCGTCCTCACCAACACCACCACCGAGGAGGACGTGGCCTTCTTGAGGGCCAGGGGGGCCAGGTACCTCATCACCACCACCCCCAGGCTTTCGGGTAGGAGCTTCGGCACCAACGTGATGGAGGCCCTTCTCGTGGCCCTGGCGGGCCGGGAGCTTGGGGAAGCGGATTATCTTCGGTATATTGACCTATTAGGGCTGAAGCCCCAGGTCCTGGACCTGGAGAAGCCCCAGGAGGAGAGAGCATGATCAGCGTGACCGACCTGCGCCCGGGCACCAAGGTGAAGATGGAGGGCGGGCTTTGGGAGTGTGTGGAGTATCAGCACCAGAAGATCGGCCGTGGCGGGGCCAAGGTGGTGGCCAAGTTCAAGAACCTGGAGACCGGGGCCACGGTGGAGCGCACCTTCAACTCGGGGGAGAAGCTGGAGGACATCTACGTGGAGACGCGGGAGCTCCAGTACCTTTACCCCGAGGGGGATGAGCTGGTCTTCATGGACCTGGAGACCTACGAGCAGTTCCACGTGCCCAAGGTGCGGGTGGAGGCGGCCCGCTTCCTCAAGGAGGGGATGACGGTCCTGGGGGACATGTACGAGGGGCGGCCCCTCAAGATCACCCCGCCCACGGTGGTGGAGCTGAAGATCGTGGACACGCCCCCTGGGGTGCGGGGGGACACGGTTTCCGGGGGCTCCAAGCCCGCCACCCTCGAGACCGGGGCCGTGGTCCAGGTGCCCCTCTTCGTGGAGCCGGGGGAGGTCATCAAGGTGGACACCCGCACCGGCGAGTACGTGGGCCGGGCCTGAAAGGCCGGCCGGGGTAAGGACCCGGGCCTAGGCCCGGGTTTTTTGACCGGGTGCAAAGCTTTTCCTCAGGGAATCCTGGGGTAAGCTTTATGCCACGAGGTGCGGTATGACACCAAAGGAGCTAAAGCAGATCCTGCAGGCCCTGGTGGAGCACGGGGTGAGCGAGCTCACCCTGGAGACCCCCGACTACAAGCTCACCGTGCGCCGGGGTGGGGAGGTCCAGATGGTGGCCGTGCCCCAGGTAGCGGCCCCGGTGCCCGCTCCGGCTCCGGTTCCCGTCCCCGCCCCTGCGCCGGCTCCCGCCCCGGCGGAGGCGGCCCCTGCGCCCGAGGCCCCCAAGGCCGACGAGTGCCCGGGGTGCGTGGAGATCCGGGCCCCCATCGTGGGCACCTTCTACCGGGCCCCCGCCCCCGACGCCCCCCCTTACGTCAAGGAGGGGGACCGGGTGGAGAAGGGGCAGGTCCTCTGCATCATTGAGGCCATGAAGCTCATGAACGAGATTGAGTCTGAGGTCTCCGGCATCGTCAGGAAGATCCTGGTGGAAAACGGGGAGCCCGTGGAGTACGGCCAGCCCCTCTTCCTCATCCAGCCCCTATGAAGAAGGTCCTGATCGCCAACCGGGGGGAGATCGCCTTAAGGATCATCCGGGCGGCCAGGGAGCTGGGCATCAAAACCGTGGTGGCCCACTCCACCGCCGACGAGAAGAGCCTCCCTGTGCTTCTGGCCGACGAGGCCATCTGCATCGGGCCTCCCCCTTCCGGGCAGAGCTACCTCAACATCCCCAACCTCCTCTCCGCCGCCATCGTCACCGGGGCCGACGCCATCCATCCCGGTTATGGCTTCCTGGCCGAGAACGCCACCTTCGCCGAGATGTGCCGTGAGCACGGGATCACCTTCATCGGCCCCACGCCGGAGAACATGCGGGCCCTGGGGGACAAGGCCACGGCCCGCAAGGTGGCCCGGGAGGCGGGGGTGCCCACGGTCCCGGGCACGGACGAGGTGGAGAGCGTGGAGGAGGCCAAGCGGGCCGCCTTGGAGATCGGCTACCCCGTCATCCTCAAGGCCTCGGCCGGGGGCGGGGGGCGGGGGATGCGGGTGGTCCACACCGAGGAGGACCTGGAAAGGGCCGTCCTGCAGGCCCAGGAGGAGGCCCGGGCCGCCTTCGGCAACCCCGCCGTCTACCTGGAGAAGTACATTGAGGAGCCCAAGCACATAGAGATCCAGGTTCTGGGGGACGGGGAGCGGGTGGTCCACCTCTGGGAGCGGGACTGCTCCATCCAGCGCCGCCACCAGAAGCTTTTAGAGGAGGCCCCCAGCATCCTGCCCCTGGAGACCCGGCGGGCCATCGCCGAGGCGGCCAGGAGGCTTGCGGAGCATGTGGGCTACGTCTCTGCCGGGACCCTGGAGTTTTTGGTGGACAAGGAGGGCAACTTCTACTTCATTGAGATGAACACCCGCATCCAGGTGGAGCACCCCGTCACGGAGATGGTGACGGGGGTGGACCTGGTCCAGGCCCAGTTTAGGATCGCCATGGGGGAGAGGCTCTGGCTCAAGCAGGAGGAAATTGAGGTCCGGGGCCACGCCATAGAGGTGCGCGTCAACGCCGAGGACCCGGAGAAGGGCTTCAGGCCCTCCATCGGCAAGGTGGAGACCCTGCTCTTTCCCGGGGGGCCCGGCATCAGGGTGGACAGCCACCTCTACGCCGGCTACCAGATCCCCCCTCACTACGACAGCCTGATCGCCAAGATCATCGCCTGGGCCCCCAGCCGGGAGGAGGCCATAAGGCGCATGGAGCGGGCCCTGGGGGAGACGGTCATTGAGGGTCCCGGGCTCAAGACCACCATCCCCTTCCACCAGAAGGTCCTCCAGAACGCCTTCTTCCGCCGGGGGGCCGTCTACACCAACTTCGTGGCCCGGCGGATGGAGTTGTAGACTGGGCGTGTGATGGTGGACTACGAGATCAGCGACCAGGCCCTCGAGGGCCTGGTGGCCCACGCCTTGGAGGGCTTGGAGGGGGTCCGCCCCCTGGAGGTGGCCCCCCGCTCCCTGGGGGAGGTCTTCCGCCGCATGAAGCCCATCAAGGTGGAGCGCCATCCCGAGGGGCTTTCCGTGGACCTGGTCCTCTCCGTGGACTACGGGGCGGCCATCCCCGAGCTGGCCAAAGAGGTCCAGAAGGCGGTGGCCGAGGCCCTCTTCGTGGCCACCGGCGAGAAGGTCAAGGCGGTGAACGTCACCGTGGCCCAGGTGGAGTACCGGCCGGGGGGGCATGCGTAGGCGGGCGCGGGAACTGGCCATGCGGGCCCTCTTCGCCCACACCCAGGGGGGTGTGGACCTGGAGGAGGCCCTGAGGCACGCCCTGGAGGAGATGGGCGGGGAGGAGGAACCCTACGGGGACCCCCTGGACGAGGAGGGGGTGGCCTTCGCCAGGCGGCTTCTTTTGGGGTACAAGGCGCACCAGGAGGAGGTGGACCGCATCCTTAAGGAGACGGTGGAGGGCTGGGACTTCGGCCAGATGGCCAAGACCGACCTCACCATCCTCCGCCTGGCCACCTACGAGATGCTCTACGAGCCCACCCCCTTCGCCCCCCTTATTGAGGTGGCGGTGAAGATCGCCAACCGCTACGGGGGCGAGCACTCCGGGGCCTTTGTGAACGGGGTCCTGGGGAGGCTTTACCGGCGGATCCAGGAGGGAGAGATCAAGACGGTGCCCAAGGAGGACTAGGTGACCCAGGCGCGCATCCTTTCCGGCCACGAGGTGGCGGAGGCGGTTTACAAGGAGCTAAAGGAAAAGCTCGCCTCCCTTTCCTTCGTGCCCTCTTTGCGGGTGATCCGGCTTGGGGAGGACCCGGCCTCGGTCTCTTACGTGCGCCTCAAGGACCGGCGGGCCCGGGAGCTGGGCCTCAGGAGCCAGGTGGAGGTCTACCCCGAGGACTTCCCGGAGGAGGCCCTTCTTGAGCGCATAGAGGCCCTGAACCGGGACGAGGACGTGGACGGCATCCTGGTCCAACTCCCGCTGCCCCGCCACATCCGCGCCGAGCGGGTCCTGGAGGCCATCTCTCCCCTGAAGGACGTGGACGGCTTCCACCCGGTGAATGTGGGGCGGCTCTGGAGCGGGGGGGAAGGGCTTTTCCCCTGCACGCCTCTTGGGGTGATCCGCCTCCTCCGGCACTACGGCGTGGAGCTGAGGGGCAAGGAGGTGGTGGTCATCGGCCGCTCCAACATCGTGGGGAAGCCTTTGGCGGCCCTTCTCCTCCGGGAGGACGCCACCCCCACCCTGGCCCACTCCAAGACCGAGAACCTGCCGGAGGTGACGAGGCGGGCCCAGGTGCTGGTGGTGGCCGCGGGCCGCCCCCACCTGGTGCGCAAGGCCTGGGTGCGCCCCGGGGCGGTGGTGGTGGACGTGGGGGTGAACCGAGTGGAGGGGAGGCTTCTTGGAGACGTGCACCCGGAGGTGGCGGAAGTGGCGGGGGCCCTCACCCCGGTGCCCGGGGGCGTGGGGCCCATGACCGTGGCCATGCTGATGGCCAACACCGTGAAGGCGGCCCTCTTGAGGCGGCATGGAGCTCCTCGGTAACGGGATCTTCTGGACGGCCATGGCGGCCAACCTCCTGGCCCAGACCCTGAAGCTTTTCATCTACTACCGCCTCGAGGGCCGCTTCCAGTGGGAGCGCTTTCTGGAGACCGGGGGGATGCCCTCCAGCCACTCGGCCACGGTGAGCGCCTTAGCCGTCAGCGTGGGCCTGGAAGAGGGCTTTGACAGCGCCCTCTTCGCCGTGGCCGCCGTCTTCGCCCTCGTCGTCATGTACGACGCCACGGGGATCCGCCGGGCGGCGGGCCTCCACGCCCAGCTCCTGAACCAGCTGGTGCAGGAGATCCGCCGCCTGCAGGAGCTGGGCCCCACCCCGGCCCCCCTGAAGGAGCTTCTGGGCCACACCTACCTGGAGGTCTTCGTGGGGGCTCTTCTGGGCCTCCTGGTGGCCCTTGGCGTTCACTACCTCTTCCCGGCGGCGTAGAAGGCCAGGGTCTGGCCCAGGAGGAAGAAGAGAAGGCCCAAAACGGGGTTCAGGAAGAAGACGAAAAAGCTTAGGAAAAGGGCTACCAGAAGCGGGAGGAGGGGCTTCTTAAAGCGGTGAAACACGTAGAGGTTCACAAGCCCGAAGAAGAGGAGCGCCAGGAAGGCCACCGTTTCCACGGGAGGCCATTGTACGCTCTTGCCAGGCCCGGGGAATGGGGTAAACTTTTACCGAGTATAAGGAGGTGGCGCCCATGCTGACCCTACCGGAAAAAATCCTCTTCGTCCTCCTCCTGGCGGCAAGCCTCTACTACGCCTACACCGGCTTCCGCCGGGTCTATTTGGCCATCAGGCGGGGCCGTCCCGAGGACCGCTTTGACCGCCTGCTCCAGCGCATCGGGCGGGCGCTTTGGCTCACCCTCACCCAGCGGACGGTCTTCAAGAGGAGGCCTTTGGTTTCCCTCCTCCACGCCTTCGTCTTCTACGGCTTCGTCTACTACCTTCTGGTGAACCTGGTGGACCTCCTCGAGGGCCTCTTCGGCCTCCATGCCCGGGGGGGCTTCTGGAACCCTTATAACCTCATCGCCGACCTCCTCACGGCCCTCATCCTGGTGGGCATCCTGGGGCTCATGCTCCGCCGCTACGTGGTGGCGCCCCGGGACTTCACCTGGAACTCCAAGGTCCCCCTCCACGAAAAGGTGCGCCAGGGCATCCCCCGGGACTCGGCCATCGTGGGGGCCTTCATCACCTTCCACGTGGGTAGCCGCCTCCTCTCCAAGGCCTTCACCCTGGCCAAAGACGGCCCCGATCCCTTCCAGCCCGTGGCCAGCGCCCTGGCGGGGGCCCTCTCCGGCCTTTCCCCCCAGGCCCTCACTTTCTTTGAGCACTTCTTCTGGTGGGGCGTCTTGGGCTCCATCCTCCTCTTCTTGCCCTACTTCCCCCGCTCCAAGCACATCCACCTGATGATGGCCCCCATCAACCTGGCCTTCGGCAAGGAGAAGCCCGGGGCCCTGGTCCCCCTGGACCTTGAAAAGGAAGAGGAAAAATTTGGGGCGGAGAAGCTGGAAGACCTCTCCTGGAAGCGCCTCCTGGACGCTTACGCCTGCATCATGTGCAACCGCTGTCAGGAGGCCTGCCCCGCCTACACCACGGGCAAGGCCCTAAGCCCCGCCGCCATCCTCATCTCCGAGCGCTACGAGCTCAACGAGATCCTCCCCGAGTTCGCCTCGGGGAAGGAAAGCCCAAGGCCCCTCATGGAGTTCGCCCTCAACGAGGAGGCCCTCTGGGCCTGCACCACCTGCATGGCCTGCGTGGAGGTTTGCCCGGTGGGCAACGAGCCCATGCTCCACATCCTAGACGTGCGCCGGGCCAAGGTCCTCATGGAGGGCGAGTTTCCCCAGGAGCTCAACAACGCCTTCCGGGGCATGGAAAGGGCGGGCAACCCCTGGGGCATCAGCCAGGCCAAGCGCCTGGACTGGGCCGAGGGGCTTCCCGTGCCCAAGGTGGCGGAAAAGCCCCACCCCGAGGTCCTCTACTGGGTGGGGTGCGCCGCCAGCTACGACCCCCGGGCCCAGAAGATCGCCCGGAGCATGGCCCAGATCCTGAACGCCGCCGGGGTGGACTGGGCGGTCTTGGGCACGGAGGAGAAGTGCACCGGGGACGCCGCCAGGCGGGCGGGCAACGAGTACCTATTCTTCCAGCTGGCCACGGAGAACGTGGAAACCCTGAACCGGGTGGCCCCCAAGACCATCGTCACCACCTGCCCCCACTGCTTCCACACCCTCGCTAACGAGTACAAGGACTTTGGCGGTAACTATAGGGTGGTCCACCACTCGGAGTTCATCGCCGAGCTTCTCCAAGAGGGGAGGCTTAAGGTCAGCGAGGAGACCAGGAAGGTGGTCTTCCACGACCCCTGCTACCTGGGCCGCCACAACGGGGTCTACGAGGCGCCCCGGGAGGTGCTGAAGGGGGTAGGCTTCCAGCTCGCCGAGCCCGGGCGGAGCCGGGAGAAGAGCTTCTGCTGCGGGGCCGGCGGCGCCCAGTTCTGGAAGGAGGAGGAGCCCGGGGCCATGCGGGTTTCCCAGAACCGCTACCGCGAGCTCAAGGGCACGGGGGCGGAGGTCATCGCCACGGGTTGCCCCTTCTGCATGGCCATGATGAACGTGGAGGTGGCCCAGGACCAGGAGGCTCCCGAGGTCCTGGACATCGCCGAGCTGGTGGCCCGGGGCCTACGGGCGTAGGTGGACGGCATAGACCCTAAACCCCTCCATCCACCCCTCCCCGTAGGCCCGGAGGAGGAGGCCCGGGGGAGGGGTGAGGAGCTCCAGGGGTTCCCAGTAGAAGGGGCTTTGGGGCTTTCCCCGCCTCCTGGCCTCCTTTTGGCTGAAGCCCTCCACCAGGAGAAGCCCTCCCGGGAGGAGGAGGGGCGGGAGGAGGGCGAGTAGGGGGCGGTTCACGTAGTAGCTCACGACGATGGCGGCGAAGGGGCCTTTGGGGAGGCGGAGGGGGAAGGCCTCGAGGTCCATCTCCAGAAGCTCGAGGCCCGCCGTCCCCGCAAGCCGCCTCAGGGCCTCCCGGCTCCTTTCCACCAGGACCACCGGGCGCCCCCTCTGGAGGAAGTAGCGGGCGTTCCGCCCCAGGCCCCCCGCCAGGTCCAAGACGGGGCCCGGGGGCGCAAAGGGCCCGTAGGCCCGCACCACGAAGGCGGGGGCGCGCGCTTCTTCCCTTTCCCGGTAGAAGGCCTCCCAGTCCCTAGGCATCTCCCAGGAGGTAGCGGAGCCCGGGGGCCAGGGCCTGCTTCCAGGTGACCCAGTTGTGGCCGGAAGGCCTCTCCCTATAGGCGTGGGGGGCCTTTCGGTCGGCGAATAGCCCGGCGAAGCGGCGGTTGGGGCCGAGAAGCCACTCCAAAAGCCCCACCTCCAGGTAGAGCCTGGGGAGGTTCTCGGCCTCGGCGTAGCGCAGGAGGAGCCACTCCTGGTCCCGGTAGGCGTCCTGGCCCCCGGGGTGGGCCTTGAGGGCGGGGGAGAGGGCCAGGACCTTGGCGAAGCGGTTGGGGTGCCTCAGGGCCTGCCACAGGGAGAAGAGCCCTCCCAGCGAGGCGCCCACCAAGACCACCTCCCCCAGGGGGCCGTAGGCCTTCTCCACCTCGTCCAGAACCCGGTGGAACTCGCCTTCGTAGGCCTCGCTGAAGCGGTATTCCACGTTCCGGTCTATGGGCTCCACGAAGACCAGGCGCACCGGGGGGATCTCCCCCGCTTCCCGAAGGGCCTGGGCCACCTTGTGGAGGCCGGCGGTGCGGTAGAAGGCCACCCCGTCCTGGGCCACCACCGTGGCCTTGGGGGCCTCGCCCGTTTGGGCCACGTAGTAGCGCCTCTCCCCCAGGCGATGCCGCTCCACCCTGGGTTCCGCCTGGGGCTCCGGGGGGGCCTCGTAGCGGAAGCCGGGAAGCCTTATGGCCCTGGGGTAGGTCCACCAGGGGTTGTCGGCCCGCTCGGGGTTATCGGGGTCGGGGAAGGGCTTTCCCTCCTCGTCCAGGTAGGCGTACTCCACGTAGGCCCCTTCGGGGAACTCCAGGGTGAGGGGGCCCTTCAGGGGTATGGGGTTCCTTTCCCAGTCGGTGAAGTCCCCGATCAGGGCCTTGGCCTGGGGCGGAGGGTAGAAGGTGACGCGCCTTTTGCCGATCTCCACCACGGGTATACTCTACCCGTGAAGGTCGGCATCGTGGGTAGCGGCTTCGTGGGGAGCGCCACCGCTTACGCCCTGGTCCTCCAGGGGGTGGCCCGGGAGGTGGTGCTGGTGGACTTGGATCGGAAGCTGGCCCAGGCCCACGCCGAGGACATCCTCCACGCCACCCCCTTTGCCCACCCGGTCTGGGTGCGCTCCGGCTGGTACGAGGACCTGGAGGGGGCCAGGGTGGTGATCGTGGCCGCGGGGGTGGCCCAACGCCCGGGGGAGACCAGGCTCCAGCTTCTGGACCGCAACGCCCAGGTCTTCGCCGACGTGGTCCCCAAGATCCTGAAGGCCGCCCCGGAGGCGGTCCTCCTGATCGCCACGAATCCCGTGGACGTGATGACCCAGGTGGCCTACCGCCTCTCCGGCCTACCCCCGGAGCGGGTGGTGGGCTCGGGGACCATCCTGGACACCGCCCGCTTCCGGGCCCTCCTGGCCCAGCACCTCCTGGTGGCGCCCCAGTCGGTCCACGCCTACGTGGTGGGGGAGCACGGGGACTCGGAGGTCCTGGTTTGGTCCAGCGCCCAGGTGGGAGGGGTAGACCTCGAGGCCTTCGCCCAGGCCAGGGGGCGCGCCCTTACCCCCGACGACCGCCTCCGGATAGACGAAGGGGTGCGCCGGGCCGCTTACCGCATCATTGAGGGCAAGGGGGCCACCTACTATGGCATCGGAGCGGGCCTGGCCCGGCTCACCCGGGCCATCCTCACCGACGAGAAGGGGGTGTTTACGGTTAGCCTCTTCACCCCGGAAGTGGAGGGGGTGGAGGAGGTGGCCCTTTCCCTGCCCCGCATCCTGGGGGCTCGTGGGGTGGAGGCCACCCTTTACCCCCGGCTGAACGAGGAGGAGCGCCAGGCCCTCAGGCGGAGCGCCGAGATCCTCAAAGGGGCGGCCTCGGCCTTGGGCTTTTAAACCTTGTCCAGATGGGGGAAGAGGGTGAGGAGCTCCTCCTCCGTGAGCCCCTCCCCCTCCGCCTCCGGCGTCCAGGCCAGGTGGAAGGCCATGAGGGTGAAGGGGGTGCTGCCGGCGAAGGCCATGAGGACCTCCTTGACCCTCTTTCGGTCCGGGGGGCCGGGCCTGGGGAGCTCCCCCCGCACCGCCAGGAGGAGGGAGGCCACCAGGTACCGCCCCCCGGGCTCCACCCTGGGGGTGTAGGGGGTCGCCACCTTCTTGCCCTCAAAGTGGCGAAAGGTCTCCTGGTAGGTGCTGCGGTCTTCCAGCATCCAGGCGTCAAAGAGGGCCAGGACCCTCTCCTCGTCTCCGAAAGAGGCCTCGTAGCTGGCGAAGCGCCAGGCGGGCTCCTCCTTGAGGAGAAGGAGGGCCATCTCGTCCACCAGGTCGGCCAGCCCCTTGGCCGTGGTGGTGTCGGCGGCCTCGGCCAGGCGGCGGATGGCCCGCTGGACCTCGGGGCGCACCAGAAGGGCCAGGCGGAGCCGCCCCACGCTGGCAGGGGCCACCCCTTCCCCGGCCCGGCTCAGGCCCCGCACCATCCAGACCCCCAGCAAAAAGAGGCCGAAAAAGACCAGGACCGGCGCCACCCCCAGGCTCCCGCCCCCGCCTGGGTAGACGTAGACCGGGCCCGGGTAAGGGTAGGGGACGGGCATGGGGTAGGAAGGGGCGGGCCCGGGGCTCATGGGCGGGGGTGGGGGGGAGGGGGTGTAGGGCCGGCCGCCCACCCCACCCCCCGACTTCTGGCCCAGGCCCAGGGGCAGAAAGAGGAGAAGGGTGAGGAGGAGAAGAGGCCGCACGCCACCAGAATACGCCTTGGCGGCTTACCCCTTTGCGTGAAAGAGGCTTTTGCAGTAAACTTGACATAGGTAGGCTTAGGCTATGGACAAACCCCAAGAGACCGCCAAAGAAAGGAGGGAGAACATGCTACCGGAAACCTTGCCCGTGTGCCCTGTGAGGGGGTCGGTCATCTACCCCACCATGGTCATGCCCATTGACGCGGGCCGCCCCATCTCCATCCGGGCCATTGACGAGGCCCTGGCCCGCGAGCGCGTGCTCCTCATCGTGAGCCAGAAGGACAAGGAGGTGGAGAATCCCAAGCCCTCGGACCTCTACGAGGTGGGCACCGCCTGCAACATCCTCAAGATGCGCAAGAACCCGGACGGCTCCGTCCAGGTGCTGGTGCAGGCCTTCGCCCGGGTGCGGGTCAAGGCCTGGCTGGACCGGGGGGACCACCTCGAGGCCCAAGGGGAGGTGATCCCCGACGAGCCCGGGGACCCCATCCTGGTCAAGGCCCTGGTGCGGGAGGTGAAGGAGAAGTTCCAGGCCCTGCTCAAGGAGGGCAGGTACCTGCCCCCTGAGGTGGCCCAGTTCATCCTCAACCTGGAAGACCCCAGCCAGCTCGCCGACTACGTTGCCTTCCACATGGAGTTCCGCCTCGAGGACAAACAGCGGGTCCTGGAGACCGCCGACGTGGCCGAGCGCCTCAAGCGGGTCCTGGTCCTCCTGGGGGCGGAGCTGGAGCTCATAGAAACCCAGAGGCGCATCCAGCAGCAGGTCAAGGAGGAGATTGACCGCAACCAGAGGGAGTACTTCCTCCGGGAGCAGATGAAGGCCATCCAGCGGGAGCTCCACGGGGAGGAGGGGGCTGAGGAGGTGGAGGAGTTCAGGCAGAAGGTGGAGGCCCTGAACCTGCCTCCCGTGGTGCGCCAGGAGGCGGAGCGGGAGCTGAACCGCTTCGCCCGCATGCACCCCGACTCGGCGGAGGCTAGCGTCATCCGCACCTACCTGGACTGGATCGTGAACCTCCCCTGGAACGCGCGCACCCAGGACAACCTGGACCTGGAAAGGGCCAAGGAGATCCTGGAGCGGGACCACTACGGCCTGGAGAAGGTCAAGGACCGGGTGCTGGAGTACCTGGCGGTGCGCAGGCTCAAGGTGGAGCGGGCCAGGCGGGGGGAGATCCCCGAGGAAGAGGTGAACAAGGGCCCCATCCTCCTCTTCGTGGGGCCTCCCGGGGTGGGCAAGACCTCCATCGCCAAGAGCATCGCCGAGGCCCTGGGGCGCAAGTACGTGCGCATTTCTTTGGGCGGCGTGCGGGACGAGTCCGACATCCGGGGCCACCGCCGCACCTACATCGGGGCCATGCCCGGACGCATCATCCAGGGCCTGAGGCAGGCGGGCACCAAGAACCCCGTCTTCCTCCTGGACGAGGTGGACAAGCTGGGCATCTCCTACCAGGGGGACCCGGCGGCGGCCCTTCTGGAAGTTCTGGACCCCGCCCAGAACAAGGAGTTCGTGGACCACTACCTGGGCGTGCCCTTTGACCTCTCCGAGGTGATGTTCATCTGCACCGCCAACTTCCCGCAGAACATCCCCGCCCCCCTCATGGACCGCATGGAGGCCATTGAGTTCACCAGCTACATTGAGCAGGAGAAGCTGGAGATCGCCAAGCGCTACCTCCTGCCCCGGCAGATGCGGGAGACGGGCCTCTCCGAGGGGCAGGTGGTGGTGACGGAGGCGGCGCTTATGCGCCTCATCACCCACTACACCCGGGAGGCGGGGGTCAGGCAGCTGGAGCGGGAGATCGGGGCCCTTTTGCGCAAGGCGGCCCGCCAGATCCTGGAGGAGGGCAAGAAGCGGGTGCGCATCACGGAGAAGGACCTAGAGAAGTACCTGGGCCCGCCCCGCTTCCTCCCCGAGACCGAGGCCCGCGAGCCCCAGGTGGGGGTGGCCACGGGGATGTACTACACCCCGGTGGGCGGCGACATCATGTTCGTGGAGGTCTCGGTGATGCCCGGCAAGGGGAACCTGATCCTGACCGGGCAGCTGGGGGACGTGATGAAGGAGTCCGCCCGGGCCGCCCTCTCCTACGCCAAGAAGAACGCCGAGCGCTTCGGCATCCCCCTGGAGCGCTTTGAGAAGAGCGACGTCCACATCCACGTGCCCGCGGGGGCCATCCCCAAGGAGGGGCCTTCGGCGGGCGTGGCCATCGTGAGCGCCCTGGTCTCGGCCCTCACGGAGGTTCCTGTGCGCCACGACATCGCCATGACCGGGGAGATCACCCTCACGGGCCGGGTTCTCCCCATCGGTGGGGTGAAGGAGAAGGTCCTGGGGGCCAGGCGCGCCGGGATCCGGGAGGTCATCCTGCCCAGGCAGAACGAGCCCGACCTGGCCGACATCCCGAAGCCCCTCCGGCAGAACATGACCTTCCACATCGTGGAGCACCTGGACCAGGTCCTGGACCTGGCCCTGGTGGGGGGCCTGAAGGCCCTCGAGGCCCGGGCCAAGGCCAGGCCCAAGAAGCGGGTCAAAGGGGAGCTGGTGGCCCACGCCTAATGCCACCCCATGCGGGTCTGGGCCAGCCTGGGGGGCCCAGCCCCGAGTTCACCTCAGGGCCCGCACCCCCAGGAGGAAGAAGAGGAGGTTGGCCCCCCAGGCCCCAAGCTCCGGGGGCAGGGCCCCCACCCCCGCCAGGGCGCGGCCCAGGAAGAAGGCCCCGTAGTACCCCAGGGCCAGGACCACGCTGAGCCCCAGGGCCAGGCCCGTGCTCCGCCCGTAGCGGAGGGCCATGGCCGCCGCCAGCAGCACCAGGACCAGGTTGGCCAGGGGCAGGGCCAGCTTGGAGTGAAACTCCAGCCGGGCCCGGTCCCGCTCCAGGGGGGGGAGGAAGGGGTCCCTGGCCTTCCGCCAGGCCTGGGAGAGGCTGTTCTGGCCGAAGCTGAAGGTGTCGGCGTAGTCGGCGATGGCCCGGGCCCGGGAGAGGTCGGACTCCACCTCCAAGACCTCCCCCCGGCTCACCGCCCGGAAGACCCGCCGCACCTGGGCCAGGAGGTCCCTGGCCCCTTCCAGCCCCGGCACCTCCCGGAAGTCCACCCGGTAGAAGCGGTAACCCCTCAGGGTGATGAGGCGGTCGTCCCAGGTGCCCCGCTCGGCGAAGAGGAAGGTGCCCACCTCGCCCTGGAAGGAGACGATGCGCACCCCCACCATCTCCTTCCTTTCCATGTCAAAGTCCTCAAAGTAGAGGCTTCGCCCCTGACCGATGGGGATCTGCATGCCCTTGAGGCGGAAAAGCCCCGCCCCCTGGGTGTGGATCTCGTCCCACCAGGCCACCCGCACCCGGTTGTTGGCCTCGGGCACCACGTACTCCTGGAGGTACAGGGCGGCCACGGAGAGGAGGGCCCCAAGCCAAAGAAGGGGAAGGGCGGCCCGCCACAGGGGCACCCCTCCGGAAAGGAGGGCGAACTGGGCCCCTTCCGCCGCCAGGCGGCCGAAGACCAGGACGGTGGTGGTCACCAAGGCGATGGGAAAGGCCTGGACCAGGACCCCGGGCACGTGGTAGGAGAGCCAGCGGAGGATCTTGGGGATGGGGACCCCCTCCAGCCACCTCGCCCCGGCGTAGAAGAAGCCGAAGAGGAAGATGGCCGTGAGGAAGAGGAGGGTGAGGAAAAGGACGGGGAGGCTTTCCTTGAGGAGGTGGCGGTAGAGGGTCATGGGAGCCTGGAGGCGTAGGCGGCCAGGCGGGGGGCCTCTGGGGGGAGCTTGGTGCTGGCCTGGACCTTACCCCCGACGAAGCGCAGGTAAAGCCTGGCGGAGGGTCCCTGGCCTCTTAAGGTGGCCTTCCCCTCCTGATAGGTGAAGCGCCCCAGGACCAGGGCCTCCCGGGCCTTCAGGTCCGCCACCAGGGTCTCCGCCTCGAGGCGGGGAGAGTCCGCCCGCACCTTCCCCTTCAGGACCACGATGTCCTCGGCGAAGAGGGCCAGGGCCCTTTCGGCACTTAGGCCCTTGAAGTCGGCGTTGGCAAAGACCAGGGCGCCGAAGCAGGCCTCCTGCTTGGGGATGTCGTAGTCCAGGCTTTGGGCCCGGAAGGTCTCCTTGGCCGAGAGGAGCTCCAGGGCCCGGGCCCGGATGAAGGCCCCCTCCTTGTACTCTATGTAGCCCGCTCTTAGACGGAGGCCGTTCTCGTTGTCCACCAGGACCCCTCCCTGGGGCAGGGTGGTGACCCCGGTGTCCAGGTTGACCCGCTGGGGACCGGCGGGCTCCACGCTGAAGGCGGCGAAGCGGGCCGCCAGGGCCAGGGAAAGAAAGAGGGCCAGGGGAAGAAGCCTCATGGCCTGCACTATACCCCAGCTTTCTGAGAAGGGCCTTATACCCTTGTTTCCCGTTTCCTTCGGCCTACCATGCCCTGGCGCAAGCCAGCATGGGGTGGTATTCCGCCCGGCTCTCCTCCTCCAAAGCCTTGTATATTGGGCCCGTGCGCGCGCTGGCCTGGGGCCTGGCCCTAAGCCCCATCTTCCCCCCCCTAAGCCTGCTAAGCCCCCTCTTCCTCCCCCAGCTCCGGAAGCTTCCCAAGGCCGCCTGGGCGGTTTTGGCCCTCTACGGCCTCTCCCTCCTCCTCCCCGCCCTCTTCGCGGGGAAGGAGGCCCTTACGCTGGCCGCGCTCCGCCTCCTCTACGTCCTGGGCCTGGTGGGGGCGGGGGTGGCCCTAGCCCCGGTGGGCCTGGGGCCTTTGGGCTACGGCCTCTTCGTCCTCTACCTGGAGGCCTTCCTGGCCTCCTACCTGGCCTTCGGGGACCGGGTGTCCTCCGAGAGGCTCCTCCACCCCTACCACTCCCCCGTGGGCCTGGGGCTCATGGGGACCTTGGGAATCCTCCTGGCCTTCCACGTCCGCTACCCCTGGCCCTTTAGGGTCCTCCTGGGGCTCCTTGGCGGGGTGGTCCTCCTCCTCTCGGGAAGCCGGGGGGGGCTTCTGGCCCTTCTGGTGGGCGGGGCGGCGGGGGTCCTCTTCCAAAGGCGGGGGTGGCTGGCCCTGGGGGCGGCGGGGCTTTTCCTCTTGCTGGCGGGAAGTTTAGAGGCGCCCGTCGCCCAGCGCTTCTTCCAGGCCCACCTCTCCGGCCGGGAGGGGCTTTGGCTCAGGGCCTACGAGGTCTTCCAGGCCCACCCCTGGACTGGGGTCGGGCCCTACCTCCTGGGGGACGAACTCAAGGGGGTCCTCTTCGGGGACTGCTTCCTCTTCCCCTTCCTGGAGATGCGGGGAGTGGCCTGTCCCGAGGCCCTGAAGCCCTTGGGGGGCCTCTGGACCTTCGCCCACAACCACCTCCTGCAGGCCCTGGGGGAAAGCGGCCTCTTGGGGGCCATGGGCCTTCTCCTTTTGGTGGGCGCCTTTCTGGCGGGGGCCTGGGGGAGTGGGCTCCTCTTCTCCCTATTGCTGGCCTTTCTGGCCATGGGCATGGTGGACAACCCCTTCAGCGTGCCCAGCCCCTTCCGGGGGGAGGTCTTCTTCTTGGCGGGAGGGATGGCCCTCCTCCGGGGCTTCCGCCCGCCCCTGGCCCTGGGCCTGGCCGGGGCCTCGGCCCTTCTTTTAAGCCTCCCTTTCCTCTACCTGGCCACCCGGACCGCCCCTCCGCCCCCTACCCTCCTCTACGCCGCCATTCCCCAGGGGAAGGGGGTGGGGGTGGTCCGCCTCCAGGGCGAGGGGTACCGGGCCCAGGTCTGGCTCTGCCGGGAGGGGTGCCGGAGGCTTGGGTGGGAGTGGGACGCGGGCAAGCCCATTCTCTTCCCCTTCCCCGAGGGCCTGCCCCCGGGGAGGTACCAGGTGCGCATCGTCCTCTTCGGCCAGCACCGTCTGGCCCAAAAGCCCCGGTACGTTCTCCCTTTTGAGGTGGAGCGATGAGGTGGGTTCTGGGTTCCCTTGCCCTTATCCTCGGCTTCGGAGGCAGCCTTTTCCTCCTGGAAACCGCTTTGGGCACCCAAAGGGACCTCCCCCTGGCCTGCCTCCCCGGCCCCCTGCCCAGGGAGGCGGCCCTTTACAGCAACGGGGCCTTGGAGATCCCCCTCTGCCGAAAGGCCCAGGTGCGGATGGTCCTCGAGGGCACGCTGGCCCAGGGGAGGGGGCCCTGGGCCATGGTAGCGGAGGGGCGGCGGGTCCTCTGGCAGGGGGAGGTGCGGGGGCGCCGGGAAGTAAGGGTGGAGGCCACGGGGGAGGGGACCCTGGCCCTGGCCTTCACCAACGACCTCTACCAGCCTCCCGAGGACCGGAACCTCTTTCTGAGGGAACTCACGGTGGAGCCCCGCTAAAGGCCTACCTGACCCTCAGGCCAAAGCCCAAGGAAAACCCCGTGGCCTCGCCGTACTGGCCCTTGAGGACGTTCTGGGCCTTAAGCTCGTAGGCGAAGCAGCCATCGTAAAGACGCAAGGTGAGGCCGTACCGGCTCACCCCCTCGGGGCCCAGGCCCACCTGGGGCGCCAGCCACAGGGCCTGGCAGCAGGCGCGGTCGGGCTCGGGCATGGCGTAGGCGAGAAGCCACTCCGGGTAGCTCCCCTCCCGCCAGCCCACCCGGAAGCGGCCCAGGGCCCCGTCCTCGTAGGCCACCTCCACCCCCACCATCCGGTTTCCCAGGGGGTTTTCCAGGTAGTACCGCCCCTCCAGCGGCCCATAGGCCAGGAGGAGGTCCAGGCGCTGCCCCTCGGGCCTGGCCTCGTAGGCGAAGAGGTTCCGGGGGCCGAAGGGCTCCAGCCGGCCCCAGTAGCTCACCTCCGCCCTGGCCTCGCCTTCCCGGAACGCTGCCCGAAGGCTTCCCCACAGGGAAAGGTAGGGGTCCCGGCCAGGGTAGAGGGCGAGGAGGAGGCCCGGTTCCAGGCTTAAGGAAAAGGGACCCTCCCGGAAGCCCCAGGGGTAGCGGCCCTCCAGGCCCAGGGTCCACCCCTGGGCGCTCGCGGTCTCGGCGTAGCGCACAAAGGGCTTCAGCTCGGCCCCCTCCAGGAGGAAGCGGGGGGTGTAGCGGGTCTCGAGGCGGGGGGTGGCGGCGTTGGGGGGAAGGGGCGTGGCGGCGAAGAGGAGGTCATCCCAAAAGGCCCGCACCCCGGCCCCGTAGCCCAGGCGCACCTCGGCCCCCAGGCTGCCCTCCTTGAGCCCAAAGAGGAGGCTCTCCTTGGAGGTGGTGAGGCCGCTTGCGAGAAGGGTGAGCCGCCTCTTCCAGGCCCCCACCTCCTCCCCTGGCCGGGGAAGGGGGAAGTCCCTGAGGCCCAGGGTGTAGCCCCCGGTGTCCGAGGCGGAAAAGACCAGGGGGCTTTCCAGCCTGGGGGGGCGGTTCAGGTTGACCCTAGCCTCGGAAAGGGGTACCTCCAGGCCGAAAAGGCCCAGATGGGCCTCTCCCCTAAGCTCGCCGGTGTCCACCAGGAAGGTGGCCTCCTCCAGGGAAAGCCGAAGGTCCTCCCCGCAGGGGCAGGGGGTGGCGAGGAACCCAAAGAGCCGGGCCTCCTTCTCCGTGAAGATGGCCTTTTCGGCCCGCACCCGGTAGGCGGGGGTGGTGAGGCGGACCTTCCGGCCCTCCGGAGGGGAGCTGAGGGTAAGCTCGGCCGCCTCCGCCCTCAAGCGCCCCCGGGCCAGGCGCACCTCCTTCAGGAGCTTGCCCTCCAGGCGCCCCGCCTCCAGGCGCCAGCCCTGGGCCAGCCCGGTGAGCCCCTCGGCCTGGAAGGTTCCCTCCCCTTCCAGGTAGGCGATCCTTGGGGCCTCGAGGCGGAAGCCTTTCCCCTCCAGGCAGGCCCGGCCCTCAAAGACCAGGGCTTCCCCGTCGTAGCTCATCTCCTCGCCCCCCAGAAGCCCCTCCTCGGTTTCCAGCGTGTAGGGCCTTTCCGCGCACGGGCCCGCCAAGGCGGCGCCCAAGAGGAGAACCCAGGCCAGCGCCCGCTTCATGTGAAAGAGGATACCCCAGCTTCAGGGCTTCCAGCCCAAGGGAGCCGCCGGGTAGGGCGGGGCCTGGTTCCGCCTCAGCTCCACCCGAAAAAGCCGGCTAAGGGTGACCGTGCCCCCGGTGCGGGCCGCCTCCCCCAGGGCCTGGTCCAAGAGGGCGGCGAGCTCCATCAGCAAGCGGTCCTGCCGGGCCTTGTCCACGGGCAGGGCCCCGAAGGTGAAGCAGGCCGGGTTCACCGCCTGGCAGTGCCTCTCCAGGCGGAGCTTCCCCCCGAGGAAGTAGAGCCGCCACCCCCCCAGGTCTACCCGATACCCCGCCCTGAGGAGATCCCGGTACTGGAGGGATAGGCTCTCCCACAGGGCCCGGGCCTCCTCTCCTCTCGGGCTTAGGGTGTAGCGCCACCCCTTGGCCCCTCCCGCCGTCAGGGTCTGGCTTTGGGTGAGCCCCCAGTCCTGGGCCAGGACCGGGCCCCACCAGGCCAGGGCGAGAACCATCCAGCGGATCATGGGACTCATTTTGCTCATGGCTCAGCGGAAGATGGAGAGAAGGGCTAGGACCACCCCTATGGCGGTGAGGAGGAGCATGGTCTTGTTGAAGGCGGTGTTGATCTCGGCCTTCACCTCTTGGCGCAGGTTTTCAATGCGCCCTTCAAGCTTGGTCTCTACCGCCTGGATTCGCTCCTCCAACCTGGTCTCTACCGCCCGGATTTGCCCTTCCAGACTGGTCTTCACTTCTTGGATTTGCCCTTCCAGCTTGGTTTCTACCGCCTGGATTTGCCTCTCCAGCTTGATCTCAACTTCTTGGATCCGTCCTTCCAGCTTGGTCTCTACCGCTTGGATTCGCCCTTCCAACTTGGTCTCAACTTCTTGGATTCGTCCTTCTAGCCTGGTCTCTACCGCTTGGATTTGCCTCTCCAGCTTAGTTTCTACTGCCTGGATTCGCCCTTCCAGCTTGGTCTCTACCGCTTGGATTTGCCTTTCCAGCTTGCCCTCTAACGCCTGGATCCGTCCCTCCAGCTTGGCCTCCATTCCCTGGACCTCTTCCCGCAGGCCGTCAATGCGCCGGGAGAGGTCGTTGATCAGGGGGGGAGTATTTGGACCGTGGTCTCCACGATCCCCTCCAGCTTTTCCAGGCGCTCCAGCATCCGGTCCTCGGGCATACCTTCATCCTACTCCCTTATCCTCCTCCGGCGGGAGAGGGCGTGTTATACTCCCTCCCATGAGTGCGCCGATTGGCTTCAGCAGCCAGGGCCTCCGTGGGGTCATTGCTCGGGACTTCGCCTTGCTCGCCATCCTGGGCGTGGATAGCTTGGACGGGGTGAACTGGTTCTACGACAAAGCCTGGTTCATCGCCGAGGCCACAAGCCCCGATCTCGTCCAGGCGCTTTTGGAGGAGACTAAGTGCCCGCGCTGAGGTAGAGCCTTAAGATGGTGGCGAGCAGGCATCCCCGCTGCCCTCCTAGGGGATGAAAAATTTTTTTCAGACTGTGTAAATGGGGTCCGGATGTGTTAGTACATCTTTGGCGCAGAGCAGGAGCACTTCTACGAAGCTCAACCTTACATAATCTCTTCTACCTCTACGCCGTTCAGGCGGCCAATTACCTTTTCCCTCTCATCACCTTGCCTTACCTTACCCGGGTCCTGGGGCCCGAGGGGTTTGGCAAGCTCGCCCTGGCCCAGGCAGTGTCCCAGTACCTCTACATCGTCTTGGAGTATGGTTTCTCCCTCTCGGCCACCCGGGAGGTGGCCAAGTGGCGGGACCGACCGGAGGCCCTCCGGGGGGTCTTGGGGGGGGGTTTAGGTGCTCGGGCGTTACTTTCTTTGCCTGCGGCGGGAACCGCTTTGCTCGCCCTTTATCTATTTCCGCCCCTGCGAGGAGAATTGGGCCTGATAGGGGGAGGCTTTCTTCTCGCCTTGGGAATGAGCTTAAGCCCGGTCTGGTTCTTCCAGGGTATGGAGCGGATGGGTTTCGTAGCCCTGATGGAGTTCTTTGTCCGCCTTTTGGCGACGGTCGGGATTTTCTGCCTTGTGCGTTCCCCGGCGCAGGTGGCTTGGCCCTTGTACATCCAGGCTGTGGCCTCCTTTGTGTTGGGCTTCGCTGGCCTCGCATGGGCAACATCCTGGGTGGGACTTCGCTGGCCAAGATTTGGGGAGGCGTGGGGTTGGCTAAGACGGGGTTTTAGCCTCTTCTTGTTTCGCTCGGTGGTGAGCCTGTACACCACGGCAAACGTCCTTTTGGTAGGGCTTTTCCTACCCCCAGCTCAGGTGGCCCTTTACGCTGGAGCGGAAAGGCTCAGTAAAGCCTTGATCCCGATGTGGGACCCCTTTAGCAGGCTTTTCCTTCCCCGCTTTTCTTACCTTTTAGAGAGGAGTCCAAAAGATGCCTCGCGTCTTGCCCGGCGGGTGGGCAGCATCATGCTTGTACTGGGCCTTCTTGCGGCGGGGGTTTTTACGTATGGGGCACCCTTCCTAGTCCAACTGCTCTTGGGGCCCGGGTACGAAGGGGCGGTACCCCTAATGCAGGTTCTGGCCTGGCTTCTTCCCCTGATCGCCCTCTCTAATTTCTTGGGCATCCAGTGGATGCTGGCGCAGAGGATGGACCGCCCCTTCAACCTCATCATTTTTATCGCTGGATTATTGAATGTTGTTCTCGCCTTCTTGGTAGTTCCCCGTTACGGAACCTTAGGGATGGCCTGGGTCGTGGTTCTTTCGGAGGCCTGGGTGACCGGGGCTATGGTAGTTTATCTTTGGTGGAAGGGCCGGTTGCCCTGGAGGATGAATGAAGGTTGACTATCTCATCATCGGCGCCGGCTTCACCGGGGCCACCCTGGCGGAGCGCCTGGCCTCGGCGGGGAAGCGGGTTCTGGTGGTGGACCGCCGGGACCACATAGGGGGCAACGCCTACGACGAGTATGACCCCCACGGGGTCCTGGTGCACCGCTACGGCCCCCACATCTTCCACACCAACAGCAAGAAGGTGTGGGACTATCTCTCCCAGTTCACCGAGTGGCGCCCCTACTACCACCGGGTCCGGGCCGTGGTAGAGGGCAAGGAGATCCCCCTCCCCTTCAGCCTGGCCTCCCTCTGGGCCCTCTTCTCCCCAAGGTTAGCGGACAAGCTGGAGGAGAAGCTCATCGCCCACTACGGCTACGGGGCCCGGGTGCCCATCCTGGGGCTACGGGAAGCCGAGGACCCGGACCTCCGCTTCCTGGCGGACTACGTTTACCGCAACGTCTTTGAGGGCTACACCCTGAAGCAGTGGGGCCTGCGCCCCGAGGAGCTCTCCCCCACGGTCACAGCCCGGGTTCCCGTCCTGGTGAGTTACGACACCCGCTACTTCCAGGACACCTACCAAGCCATGCCCAAAGAGGGGTACACCGCCCTCTTCCGCCGGATGCTGGCCCACCCCAACATCAAGGTCCTCCTAGGGGCGGACTGGAGGGAGGTGGAGGGGGAGGTGCGCTTTGACCGTCTGGTCTTCACCGGGCCCATTGACGAGTTCTTCGGCTACCTCCATGGCCCCCTTCCCTACCGCTCCCTACGGTTTGTGCTAGAACACCACCCCCTGCCTTACGTGCAGGGGGTGGGCACGGTGAACTACCCCAACGAGCATCCCTACACCCGGAGCACGGAGTTCAAGCACCTTACGGGCCAGGACTACCTGCCCCACACCACCCTGGCCTACGAGTACCCCGAGGCTTACGAGCCGGGGAGGAACGAACCTTATTACCCGGTGCCCCGGGAGGAGAACGAGGAAAGGCTAAAGCTTTACCTCAAAGAAGGAGAGAAGCTGAAAACCGTCTTTTTTGCTGGCCGGTTGGGCGACTACCGCTATTACAACATGGACCAGGCTGTGGCCCGAGCTCTTAAGCTTTTTGAGGAGGTCGTCCGTGAGTGAGAAGGTTTGTGCCGTGATCGTCACCTACAACCGAAAGGACCTCCTACGGGAGTGCCTGAACGCTGTCCTAAGCCAGACCCGTCCTCCGGACCACGTTCTGGTGGTGGATAACGCCTCCACAGATGGGACCCCGGAGATGCTCAGGGCCGAGTTCCCTCAAGTGGAGGTGCTGCGCCTTCCTGAAAACCAGGGAGGGGCGGGAGGCTTTCACGAGGGGATGAAGCGGGCTTACGAGGAGGGGTATGAGTGGATATGGGTACTTGACGATGATACGATCCCGGAAGCCACCACCCTCTTCTTCCTCCTGGAGGGCGCTAAGCGCTACAACTTGGACATAGCCAGCCCCATCGCTGTTTCCTACGATGACCCTGAGAAGCTTGCTTTCCCCCTCTTGAACAGAGGGATGTTGACCTACGACTGGCGTTCGGTCCTACAGAATGAGCCGCGCTTAGGCCAGAATCTCCTCTTTCTAGGAGTTCTACTCAATAGACATGTGGTGGAGCGAGTGGGGTTACCCGACCCCCGCCTCTTCATCCGGGGCGATGAGGTGGAGTACAACAGGCGCATACTGAGGGCGGGGCTTAGGACGGCGATCCTTCCTTGGGTTCGGGTAAGACATCCTAGCTTCTCTGGAGAACTCTTTTTTCTCTCGGGAAGGCGCTTCGCTGTGGTTTATTCCGGAAGCCAGTTCAAGGACTTCTATAACTTTCGCAACCGGATGTACATTTTTCGCAAACACAGCAGGCTCTGGCCTGTTTGGGCGCTTTTAGAAGCTATAAGGCATGCCCTCTTCTTCCTCCTCCTTCGGAGATGGGACTGGCCAGGGTTCGTCTTTTGGGCCAAGGCGGCCTACCTCGGACTACGTGGCAGGCTTATACCTTACAAGGACTTCGCTAAGGAGAACTAGGAGCTTGGGGAGGGATGGGCATGCGTTGGGACTCTCTCGCCAAGAATCCCCCTCTCGTCACAATAGGGCTCCCCGTGTACAACCCGGGGCCCTTCTTGTCGTATGCCATAAGGTCCGTTTTTGCCCAAACCTATCCCTCGTGGGAGCTTGTGGTGGTGGATGATGGATCCACGGACGAGAGTTTGGAGCGTTTAAGGAGGATTGAAGATCCTAGGGTACGCGTACTGACCGACGGGAAGCGGCGAGGCTTACCCTACCGGTTGAACCAGATTCTAGAGGAAGCGTCTGGAGACTTCATTGCTCGTATGGATGCCGATGACCTTATGGATCCACGGAGGCTAGAAAGGCAGGTGGCGTATCTCCTCAAAAACCCAGGACTAGATGCTGTAACGACGGGGGCTTATATGATAGACCAACGGAACCAGCCTTTTGCTCTTTGGCCCGCACGCCAACCATCCCTGCAGGACGTGCTGTCCTGGGGAGGGTACTTGCATGCTTCTCTCCTTGCCCGGAGGGATTGGTATCAAAAGAACCCTTATTCCTTAGAGTATCCCAGGGCCGAGGACCGTGAATTTTTTGTGCGAACTTGGAATTCTGCCACGATAGGTGTCCTTGCAGAACCTCTGTACTTTTACCGATGGTTCGGCGTCGTAAAGCCCCAAAATGTTTTGCTAGGCTATGCAAGTGAACGCAAAATACTCTGGCGCTATGGACCTCAGCTTGTCGGTTGGAGGAGAACGGCTGTTCTCATTGGGAAGAGTTATATCAAAACGTTTGTTACTTATACTGCATATCGCTTCGGCCTTGTGCAGTTGTTAGAGCGTAGGCCAAGATTTTCGCCCTTAGATTTGGAAGACCTTGCAAAAGCCCAGAGCGCCATAAGAGCGGTGGCCCAAGCTCGGGTTCCTGGCTGGGAAATATTGGACGGCCCAGAGAATGAGGGAGACAAGGAGGTGTGATGGGAGCAAGAAATGACGCGAACCAGCGACTTGCGTTCTGGCCAGGAAAGCGAGTCGTAAAAAGGTTTACTCTTTCAGGTCTTTTAGGCTTGCTGGGTTTCCTGGTTGGGTTCGTATCCCGTACCGGGATGGGACTAGGGTGGGGTGATCGTGGGTGGTCTATTGGGTTGGTTGGATTCTGAACTACTGGATGCTATTGTGGTATAGTTCAGGCTTTAGGAGCAGGCTTTTGCTTTTCCTTCCTTTAGTATATGTAGCTATTGTGATTGTTCTCAGGGATAGTGGCACAGATGTTCGTACCTACGAGCAGGTGCTCAGGGGACTGCTTCATGAGGGCTCTAGTGCCTGGATACCTGGGTGGGAGCCTCTCTTTTTCCTTTTGGCAAAGTTGGGCTTGTGGGTTTTTGGCTCGGAAGTGGAGGCTCTTAGGTTTATAGGGGGCTTTTACGTGCTTGTTTTGGCTTTCTTTCTGGTTAGGGCAGACAATAGGGAGCTATTAATTTTTCACTTGCACTACCTGCCTCTGTTTGCCTACAGCCATGGGATGAACGCCGTTAGGGCTGGTCTTGCGACCGCTGTTTTCCTATTGGCCTGGCAGAGTCTCAGAAGGGGATTTAAGTGGAGCTTTTTCCTCTTGAGCTTAGCTAGCTTTCTTTTTCACTACTCTTCGGCCCTGGCTTTCGTTCTTTCCTGCGGAAATGAAATCCGCTTTAAGGTTTGGCGCAATTTCCTGCCCCTCCTGTTGATCTTTGCTGTCGTCTTCGGCTTGGTTTTTGTCTACTTAGACTACTTTGAGGCTAAGCTTGCCTTGTATAGCTCTTACGAAGCACCTTCTCCCTTTTCTGGGCTGATACGCACAGGGCTAGTCGTACTTTTATGGATGTTCTTTGTAAGTGGAAAGATTCCTCTTAAAGTGAAAATCAGATCATTTCTTTCTCTTGTTCTTCCCGCAATCATTCTACAGATACTCGCCTTTTGGTCATATGCTGCGCTCAGATTGGTGGATCTAATGCTCTTCCTCGCGCCCCTAGTGCTAGTTCGGGAGTACGACATGCTCGGGCGGTCACCGCCGCGCCTTTTTCGGGTTGGGCTGGTGTTGGTTAGTTTTCTAGGGATTTTGTTCACATATAGAAACTTTCTAGCGGATTACGATGGACAGGTTACCGGTACGGAAACGCCCTTCCTACCCTACAGGACCCTCACTAATGAGTAGAAGAAAAAAAGGAGATGAACATGCGCCTTCTCTACCTCATCACCCGCGCTGAGCCTGGCGGAGCCCAGGTGCACGTCCTGGAGCTACTCCGGGCTTTTAGGGGCCAGGCCGAGGTCCACCTTGGGGTGGGGGAGGACCGGGACGGGTTTCTCGTTGAGGAGGCGAGGAAGCTTGGGGTGGAGGTTCACCTCCTGAGGGGACTGGTCCAGCCCATACGCCCCCACCAGGACCTCCCCGCCCTTTTGGAGGTCGGGGCCCTTCTCAAGCGCCTCTGCCCCCACCTCGTCCACGCCCACTCCTCCAAGGCTGGGTTCCTCGGGCGGCTTGCGGCGAGGGCCTTGGGCGTGAAAAGCGTCTACACCGCCCACGGTTGGGCCTTCACCGAAGGGGTGCCGAAAGGGCGGAGGAGGCTCGCCCTCGCCATGGAGCGCTTCGCCGGAAGGCTTGGGGACCGGGTGATCGCCGTGTCCCATTACGACCGGGACCTCGCCCTCTGCCACCGGGTGGTCCCTGCGGAAAGGCTCAAGGTGATCTGGAACGGCGTGCCCGATACTCCCCTAAGGGCCCGCCCCGAGGCCCACCCCCCGAGGCTCGTCATGGTGGCCCGCTTCGCCCCTCAGAAAGACCACGCCCTCCTCCTCCGGGCCCTTGCGGGCCTAAGGGAGCTTCCCTGGACCCTGGACCTGGTGGGGGAGGGCCCCCTCCTTCCCCAAGCTCAGGCCTTGGCCCAGGCTCTCGGCCTTGCGGAGCGGGTGCGCTTCCTCGGGGCGAGGCGGGACGTGGCGGAGGTCCTGGCGGGAGCCCAGGTCTTCGCCCTCGCCACCCACTGGGAAGGCCTTCCCCTTTCCGTGCTGGAGGCCATGCGCTCCGGTCTTCCCGTGGTGGCCACGGACGTGGGAGGGGTGAAAGAGGCGGTGGTGGAGGGAAAGACGGGGTTTCTGGTGGGGCGGGGGGACGAGGCGGGGTTTCGGGAGAGGCTCGCACGGCTTCTGCGGGACCCAAGGCTCAGGGCCTCCCTGGGGGAGGCGGGGCGGAAGCGGTACGAGGAGGCCTTCACCTTGGAGAGGATGCTCCGGGAGACCTGGCGGCTTTACGAGGAGATCCTGGGTTAGGGTTTTTTCATGCTCCGTTTGAGTTCTTAGGGTAAGATGGCTGGCGTGAGCGCTTTGGAGCTGCGTATCCCTTACCGCGTGGCCCAGACCCGTTCCCGAACGGGCTTGGCCTTGGCCTTGGCGCCTCTGCCCTCCTTGGTCGCTGGGCTCCTCCTTTTCGGGGCCCCCCCGTGGGGGGAGGGGGTATGGCTCCTGGTGGGGCTCACTGCCCTGGCCCACCTCCTGGCCTTCTTGGCCACGGAGCGGATGGCCCGGTACCCTGGGCAGGAGTCCTGGAGCCTGGTGGGCTTTAACCTTCTCCTCTTCACCCTCTTCCTAGTGGCCGTCCTGGCCATGGGGCGGCTGTACTACTCCAGGGGCTATCTCCTCACCGCGACCCTCCTGGCCTTCCCCCTTCTCCTCCTCTACCTGAGGGGTCTTCCTCCGGTGAGGCTCGCCCTCCTCCCCGGGGGCGTGGCCGATGGGCTCCTCCGGGCCCTGGGCAGGGAGCTTCCCCCCTTGAGGGGCCTCGAGGGGGTGGAGGGGGTGGTGGCTGACCTGCACCGCCTGGACCCCAGGGCCCTTCCCCTCTTGGCCGGGGCCGCCTTCCGCGGCCTGCCCATCCTCCACGCCGCGAGGGTGTACGAGGGCTACACGGGGCGGGTTCCCCTGGAGCTGGCCGAGGGACTCTTTGCCCTGGCGGAGCGGGAACGGGGCCTTTACCCCCTGTTCAAGCGGGCCTGGGAGGTGGGGCTTGTGCTCTTCCTTTCTCCCCTCGCCCTTCTCGTGGGGCTCCTCGTGGCCCTTGCGGTTTACCTAGACCTGGGGAGGCCTGTGCTCTTCGCCCAGGAGCGGGTGGGCCTCGGGGGGAGGGCCTTCAAGGCCTACAAGTTCCGCACCATGCGGGGGGCTCCCCGGGAGGGGGCCTACGCCGGGGAGGAGGCGGAGAGGATCACTCCCCTAGGCCGCTTCCTCCGCCGCTACCGCTTGGACGAGCTTCCCCAGCTCTGGAACGTCCTCAGGGGGGAGATGGCCCTCGTGGGCCCCCGGCCCGAGCAGCGGGTCCTGGCCGAGGCCTACGCCCGAGAGATCCCCCTTTACGCCCTCAGGCACACGGTGCAGCCCGGCCTCACGGGGTGGGCCCAGGTGCACCAGGGCTACGCCGAGGGGAAGGAGGAAACCCTGGTGAAGCTGAGCTACGACCTTTACTACGTCAAGCACCTCTCCTTCTTCCTGGACCTCCGGATTCTCCTTCGCACGATCTGGGTGGTCCCCTCGGGCTTCCGGGCGAAGTGAGGCAAGGGTATGGAACCCAAAGACCTTACCCTCTTGGACCTCTTGACCCACCTGCGGTGGAGGAGGCGCGGGATCCTTTGGCTCGCCCTTGGGGCGGGGGTTTTGGTCTACTGGTCCATTTGGCTGGACCTTTACATCCTGTCTAGTAGACTTTAGGAAGCTTATGGTGGAGACCCCCCAAGACGAGCTTTCCCTGCGGGACATCGTGGAGGTCCTGAGGCGGCACCGGGTGTACCTCTGGGCCTTTCCCCTGATCCTGGCCGCCCTGGCCCTCATCTACGGCTTCCTCATCGCCGAGCCCACCTACGCCTCCACCGCCACCCTCAGCGTGGCCCCGGTGCAGGTGCAGGCCCAGCTGGAGCAGAGAATCCAGGTGCAGCAGGCCACGCCCATCACCTTTGAGGGGCTAAAGGCCCTGGCCCTCTCCGAGGAGACGGTGGGGGAGGTGTGGGAGGCCTTGCGGAAAGAGGGCAAGCTCCCCACGCGCTGGCAGGACCGGGGAAGCCTGCGAGGGGTTGAGCGGATGATGCGGGACCTCAAGGTCAAGGACATCTCCCCCAAGCTCCAGGCGGTAAGCCCTAACCAGGTGCCTCCCATCGTGGCCAGCCTCACCGTTCAGGCCCCGGACCCCCAGGTGGCGGCCAAGGCGGCCAACCTCTGGGTGGAGGCGGTGAAGAGGCGGGTGAACGCCATCCCCCTCGCCCGCCTCGAGGCCAGCCTCAAGGCCCTGGAGGAGCAGGTGACCCCCGCCGAGAAGGCCTACCGGGAGGCCCAGGCCCGCTGGGAGGCCTTTAACAAGACCACCACTCTGCCCCAGGACCGGGCGGAGCTGGACGCCAAGACCCAGGAGAGGGTGGGCCTGGACACGGAGCTGGCGGGCCTGGAGCGGGACCTGGCGGCGGTCCAGGGGCGGATCCAGGCCACCCTGGCGGAGATGCGCCGGCAGGAGGCCATCGTGCCCATCGGGACGCCTCCCGAGCAGCTGGCCATCATCAACCGGCGTTTAGCAGAGGCCCAGGCCTCTTTGGCGAGGGAGCTGGAGCGGGTGCGCCAGTCCTACACCCAGGCCGCCCAGGTTTTGGAGAAGTTTAAGGGGCGGGAGCAGATCCCCGTCTGGCAGGCGGAGCTTTCCGCCTATACCGAGGCCTACGCCTCAGCCCAGGCCAGGCTCATCGCCCTGCAGAAGGACCTGGCGCAGAAGCAGGCCCTCCTTCAGGACGCCGAGGCCCGCCTGGCGGAGTACAAGGCCCAGCTCCCCAACCTGTCCATTGAGAACCTGGTGGCTGGGCTCACGGTGAAGGAGGCGGAGGCCTTGGTGGCGGACCGGTTGAAGGAGGCCGATTCCAGGCTCAAGGCGGCCGAGGGGGCCTGGGCGGAGTTTCAGCGGAAGAGCCAGCTGGAGGTGTGGAAGCGGCAGCTGGGCGGGTACGCGGACCGGGTGGCCTCCATCCGCCAGCGGCTGGAGAGCCTGGCCACGGAGAGGGCCATTAAGCAAACCCGCCTGGAGGAGGCGGAAAAGGAGCTGGCCAAGGAGCCCAGGCTGATCACCCTGGAGCGGGAGATCACCGCCGACCCTGCGGTGGCGGCCGCCATCGCCCAGGGGGGGAACCTGAGGGACCTCCTGGGCCTCAAGCTCAAGAACCAGGAGCTAAACCCCGCCCACCTGAAGCTTCTCTCCACCGCCTTGGACCTCCGGGCGGACCTGGCGGCTTTGGACCGGGAGGAAAAAGCGCTTAAGGCAGAGGAGGCCAAGCTTGCGCCCTTGGTGCAGGACCTGCAGCGGTGGATTGCGGACGAGGAGGCGTTGCGGGCGCGGCTTTTGACGGAGTTGGACACGGCGCGGGACATTTACAACGCGGTGTACCGGTACGCGGAGAGCCTGAAGAAGGTGGCCTCGAGGCCGGACGCGGCCTTGCGGGAGGTGAGCCCCGATGTGCTGGCCTACCGGGACCGGGTGGTGGGCCTCAGGGCCGAGATCGCAGGCTTTAAGGCAGAAGAGGAAGCCCTAAAGCGGAGCCTCACCGAGCTGGACGGCCGCATCCGCGACCGCAAGGCCAAGATCGCCGCCCAGGAGCGGGAGAAGGAGGCCGTGACCCTGGAGTACGCCACCAAGAGGGCGGCCTACGAAGCCTTCCGTAGCCGCTACGACCAGATCGCCAGCCTCACCGCCCAGGACCTCACCTTTGACAACCCCAACCCCGAGTTCCAGCGCCTCCGGAGCGCCCTCATCGACGCCCAGGCCGAGGAGGCCCGGCTTTCTGCCAGGCGGGCCGCCCTCCTGGCCCGCATCAACCAGGTGGAGGCCCGCCTCGGGCTCCTCAAGGACCGGGTGGCCAAGGCCCAGGTGGAGCAGGACACGGTGAACCAGGCCCTAGAGCTGGCCAAAAACGCCTACCTGGCCCTGGCTCAAAAGCGCACCGACCTCCAGATCCAGATCGCCAGCAACCAGGAGGCCTGGGCCTCCATCCTGGCCCCCGCCTACCCCGTTTACGAGAAGGTGGCCCCCAAGCGGGGCCTCCTCCTGGCCCTGGCCGTGGCCCTGGGCCTGATGCTGGGGGTGATGGCGGCCTTTGTGGCCGAGGCCCTGAGGCCCAAGGAGCCCGCTCCCCAGGTGGGCTAAGTTAGGGCCTTCTCGTAGACCTCCAGGTACTGCCCGGTGATGGCCTCGGGGTGGAAGCGCTCCATGGCGTAGGCCCGGGCCCGCCTGCGCATCGCGGGAAGATGGGGGCTTTGCAAAAGCTCCAGGACCGCCTCGGCCAGGCCTTCCAGGTCCCCGAGCTCCACGAGCCTCCCCACCTCGGGGGTGACCAGTTCCGGCACCCCGCCCACCGCCGTGGCCACCACGGGCACCCCCGAGGCCAGGGCCTCGAGGGCCGCCTGGCCGAAGGACTCCTCCTCCGAGGCCAGGAGGAAGAGGTCCGCCGCCCCTAAGACCTCCTCCGGGTGGCGGGTGGGGGGGTGAAAGGTGACCCAGGGGGCCACCCCCAGCTCCTCCGCCACCCGCCTGGCCTCGGCCTCCTCAGGGCCCTTGCCCAGGAGGAGGAGCCGGGCCCTGGCCCGCCTTCGGACTTTGGCGAAGGCCCGCACGAGGTCCGGCACCCGCTTGATGGGGCGGAAGTTGGAAGCGTGCACCAGAAGCCACTCCCCTTCCTCGGCGTAAAGCCGCTTGCGCCCGGGCCTGGGGTAAAAGCGCTCCGGGTCCACGGCGTTGTGGATCACCGTGGGCTTAACCCCGAAGGCCTTCTCCGCCTCCTTGGCCAGGGCCCGGCTGACGGCGGTGGTGGCCCTGGCGGCCAGGAGGGCCCTTCGGGTGGGCCCGTGGAAGGCGGGATCCAGGCCCAAGACCGAGACGTCGGTGCCGTGGAGGGTGTGGACCAGGGGAAAGCCCTCGCCGAGGGCCAAATAGGCCGCCGCCGCGTGGGGGATGGCGTAGTGGGTGTGGACGAGGTCCAGCTCCAGGCGCTTGGCCTCCCTTTCCAGGGTGCCCGCCAGGGAGAGGGTGTAGAGGGGCCCCGGGAAGACGGGGTAGTAGGGCAGGTCCACGGGCACAAAGGCCACGGGGCTTTCTTGGGGAAGGCGGAAGGGCCGTTCTGTGGCGAAGAGGTAGACCCGGTGCCCCATCCGGGCGAGCCTTTCCGCCAGCTCCGTGGCCACGATGCCGCTTCCCCCAAGCCCGGGGTAGGCCACTAGGCCCAGCCTCAGCGAGGAAGGGCGCTCCGCCATGGTCCGAGCTTATCAGGGCCCCTCTTCCCCCAGGCCCTGGAGGAGGTCCTCGGCCTCTTCCATGTACCTGTCCCAGGGAATCAGGGCGAAGCCCTCCCCTTTGCGCGCGGCGTAGTAGGGGAGGTTCAGGGTCAGGGGGCTTCGGGTCTCCTGGTAGGCCCGCACCAGGGCGGGCGGGGGCTTGGGATGGAGGCGGGGCAGGAGTAAGTCCCCCGCCGCGGCGAAAGCCGCGGCGGGGGCCCCAGTACGGGTACTTAAGTGCCAATGCATAGACTTTGCAACACCCCCTGCCCCAGCCCTTCCCTGAGCCTCTCCATGTCCGGCCACCGCCTGAGGTTGCGGTGGAGGGTGGTGCGGTCCAGGCCCAGGTAGCGGGCGGTGCGGGGGGCGCTCCAGCCCTGGGCGGCCAGGCGAACCGCCTGGGCCCGGCGCAAGACCTTGAAGGGGACCACAGGGTTGGTCTCCAGCTCTCGGAGCCGGGCGTCCTCCTCTGGGGTCGGGTGGATGCGAAAGGGGGCAGGCATGTGGGTAGTTTAGTGCATGGGCACTTAGGAGGAGGGCCAGGCGGTACGGGAGAAGGCCCATCAGTTCCTACGCACCTTCTTGTTGAGGAAGTCCAGGAGCAGGTAGCGGCCGATGTTGCCCGGGTGGGTCAGGTAGGCCTTGCCCCGGGTGATCTGGGAAAGCTTCTTGACGAAGGCCAGAAGCTCCGGCTCTCGGGCCAGCATGAAGGTGTGGATGGGGATCCCCTCCCGCCTGGCCAGGGTGGCCTCCTTGAGGGTCTCCGCCAGGATCAGGGGGTCCAGGCCCCAGGCGTTTTTGTAGATCTCCCCGCTGGGCAGGGTGATGGCCGAGGGCTTGCCGTCGGTGATGAGGATGATCTGCTTCATCTCCCCGCCCATCTTCTTGAGGAGGGTCCGGGCCAGCTCCAGCCCGGCCTTGGTGTTGGTGTGGTAGGGGCCTACCTGGGCCAGGGGGAGGCGGGATAGGGGGATCTCCTCCGCTTTGTCGTGGAAGAGGACGAAGCGCACCTGGTCCCCGGGAAACTGGGTGCGGATGAGGTGGGCCAGGGCCAGGGCCACCTTCTTGGCAGGGGTGAAGCGGTCCTCGCCGTAGAGGATCATGGAGTGGGAGCAGTCCAGGAGGACCACGGTGCTCATGCTGGCGGTGTACTCGGCCAGGTCTATGATGAGGTCGCCCTGGTCCAGGTTCTCCAGGCCCTTGGCCGCCGCCTTCTTCAGGGTCTCGGGGACGTTGAGCTCCAGGGGGTCCCCCCAGTCCCAGGCCTTGGTCTCGCCGGTCTTCTCCACCCCGGGGGCGTGGTGGGGGGTGGGGTGGAGGCCTGGGGGGTTGCGGCCCAGGGCCCCCAGGAGCTCCCGGAGGCTTTTCAGCCCCAGGAAGTCCGAGGCCTTTTCCGTGAGCTCCAGCCGGGCCTCCCCCGCCTCGCCCCGGTAGCCGCCCTGGGCGGGGTCCGTGGGGTCCTGGCCCGGGAAGCGCACGTAGCCCGCCTCCTCCAGCTTGCGGATCAGGTTCTGGATGGCCTGGTAGAGGCGGGTTTCCTCTTTGCGGTTGGCGAAGCGGGCCTCGCGGAGCCAGTCCTCGGGGACCAGCTCGTTCTGGAGGAGGGCCTGAAGGAGGGCATCGTAGAGGTCCTCCAGGGTGGAGGCGCGGTTGGGGTCGGGGTCGTAGCGCTGGAAGGGGTCGGAAAACCCCGAGTCCAGGAGGAAGTCTTCCAGCAGCGCTAAGACCTCCTCGGGGGAGAGGTCCTCGAGGCCCCCCTCGTAGCGGGTGTAGCGGACGGCCTTCACCTTAACCTCCCAAGGACGGACTCCATGAGGCGGGTGTAGTTTGGATGCGCTCTAGAACTCGGCCCATAGCACCCCTTCCCTGAGCACCCGCTCCCGGAAGGCGGGCTCGGCCTCGGCCAGGTCCACCAGGTCCACCCGCCGCACCACCCTGGCCTCCTCCAAAGCCTCCCTGAGGAGGGGCATGAGGTCCTCGAGGGGCTTTTCCGAGAGGAGGGCCAGGTCCAGATCCGAGGCCCGCCTCCCTTCCCCCCGGGCCCAGGAGCCAAAGAGGTAAAGCCGCGTCCCGGTGCCCTGGAGGTAGGGCCTCAGGGCCTCCAGCACCGCCTCCTTGTCCAGGTCCAGGCTAGTTGCCATACCCCCTCGTCCTTTCCGCCGCCTGGTAGCTGGTCTCCCCCCGGGAGAGCTTCCTTCGGCCCACCAGGCCCTCGAGGACGAACTCCCCGGCGGAGACCAGCCGCTCAGGGCCCGTTCCCGCCAGCTCCCCGGCCGCCTCCAAAAGCCCCGGCACCTCCCCCATGGCCTCCAGGGCCGCCTTGGGGTCCTCGGGCAGGGTGAGGAGGTTGCCGGCCTCAAAGTGGGCCACGATGGGCTCGGTCCTCAGGCGATAGCGGGGGAGGACCATGCCGAAGGCCCGCTGGATGAGGTCCTTGGCCACCTTCTCCGCCCCCTGGAGCTCCCCCTCGTACTCCAGCTCCAGCTTGCCGGTGATGGCGGGAAGGCCCATGTAGAGGTCCAGGGGCCTCGCCACGGGCCTTCCCCCCAGGAGGAGGGCCCGCCTCTCGGCGCTCGCCGCCACCAGCTCCAGGAGGCTTATGGCCAGGCGCTGGGAAACCCCCGCCGTCTGGTCCACCCGGCGGTCCTCCCGGGCGGCGAAGGCCACGGCCTCCACGGCGAGCCGGATCCACTCCGGCACCTCCACCCCCTCGGGGAGGAAGGCCTCCTGGGCGCTGATCCTGGCCCCTTCCTCCAAGGAGCGGGGGTAGTGGGTGCGGATCTCGCTGCCGATGCGGTCCTTGAGGGGGGTGACGATCCGGCCCCGGGCGGTGTAGTCCTGGGGGTTGGCGGTGAAGACCAGCCACACGTCCAGGGGGAGGCGGATGGGGTAGCCCCGGATCTGGACGTCGCCCTCCTCGAGGATGTTAAAGAGGGCCACCTGGACCTTGGGGGCCAGGTCGGCGAGCTCGTTCACGGCGAAGATGCCCCGGTTGGCCCGGGGAAGGAGGCCGAAGTGGATGCTTTCCAGGTCGGCCAGGCCCGCGCCCCGGCGGGCGGCCTTGATGGGGTCCATGTCGCCTAGGAGGTCGGCCACGGTGGTGTCGGGGGTGGCCAGCTTCTCCACGTACCGCTCCTCCCGCCTCACCCAAACGATGGGGGCCTCGTCCCCGGCCTCCTCCAAAAGCCTCTTGCCCTCGGGGGAGATGGGGTTTAGGGGGTTGTCCCGAAGCTCCGTGGCCAGGGCGGGAATCTCCTCGTCCAGGAGGCCCGTGAGGCTACGGAGGATACGGCTTTTGGCCTGGCCCCGGGTGCCCAGGAGGATGAAGTTCTGCTTGGCCAGGATGGCCTGGACCAGGGCGGGGATCACCGTGTCCTCGTAGCCGTGAATGCCGGGGAAAAGGGGCTCTTTTCGCCTGAGCTTTTCCAAAAGGTTTTCCCGGGCCTCGTCCTTCACCGAGCGCCGAAGCTTTTCCATGGGGTAGGTTCGCTTGAGCTCGCCTAGAGTCCTGGCCTTCACCCTTACCAGTCTAGGGGAAAGGCCAAGGAGGGATTGTGGCCCTGAGGCCATGGCTAACGTCTTTCTCATGGCTTTGAGATATGGTGCCCTTGTGGAGATCCACGGCACCACCATCCTGGCCGTGCGCAAAGGGGGGGTCACCGCCCTGGCCGGGGACGGGCAGGTCACCTTGGGCCAGACGGTCCTGAAACGGGGGGCGGTGAAGGTGCGGCGCCTCGAGGTGGGCGAAGGGGTCCTGGTGGGCTTCGCCGGGGGCGTGGCCGATGCCCTGGCCCTTTTGGAGCGCTTTGAGGAGAAGCTCAAGGAGGCCAAGGGCCACCTCCTCAAGGGGGCGGTGGAGACCGCCAAGCTCTGGCGCACCGACCGGGTGCTCCGCCACCTAGAGGCCATGATCGTGGCCGCCGACCGGGAAAACATGGTCCTCCTCTCGGGAAGCGGCGAGGTCATCGCCCCCGAGGAGCCCCTTTTGGCGGTGGGGAGCGGGGGACCCTACGCCCTGGCGGCGGCCAAGGCCCTTTTCCGCCACTCGGCCCTAAGCGCCAAGGAGATCGCCGAGGAGGCCCTCAAGATCGCCGCCGAGGTGGACCTCTACACCTCCGGCCAGGTCACTGTCCTCACCCTGGGAGAAGCATGAACCTGACGCCCGCCGAGATCGTCAAGGAGCTTTCCAAGCACATCGTGGGCCAGGAGGCCGCCAAGAAGGCGGTGGCCGTGGCCCTCAGGAACCGCTACCGCCGCAAGAAGCTCCCCCCTGAGGTGGCCCGGGAGATCACCCCCAAAAACATCCTCATGATCGGCCCCACGGGGGTGGGCAAGACGGAGATCGCCCGCCGCCTGGCCCGGCTGGCGGGGGCCCCCTTCGTCAAGGTGGAGGCCACCAAGTTCACCGAGGTGGGCTACGTGGGCCGGGACGTGGACGCCATCGTCCGCGACCTGGCCGAGGCCAGCTACCAGCTGGTGCTGGAGGAGATGAAGAAGAAGGTGGAGGAGAAGGCCCTGGCCTTCGCCGAGGAGGAGCTAGCCACCCTGCTTCGCGCCTCCATCGCCGACGTGCGCTCAGGCCGCCTGGACGGGCTTTACGTGGAGGTCCAGGTGGAGGAGGAGGTGGGCCTGCCCTTCATGGGGGTCCTGGGGGGCGAGGCCTTCGGCGGCATGGGGGACATGCTGAAGGGCCTCCTGCCCAAGCGCCCCGTGCGCCGGCGCATGACGGTGCGGGAGGCCAGGGAGGTCCTCAAGAACCAGCACGCCGAGCGGCTCATTGACAAGGAGGAGCTTAAGGAGGAGGCCAGGCGCCGGGCCCAGGAGGAGGGCATCGTCTTCATTGACGAGATCGACAAGGTGGCCCGCCGGGAGGGCACCGTGGGCCCGGACGTCTCGGGGGAGGGGGTGCAGCGGGACCTGTTGCCCATCGTGGAGGGCACGGTGGTCTCCACCCGGATCGGCCCTGTCTCCACGGAACACGTCCTCTTCATCGCCGCCGGGGCCTTCCACGTGGCCAAGCCCTCGGACCTGATCCCCGAGCTCCAGGGGCGCTTCCCCATCCGGGTGGAGCTCTCCCCCTTAGGCCCCGAGGAGTTCTACCGCATCCTGAAGGAGCCGGAGAACTCCCTGATCCGCCAGTACACGGAGCTCTTGCGGGCCGACGGCACCGAGCTCGTCTTTGAGGATGAAGCCCTTTGGGCCATCGCCCAGGCGGCCCACCGGGCCAACCAGGAGCTGGAGGACATCGGGGCCAGGCGGCTGGCCACGGTGCTGGAGCGGGTTCTGGAAGAGGTCAGCTTCCAGACCGAGCTGGGCCGGGTGGAGATTACCCGGGCCTACGTGGAGAAGCGGTTGGAGGCGGTCTTCGCCTCGCCGGACGTGACGCGGTTCGTGCTGTAGGAGGAAGGATATGCGCTGGATGCTTCTGACCTTAGGCTTGCTGGCAGTGCCCACCTTGGCCCAGACCCCGCCCCCTGCGGCGGCGCAGGTGCGGCAGGTACAGCAGGACCCCCTGAAGACCGGGGTCCAGCTCTACGCCCTGGGGCGCTACGAGGCGGCCCTGAGCCTCTTTGAGCGGGCGGTGAAGGAGAACCCAGGGAACCCCGATGCCCTCTACTGGCTGGCCCGGGCCCAGCTGAAGATGGGCCTTTTGAACCCCGCCTTGGAGAACGCCAAGGGCCTGGTGGCCCGGAACCCCCGGTACATCGGGGGGTACATGGTCCTCTCCGAGGCCTACGTGGCCCTCTACCGGGCCTCGGAGGACAAGGAGAAGGGGAAGGCCTACCTGGAGCAGGCCCTTTCCGTGTTGCGGGATGCGGAAAGGATCAATCCTCGGTACGCCCCCATCTTTGCCCAGCGGGGCCTGGTTTACGCCTTCCTGGGGCAGATGGACAAGGCCGAGGAAGCCTTTAAGCGGGCCCTGGCCCTCGAGGACACCCCAGAGGTGCGCTCGGCCCTGGCGGAGGTCTACCTGGCCTCGGGCAAGCTGGACGAGGCTTTGGACCAGTACGCCAAGGCCGTGGCCCTGGCCCCCAAGAACCTGGACCTGAGGGTGCGTTACGCCTCCGCCCTTCTCCTGAAGGGTAGGCCCGAGGCGGCGGCGCAGGTTCTGGAGGAGGGGCACAAGCTGAAGCCCCTGGACGCCGAGGGCTGGTACACCCTGGGCCAGGCCTACCTCTCCCTCGGGCGCCCCAAGGAGGCGGGCGTGGCCCTGGAGAACGCCGTGGCCTTGGCGCCTTTGCGCTTCCCCGCCGCCTACTACTACCTGGGCCAGGTCTATCTGGCCTTGGGGGACGCCGCCAAGGCCAAGAACCGCCTCACGGTGGCGGCGCGCCTCGAGCCCAAGAAGCCCGAGTACCGCTACCTCCTCTGCCTGGCCAACGAGAAGCTGGGGGACAAGGAGGGGGCCCGCTACCAGTGCCAGGAGGCCCTCAAGCTGAAGCCGGGCTACAAGGAAGCGGAGGAGGTGCTTAAGCGGCTTTAGGCCCTGGGGTTTGTGCCCCCGGGGCTTCCCCTTGGCCCCAAGGTGGGCTATGGCGAAGGCCCATGTGGCGGTACCCGGGGGCTATCGCCTGTATGCCCCTGGAGGGATCGTTCAGGAAGTCCCTAAGCCTTAGGCTCTTACTTCTTCTCCTCCCCCTCCTGCAGGCCCTTCTTAAACTCCCGAGCCGACTGGCCGATGCCCCGGGCCAGCTCGGGGAGCCTCTTGGCGCCGAAGAGGAGCAGGATGACCAGGAGGATGAGGAGGATTTCCAGCGGTCCTAAGCGCATGGGGTCATGATACCACGCCTTGACCCCCTTTGGATGAGGTGCTATCGTGGCCTGTGGGTGGCCACGGCCCGGGGCGTAGCGCAGGCCGGTAGCGCACCTGCTTTGGGAGCAGGGGGTCGCCCGTTCAAATCGGGCCGCCCCGACCACGCGGGAGTAGCTCAGTTGGTAGAGCATCGGCCTTCCAAGCCGAGGGTCGCGGGTTCGAGTCCCGTCTCCCGCTCCACCAGGCCGGGGCTCAGCCCCGGCCCTTCGCTTGGGCCCGTAGCTCAGTGGACAGAGCAGCCGCCTTCTAAGCGGTAGGTCGGGGGTTCGAATCCCTCCGGGCCCGCCACGATGGAGACGCAAAACTTCGCCCCCCGGTAGCGTGGCCGGGGGGCGGGCCTGTTAGCTTACCGTTAGCTTACGGCTCAGGCCTGCCCTCGAGGCCCCAGGTAGTCCTCCGGGTCAAAGACGTAAACCTCGGGCCTCTTACCCCCGCCGCTTGCGGCCACGAAGTCCTCGGGGTCAAAGATGTGGGTTTGGCGCTCCTCGGAAAACATGTGCCGGTAGTTGTTGAAGGTGATGCTGGGGCTGGTGTGCCCCATGCGCTCAGACACCAGCTCCACGGGGGCCCCTCGGGCCAGGAGCATGGAGCCGTAGGTGTGCCTCAAGTCGTGCACTCGGGCAGGGGGCAGGCCTAGGCGCTTCAGGATGCGGGTTAGCGCCCGGTTTGGGGTGTTGTAGCCGAGGGGTTCTTGGCCGTTGACCCCGGGGAATACCCAAAAGGAGGGGGGTGGGTAGCTTCCAAGCCGCTCCCGCCACCACTCCCGGTAGCCCTCGAGGCGGGCCAGGGTCTTGCTGGGGATGGGTACCGCCCGCTTGCCGCTCGCGGTCTTGGGGTCAGAGATGGCGGTGCGGGCCCCGTCAAAAGACCAGGTTCGCCGCACGTAGAGGAGCCCCTTCTCCAGGTCTATGTCCTCCCACTGGAGGCCCAGGGCCTCCCCCTTCCTGAGGCCGCAGGAGAGGCAGAGCCTGAGGACGAGGGCCGTGCGGGGGTCCGGGTGGGCATCCAGGGCGGCCAAAAGGGCCTCTATCTCCCAGGTCTCCAGGGTCCTTCCGGGCTTCTCCCTCTCCTGCTCCAACCCGCCCCGAACCTTGACCGGGGCCACGGGGTTCCGGGCCACCAGCTCGAGGGCCAAGGCCTCCTCAAAGATGGCGTTAAGCTTCTCCCGCACCTTCTTCACGGTCCTCAGGGAAAGCCCGCGGTTCAGGAGCCCGTCAATGACGGCCCGGATGTCCCTGGGGTTCACCGCTTGGAGCCGGGCCCGCCCCAAGGGGTCCTTGGCCTGGGGGTCCTCGAGGGAGGGCAGGGCGTAGGCCAGCTCCTTCCGGTAGAGGAAGAGGGTCCTGGGTCTCACCTCCCGGGCCTTCCGCTCAAGCCAGCTTTGGGCGAAGTCCCGGACGGTGATGGCCTCGGGAGGGGCGAGGAGGCCCCGGAAGTGCTTGAGGGCCATCTCTTGCCGCCAGGCTTCCGCCTCCCGCTTGGTGGGGAAAGACCGGGTGAGCTTCTTGGGGCGGCCCGTCTTCGGGTCATGCCCCACCGTCAGTTGGGCCATCCACCTCCGCCGCTCCTTGCTGAAGAAGACCGTGCCCGTGCCTCGAGTGGCCCGCCGGGCCATCACCACCACCCCCTTCGCCTTCCCGCCCGCCTCAGGGTCCTCTTGGCCCACCTCCAGGCCAGGCGCTTGGGAAGCCGCCCCCGGGAGAGGGCCTTCACGTCCCCTATGAGCCTGAGAAGCCGCCAAAGCCACCTCACGCTTCCTCCTCCACCTCCTCTTCTTCCGCGGGCTCCCACCAATAGTGCTCCACCTTGAGGCCCCTGAGAAGGGCCTGCCCCCGCTCCTTGGGGGACAGGCCCTCGAGGACCCGGAAGAGGTGCCGGGGCCCGCGTATTCGCACGGTCCGGGTCTCCTCCCCGGGCTCCAGGGCCTCCACGCCCAGGGCCTTGAGCCGCCGCTTCAGGGGCGGCCTCACCAGGGCCAGGTGCCTTCCCCTCATACGGGGATTCTATCACGCCACACGATAGCGGTTCATTTGGGGTAGGGGCCCCAAAGCGGACCGCTTTCTTTCGCCTTCCGCCGCCTTTTGCCGCCTCCAGGACCGCCTTTTGCCGCCTTTTGCCGCTTTTTGCCGCCTTCCGCCGGGTCCTGGGCCTCGAGGGGAGGGGGGCGGGGAGGGGGCTTGGCCCCTCGAGGCCCTCCCCTTCGGGCCTGGCCTCACCCCTCCCGGGGGGCCTCCAGAAGGGGGGCCTGAAGGAGGGCGCTCCTAAGCCTCCTTTCGGCCACCTGGAGCCAGGAGGCCTCCCGCTCCACCCCCAGGAAGCCCCGGCCCAGGCCCACCGCCGCTACGCCCGTGCTCCCTGAGCCCATGAAGGGGTCCAGGAGGGTGTCCCCGGGCCTCGAGGCCAGCTCCACTAGCCAGGCCATGACGCTCACCGGCTTCTGGTGGGGGTGGCCCGTGGCCTCCCCGTCCCGCCCCGGCCTGGGGCTTGTGGCCAGGAAGAGGTCCTTCCCCCGGCCCGGGAGGCCCCTTAGGGCCAGGACCGGCTCAAAGGCGTAGGCGGGCCCCTGGGGGCGGGGCCTGGGGTCAGGCTTGCCCCAGATGAGGAGGCGGAAGGGGAGGCCCCGCTCCCGGGCGAAGGCCAGGGCCTCCTCCAGGCGGTCCTGGGGGAGGAAGAAGAGGACCGGCCCCCGGGCCACCCTCAAGGCCTCGGGAAGCCAGGCCAGGCTCCAGGAGTCCCAGGGCTCCCGCCCGTAGACCGCCCGAGGGTCAGCCCCTTGCCCGCTTTCGGGCCGCCGCCAATGGCCGGTGCCGTAGGGGGGGTCAGTGAGGACGGCCTCCACGGCCCCGGTCTTGAGGGAGGCCAGGACCTCGAGGGCCTCCCCGTGGTGGAGGCGCACGGGGGGCGAGGAGGAGAGGTCAAGGACCATCCTCCCCTCCTTCCAGGGCGGGTAGGGGCTTGGCCTCCCCCTCGGGGAAGGCCTCCTCGGGGGTGAGGTGGCCCCACTGCACCAGCATGGCCCGCACCCTGGGGTCTTCCGGGATGGGCCGCTCCAGGCCGAACAGCGTGTTTGAGACCACCCAGGCTATGGCCTGCCCCTCCAACGCCACCAGCTCCTTGCTCTTTCTCTGGGCCTCCTCCCGCCCCCGCCTCATGGCGGGGTCCTCCTCCTCCATCTCCTGGTAGGCGGCCCGGTAGGCGGGGGTGAGGGTGGCCAAGGCGTGGGCCGCCCGGAGGGCCACCTGAGGGTCCTCGTGCTCCAGGAGCTTGGCGGTCTTGCGGATGGCGCTCCAAAGCCGCCGCACCAGGGCCTTCCGGCTTCCGTACTTCTCCCGCATTCTGGGCATCTTTCCTCCACGTGCTAACCTGGGGCTATGCCTAGGCCAGCCCCGTCCAAACCCAAGGAGGCCCCCGCCTTCGTCCTCACCCCTCCCCGGAAGAGGGGCAAGCCGCCCCTTCCCGAACCCGTAAGCCCCACGCCCGGGAAGCCTAGCGAGGCGTACTTGGAGGCGCAAAGGCGTTGAACCTCCTCTTGGAGACCAGCGGTCTTCTCAAGCTCCTCGCCGCTAAGAGGGAAGGCCTGGCCGTGGTGCCAGTACCCGCTTTAGAGCCTCCGGGGGCAAGGTGAGGAAGGCCCAAAGCTCCCCCTTCGCCTCTTCCCCCACCTCCAGCTCCACCCCCTGCCCCAGGAGGTGGAGGACCAGGAAGAAGACCGCCTGCCCGGCCCGGTGGCGGCCCTCGAGGCGGAGGGCGAAGGCCCCCTCTCCCAGGTGCTCCACCGCCACCACGCCCAGCCAGGTGAGAAGCCTCAGGTCCAAGGAGATTCCCTTGGGCCAGTTCCTCAAGAAGAGCTCAGGCCCGTCCAGGGCGTACTTGTGGCTTTCCAAAAGAGTCTTCACGCTTCCTCCTTTCCCGCCTTCCCCCTCGCCGCCACCTTGAGGAGGGCCTCGAGGGGAAGGACGGCCAGGGGAGGCTTCCGGTCCGGCTTGAGGACCAGAAGCCCCCGCCCCTCTAGCCAGGCCTCCAGGGCCAGCCGCTTCCTGGCCTTCACCTCCACCACCACCTTCCCGAGGCCCGGAAGCTCCACCTCCAGGTCCCCGGGGTAGCCCGGGGCGCTCCCCGAGAGGGGGACTTTTCGGGCCTCGAGGCCCGCCTCCTTCAGGAGGGCCAGGACCTCCCGCTCCACCCGGCTTCCCTTGCGCTTGGGGGCCTTTCCCTTCACCCTTCACCTCCTTCAGGCCTGGGCGGCCCTCCTCAGGGCGTGGAGGCCTCCCTCCAAGTCCCCCTCCTCCAGGGCCTGGGCCAGGGCCATGAGGGCGAGGGGCGTGAGGCGGCGGTGGGGGGCCTCGAGGGCCAGGAGGGCCAGGGCCCTCCCGTGCTCCCGGGCCTCCTCCACCAGGCCCTCCATCCCCGGGGGAAGGAGCAGGAAGGCCTTGGTGCCCTCCAGGACCACTTCTCCATCCGCTTCCGCTATGGCCTCCAGCACTTGCGCCAAGGTCTTAGGCACGCTCTACCTCCTTGGGCTCAATCCAGGCTCGCGCGATGGGCTCGAGGCGGGGCGGGTTCCCGGCCCACACCCCTAGAAGCTTCACTTCCCGCGCATCCCGCCAGCCCTCCTCCAGGAAGGTTAGCCGCTCCACAAGCCACCCCTCCAGGCTTGGGGCGTTCTGCCCCGGCCAGGCGGCGTGGGCCTCGAGGTCCTCTTCAGTGGGCACGGCCAGGGCCCAGTAGAGGACCCGGCCATCGGCCACCACCCGAATCTTTGGCGGGCGCATGGCCCGAATCTTTTCGGCCAGGGGGCGGGCTACCAGGATGAGCTTCCGCCACGGGTTCACAGCTCCACCCCCTTCACGTTCACCTCCTCCACGCCGTCCAGGACACGGGAGTGGGGGGGCGGCGGGTACGGGTCCTGGGCCTCGAGGGGGGTCTCCTCCGTTTTAGAAGGAAGGGGGGAGTCAATAGCCGCATTAGCCGCAATAGCCGCGGATGCCGTTCCAGACGGCGTTTCCTCCTGCGGCGTTTGCGCGGCTATTGCGGCTATTGGAGGCGGGGAGGGGGGACAATAGCCGCAATCGGGAGTGCCGTCCTGGAGGGGCTTTGCGGCGTTTGCGGCGTTTGCGGCTATTGTGCCCCCCACTCTTTCTAAAAGCCACCGGTGCCTCTTGGTCCTCCGGTCGCGCTCACCCCTAATGACGATGCCTGCCCCGCGAAGGGCGGCTTGGAGGCGGGGGAGGTGCTTGCCCAGGCCCTGGGGGGTCCGAGGCCACCCCTCGGGCTTGCGCTTGGCCTCCTCGAGGCCCATGACCTGCTCCAAGTTGGCCAGAAGCTCAGCCGTGGGGTACTCCCTCCGGTGCCCCTCGGGCCAGTCCCGGGTGAGGAGGAGGATGGCCTGGGCCACGGGGTCAGCCTCGAGGGTGTCCTGCTCCATAGCGGCCTGCACCTCGTAGAAGGCCGCCACCACCTCCCCGGCCTCGAGGCCCAGGGCGGGGGCGGCGGCCTCAGCCCACACCGCCCAATCGGCCAGGCGGGGGAGGGAAGAGAGGCCAGCCCGGGCCTCCTCCCACCTCCTTAGGGCGGTTGAGGCCGCGGTGAGGAGGGCCCCCAGGGCCCGGGGGTGAAGGCGGGCGAAGAGCTCCCAAAGCTCCCTCTCGGGCCGCCTCTCCTCATCGCTTAGGCGGGAGAGGGCCACCAGGGCGGCGCGGTCGGCCAGGTCGTCCCTGAGGGCCCCGAACGCAATCCCGGTCAGGACCACCGGGCGCTTGGCCTCCATCACAAACTCCTCGCCATCGGTGTAAAGCTCCCGCTTTCCCAGGCCGCCTCCGGTGCTCAGCCGGCACAGGGCATCGCTTAGCCGCAAGGACACGGCGCTGAGGTTGTCAAAGGCCAGGATCCACGCCCCCCTCGCCCCCACCATCAGGGCCTCCTCGTCCTTGGGCTCAGCCCTCAGCCCCCCTTCCTGGGGGTCCAGGAGGCTCTTCAGGACCAGGGCGGCGGTGGTCTTCCCGCTCCCCTTTTCCCCGGTCAGGACCAGGATGGGGTAGGGCCCGCGGGGGTTGAGGGCCCCGACAAGCCACCCCAGGACCAGGGCCCAGTCCCGGCGTTCCCTGAGGGGCAGGAGGGCGGCCAGCTCCTCGAGGGCTTCGGGCCCGGTGGGCTCAGGAAGGGGAAGCGGGCGGGTGTAGCGGCTACGGCGGAAGCGCACCGGGCACGCCCGGCTCTCCACCACGCGCCACCCCTCAGGCCCCACCTCCACGGCCTTCCAGTCCTCCCGGCCCAGGTCCAGGTAGACCCGGCCCTCGTGTTCGGCCACCCGGGGATGGACGGCGTGCTGGGGCCCCTCGTAGAGGGCCTTGGCCTCGAGGACGGCCCGCGCGTCCTGAAGGGCCTGGGCGTAGAGGGGCTTCTCCGTGGCGCGGTAGTAGAGGCCCGCAAGCCAGGCGCGGAAGGCAGGGCTCCGCAGGGGGTAGTGGGCCACGATGCCCTCTCCCTCGGGGACGCTGGCCCAGGGTTCCCGGTCCTGAGCGTGCCAAAACTCCCCCCGCTCCAGGGCCAGCCGCACGGCCACGGCGGCGGCGTTGTCCTCCTTGGGGGCGGGCCCCAAGAAGTCCTGCCAGGCCTGCCGCACCGCCTGCAGGGTGGCCCCCACGCGCTTGGCGGCCTCCCTCAGGACCCTATCAGCCTCCACATGGTCAAGCCCCTCCTCCACGATGGCCGCGAAGAGGGGGTTGCGCTTATCCCTCCAGGTTTCGGGGGTCAGTTCCTGCAGAATGGCTTCCAGGTGCTCACTCATGGGCCACCCCCCTCATGCGGGCCCGGCGGGCCAGGGCCCACGCCAGGCGCGGGGGCAAGGGTTGGGGGCTTCTTTGCGCCTCCTCGAGGCCCCCTTCCTCGGAGGCCTCCACCTCGGGGGCCCCTTGGAGGAAGCGGCCCACTTCCTCAGGCCCGAGGCGCTTGAGGGCATCAAGCCAGTCCTCCCCCTCCACGGGGGGCACGGCCAGGCGCACCTTCCGGCCCTCCCGGAGGAGCCTCCGGGCCAGGGCCTTGGCGGCCTCGAGGCCCGCCTTGTCGTGGTCAGGGCACACCACCACCTCATGGGCCTCCGGGGGCAGGGCCACCCCGGGCATAAACCCGGCGGCGACGGTGGCCCACACCGGCCACCCCGTGGCCTCCCGCACCGCCAACGCGGTTTCTATGCCCTCAGCTAGGGCCAGGGGCTTGCCCGCCTCGAGGGGGAAGAGGCGGATGGCCCCGCCTTTGGGCCTGCTCCCCTTGACCAGGCGCTTCTCCCTCCTCCCCCGGCCATCGGGCTCCAGGGTGGTCAGGTGCAGGCCCAGGAGCCCCTTTACCCCTTCCACCCGGGCCACCATGACGGGCTCCCCCCTGAGGAAGGCCAGCCTGAGGGCAGGGGGAGGCTCCAGGGAGAGGCCCCGGGCCCTCAGGTAGCGCCTGAGAAGAGGGTGGCCCGGCTTCGCCTTCTCCCACAACGCCTCCCACCTCTCCCGGTCCTCGGGGGAAGGGGCTTCGGGTTCGGGGGGCCTGGGCCTCGAGGGGAAGGGAGGCCTCCAGGCCCAGGGGTCAGGCTCCCGGAGGTCCTTCCAGGTGAGCCCTACGGCCTGGAGGACGGCCTCAGGGGGGCACCCGGCGAAGCAATGGAGGAGCACGCGGCCATCCCGGAGGGCGATGGAAAGGGACGGATTCCGGTCAGGATGGGCGGGGCACCGGGCCATCCAGGAGCCTGCCCCCGCGCGGCGCACCCCCTCGAGGCGGCCCAGGAGGACTTCCACTTGTGGTAGACTTGGGGTGTCCTCCACTCGGGCGGCGGGGTGCTCCCACACCCCGTCAAGCGCTTTTCTCATACCGCTTCCTCCTCAGGTTCTTCTTGGAGCTGGCCAAAGAGGCTCAGGAGGTCCTGAACCCCTGGGGCTCCCTTGGGGTTCTCCTCGAGCCAGGCCCCAATGAGCTCTCCCCGGCGCGCCCGGGGGAAGGGCTCCAGGCCCTTGGCCAGCTCCTCCAGGTAGGCCAGGAGGTCTTCCGCCTCTTCCCGGGTGAGGTCCTTTATGGAGGCCAGCTCCCGCTCCACCCGCCTCTGGGCCAGCTCCCGGGCGGGCTCCCCCTTGAGGCCCAGGGCAGAGAAGGCCTGGGCCAGGGCCCCCACCTGCTCAGGGGTGATGGGGGCGGGAGAGGGGAGAGGGGCGGGCCTCGAGGGGGACGGGGGGCTAGCGGGGGAGACCACCTGGGCGGGCTCAGGAAGGTCCATGACCTCCTCCGGGGTGTAGACCCCCGTGGCCACGCCGGGGAAGACGGTCCTCACCCCCTCGGAGATGAGCCGGGCCCGAAGCATGGCCCGGGGGTACTTGTGCCAGCCGCTGTCCCGCTTGTCCAGGAGGCCCGCCCGTTTAGCGTCCTCGAGGGTCCAGGCGAGGCGCACTGTGCCCCCCTGGGGGTGGGAGAAGGTGGCCTCAGCCCGCTCGTCCGTGAGGGCGTGCCACTCCCCCCGCCCTCCGGCGGCCAGGAAGCGGGCCAGCATGGCATCCGCCCTCAGGGCGGGCCTCCCGCCAATGATGTGGTACTCCTGCACCGCCCGGGCGGGGTGCGTCCCCTCCGCCTGGGCCAGGAGCATGAGGGCCACGGCCTGCACGGGGTCCTTGACCCCGAAGAGGCCGCTTTTGGCCATGTATTGGGCGGCCTTTTCTATTTCCGCCAGGCCCCACTCCCCTTGACGGGAGGGCCTGGCTTCCCTCTTCTCCAGCGCTTCCAGCTTCTCAATCGGCTTCACGGCTTTCCTCCAAGAGGGGCCCGAAGTTGTTGCGGTAAAGGGCCTCCTCCACTTCCTCGAGGGCCTCTTCCGGGCTCAGCTCCCCCGCCCTCCAGGCCCGAAGGAGGACGGCGATTTCCTCCACCGCCTGGCCCGCGTCCCAGCACCCCCCGCGCACGGCTACCTCCTGCCCCTCGAGGCCTTCTTCTCGCTTTCCGCGTTGATGACGCTCAGCTCGTGGGCGATCCGCTCCCCCTCCTCCCGGGACACCTCGCCGGCCAGGAAGCGGGCCACCACGGGCCGAGGGATGAGGTAGTTCTTGCCGAAGCGGAAGCCGAAGACCCGGGCCACGGCCAGGGCCTGGTTGTAGCTGAATCCCATGAGGTCCTTGAACTCCTCCACCCTGTAGAAGGGCTTGAGCTCCTTCTCCTCGTTCATGCTTTGCCTCCCGTCTTTGAGTAGCCTCTTTTGTTTGCCTAAGCCGCTGTATGCCGTCCCCGAAAAGGGGAAGGGGGCGTTTTGGTTTTGGAGGAGCCCGGCTGAGCCGCATGCGGGCTAAAAAGCTTTTGCCCCCTGGGTTTCCCCAGGGGGCACTTACCCAACCTTAGCCCTAAGGTACCTTAGGGGGTGGGGGGGTGTCAAGCGCCTCCCTGGGGGGGCGGCCCCGGTTGACTCGGGTGGAGCCCGGCTGAGCCGCATGGGTCCCTAAAAGCTTTTGCCCCCGGGCTTTCCCCGGGGGCACTTTTGGCACTCTAGCCTTATTTTAGCGCTGAGCTTGGTCCTTGTCTAGAGGCTAGGGCAGGGGCCCCCGGGGTGTCCAAGGTTGCCTAAACTCCCGCCACCTCCTTCGCGAAAACCCCCAGGATGCCTGGGGCGAAGTCCTCGAGGGCCGCCAAATACCCCGCCTCCAGGGCGGGAAGGGCCTCCAGGGGGAGGCCGGTCTTCTCCAGGACCTCCTCGAGGCGGGCCTCAATGAAGTGCCAAAGGGCCTCTTGCTTCCTCTCCTCAACCTTCCCCACGCCGCACCTCCTTCTCCTTGACCGCAAGCCAAGCGATGAGGGCGGAGGAGAGGCCCACGCTCCCCGCGAAGAGGGCCGTGGGCCAGTCCCCCGCCTCCCGAAGCCAAAGGGCCGTCATGAGGGCCGTCCAAAGCCACGCCCTGAGCACGCTTCCCCCTGAGGAGGGGAGAGGGCGGGGCTCACCCCGCCCTCTCCCTTTAGGCCCAGCCGAACTCCCGCCGGAGGGCCTGGGCGCTGTTGTCCTCCCGCTCTTGGCGAAGGGCCTCGAGGCCCAGGGCGGCCTCGTAAAGCTCCTCCTCGTCCATGAGGGCGCAGGAGGGCTTCCCGGTCAGGGCCCGGAGGACCAGGCGGTAGCCGTCCCCCTCGAGGCCAAGCTCCTTGGCCAGGGCGTGCACCCGGGCCAGGAGGGCCTTCCTCCGGGGGGTCAGGGGAAGCTTGGGGGCCTCTTGCCTGTGGGTTTTGGGGCTGATAGGCTTGGTCATGCTTACCACTCCTTTCGGTAGGCCCTAGGGGGTCGGTCTTGGCGGGTCGCCCCCTAGGTACCCTTATAGTACCTAAGTATAGGCACTATGTCAATAGGTGTAGCCCACGAGTTTTGGTAAGCTATGGGCGTGGGGAAGCCGCGTATCCAAATAAAGCTCAGGGCCATCCTGGATGAAGAGAGGGTCAGCGCTTACGCCCTGGCCCAGGCTTTGGCAGGGAAGGTAGGGCGCAACACCGTCTACTCTCTCGCCCGAGGTGAGAAGCAACGCCCTGACCTCGAGGCCCTCGCCTGGGTAATCTGGGGCCTACGGAAGCTCACGGGCAAGCCCTACGGCGTTCAGGACCTCCTGGCCTATGAAGAGGAGCCCTAACCCTCTCCCTCGCACCCCCCGGGCAGAAGGGCCTCCCTGACCTCGAGGTCCAGCACCCGCTTCAGCTCCTCTTTCCGCTCACAAATCTCCCGAACGATGGCCCGCACCTCCTCGGGGTTCTCGGGGTAGGCCCTCTGCAGTTGCTCACGGAGGATGGGAAACTCCAGCACTTCGGCCAGGACGTAGTCAACGTCAAAGTCCTCCGGGTTGGCCAGTATCTCCTTCAGCGTTTCCCAACGGCTTCTGGCCCTCTCCAACGGGCTGGGCAACTTGAACTCTTCCTCCATCGGGGCCTCCTTCCCTTAGGGCGGCTTCCTAGGGATGAGGATACCACGGCCCTCGAGGCCGGCCCGAGTTGGGGTAGGGGAAGCCTACCCCCCGAGGCTGGCCTGGCCCCTGGCTTTTAGAAAAAGCGGCGGGGCAATAGCCGCGAACGCCGCAAACGCCGCAAACGCTCTCCAGGACGGCATGCCCACTTGCGGCTATTCGCCCCCTCTTCCCCGCAATAGCCGCACAATAGCCGCAGGCAGAAATGCCCTCCCAGACGGGCTTCGCGGCTATTGCGGCTATTGCGGCTATTCGCTTCCCCCTTCTTTCTAAAAGGACTTGGGGGGCTACCCCAAGAGGCCCTGGCCCGGGGCCCGGGGGGAGGGGCCCCGGGAGGCCTCCTGGGCCTCGAGGGTCAGGCCGCGGCGGCGGTGGGGCTACGGTGAGAAGGGCCTCCTACATCGTGAAGGAAAGGCACAAACTTGCAGGGGGAGGCCTCCCCCCCGGCCTTGACCGGGCCTCGAGGCGGTTTAGAGAAGCAAGAGCTTTGGCAAGAGCTTTGGGGGCTCTTCCACCAGGGCGCTCATGAGGGACAGGCACCGCACTCCGAAGGCGAAGGCCACGTAGGGTAGGGTAGGCTTTCCCTTCACGCGCTCGGTTCTCCCGTCAACCTCGGGTATCGTGTGCCTTTCCTGTGTGATGATGGTGAGCCCCCGAGCTTTGGCTATGGCCACAAGGAGGGGGTCAGCTCCTCGGGCGAAGCTTTGCGCATCGTGAGGCTGGAAGTGCTTCTCTACAAAGGCCTGGACTTCGGCCGAGAGGGCAAGTTCCCTTCCGGTGGGGGAGATGGGTTTGTACCGGTTCTTGAGCTTCCAGAGGGCTTCATAACCTGGCTTTGCCTTCCCCTTCTCGCCAAGAACCTCCTCTTGCACCATGTCAGCAATGAGGAACCTGCCTGAGCACACCCCATCCTCTAGCCAGTCCTCGAGGACTACCTTGGCTTCTTCTTGGCTAAGGCGCAAGGCGGAAGCCAGGGCGCGAAGCGGTCCTTCGTGAAAGGGCGTTATGATAGCGTTCGCGTCAAGGAGATACCGGTTCACTCTGCCCCCTGGTGAGGAACTCCCAAGCCGTCCTCAGGCTCACGTTCAGGAGGTAGGCTACCTCCTTGGCATCCACTTCCCCCTCTTGGGCCGCCTTTCTCAGCTCCCGCGTGAAGGCGGGGCTGTTCTGCACCTCCAGAGCACGCCAAAAGTCCCCGCCCCCTCCACGGGGGGGAGGGGGTTCTCCCCCTTTCAGGGCCTCGAGGGCTTCCAGGAAGCTCCCCTTGGGGATGAGCCCCAGGCCTAAGGCCCGCCTGAGGGCGGCCAGTTTGCTTACCTTGAAGCGCTCAGAGGCTTCCCTGGCGGCCTCTAAAGGGGGGCGGTCTTGGGGCCAGGCCTCCCGGAAGGCTTCCTCGGGCATGAGAAAGGCCGCGGCCACCTCGTCCGCCCAGGCCTCCACTTCCGCCTGGGGCTCCTCCTCGAGGGCCCCGTCCAGCCCACCCTCCCCCCGCCACACGTGGGCCAGCTCGTGGGCCAGGGTGAAGACCTGCCTCCTGGAGTAGTCCCGGGCGTTCACGAAGACCACAGGGGCCACATGGTCTACCAGGGCGAAGCCAGAGAACTCCCCGGGGTCATACACCCGCCGGGTGTTAGTCCCCACGTGCCCCTGCCTGAGCACCAGGACTCCCAGCTCCTCCACCTTGCTTACCAGCCCCCGGAGGAAGTCCTCTACCCGGGGGGCCTTCCACAGGGCCTCAAGGTCCAAAAGCTCCCTCAGTTCCTCCGCCACCTCATGGGGAGCCTTGGCCTTTCCGCTTCCCACGAAGGGGAGGGGTTCCCTTCGCCTCTCCCGCCACCAATCCTGCTTCCTCAGGGCATCGTAGGTGGCCTCGAGGAGTTCTGGGCTTGGCCTCTCGCCAAAGGAGGGCCCGCGGCGCAAGTCCTTCACGGGGAGCTGGGGGCCTTCTTTCGGGGGCGGGAGGAGGAGCTTGGGAAGCCCCAAGTGGAGGGCCTTGGCCAACTTGCGGGCCTGGGCGTAGGTGGGCTTGGCCTGGCCCTCAAGCCAGGCGCGAAGCTTCTCCTCCCTCACCCCCACCTTTCGGGCGGCCTCTTCCACCCCCAGGCGGCTCCACTCGAGGGCCCATCGCAGGGTGTCCGGGTGAACGGGTACCTCTACCTTCTCTGGGTTGGGGTTTTGGGCTTCCCTCAACTCCTCCATACCCGGACCCTCCCCGGTATCTTACGCCACACGCCTCGTTCACGCTTTAGGTCAGCAACCTGAGCCGGGAAGACTCAAGCGTGGTAGGCCGTGCGGGACTTGAACCCGCGACCACCGGCTTATAAGGCCGGCGCTCTCACCAGCTGAGCTAACGGCCCCCGCACAAGGGCATTATAGAGCCCGCATCGTGTTGCGCAATAGGAGATGGGCGAAGGGGAGAGGGGCCTCGAGGGCAAGGAGGCCTCCTTGGGGGTGCCCCTCAAGAGAATGGAATCGTTGCGGCTCAGTGTTAGCTTACCGTTAGCTTATCGGCCTAACTCCACCCCCCGGTACACCATCCCCTGAGGGCCAAAAAGCCCATAAGGAAGGCCTATCCTGGAAGTAGCGGGAAACACCTGGACAGGCTTTTGACTCCTTCTAAGCGGTAGGTCGGGGGTTCGAATCCCTCCGGGCCCGCCACGATGGGGACGCAAAGCTTTCCCCTTCGGTAGCGAGAGGGGAAGGCCTTTTAACCTTCAGCGACCGATCTCCCGGCCCTGAACCCGGACGAACGCATGGGAGACTCTAGGCCGGGATAAAAAGAGGGGGACCGACTCCGGAAGGAGGTCCCTTTACCTTCACGGCTTCCCGAGCTCCAGGCCGAGCTGGACGCTTATCTGGCGTACTACAACCGCCGCAGGCCCCACATGGCCTTGGGAGGGCGGGCACCCCTGGAGTTCCTGGCTAAAATGCAGGAGGAGTCGGTACCCCCTAAAGGCCCTTGCCTGGCTGGGCGCAGAGAAGGTAGGCTTGGGGCGGAGGTTCCCGTGGAAGCCCTTGGCGCGGTGCAGGACCTGGCCCGGCGCTTCGCCCGGGAGAAGGTCCTTCCTGAGGCGGCCAGACTGGACCGGGAGGCCTGCTTTCCCTGGGAGCTATTCTGGGAAGGGGCGGCCCTGGGTCTGCCGGTTCTGGTGGTGCCGGAGGTCTATGGCGGCGCGGGGCTTGGGCCCAAGGCCTTGGCCGTGGTGGCGGAGGAGCTGGCCTATGCCTGCCCTGGGGTGGCGGCGGCCCTCCTCCTCAACAACCTGGTGGCCGACGCCCTCCTCCTCTCCGAAAGCCGGTACGCCCAGGCCTTCTTGCCCCGCCTGAAGGAAGAGGTGGCCTCCTACGCCCTGACCGAGCCCCATGCGGGCTCGGACGTGGCCGCCATCCGCACCCGGGCGGAGAAGGCTCCGGGGGGCTTCCGGCTTTTTGGGCGCAAGACCTGGATCAGCCACGCCCCTGAGGCCAGCTTTTTTGTGGTCTTTGCCAAGGTGGCCGAGGGGCGGGAGGGCATCGCCGCCTTCTTGGTGGAGCGGAAGGAGGGGATGGAGGTGGGCCTGCCCCTGCCCAAGATGGGGCAGAAGGCCTCCCCCGCAGCCGAGGTGGCCCTGGAGGGGGTCTTGGTGCCCGAGGAGGCCATGATCGCCCGGGAGGGCTTCCGTCTGGCCATGCGGGTCTTTGACCGCTCCCGGCCCATGGTGGCTGCCATGGCCGTGGGCCTCCTGCGCCGGGCCCTGGACGAGGCTCTGGCCTACGCCAGGGTGCGGGAGGCTTTCGGCAAGGCCCTTTGGGAGCACCAGGGGGTGGGGTTTAAGCTGGCGGAGATGGCCATGGACCTCGAGGCCGCCCGCCTCCTCACCCACCGGGCCGCTGACCTGGCGGAGAGGGGAGAGGCCAACTCCATGGAGGCGGCCATGGCCAAGGCCTTCGCCGCCGACGCTGCGGTGCGGGGGGTGTCCGAGGCCCTCCAGGTCTTTGGGGGCAACGGCTACTCCGAGGACTACCCCATGGCCAAGCTCTACCGGGACGCCAAGGTGCTCCAGATCTACGAGGGCACCTCGGAGATCCAGCGGGTGATTGTGCTTAGAGAGCTCCTTAGGAGGGAAAGATGGGCGAGCCGGTGATCCTCGAGGCGGTGCGCACCCCCATAGGTAAACGGAACGGGGCCTTAAGGGCCTGGCGGCCCGATGCCCTTTACGCCAGGGTGCTGGATGCCCTTTTGGAGCGCACGGGAATAGACCCCGCCCTCATCGGGGACGTGGTCACGGGGTGCGTGACCCAGGTGGGGGAGCAGGGGGCCAATGTGGGGCGGCTCGCCGTCCTCCTTTCCCGGCTTCCGAGGGAGGTCCCCGCCGTCACCCTGAACCGGATGTGCGGCTCCAGCCAGCAGGCGGTTCACTTCGCCGCCCAGGCCATCGCCGCCGGTGACCTGGACTTCGCCATCGCCGGGGGGGTGGAGAGCATGACCCGGGTGCCCATGTTCTCCGACATCGGCGAGGGGTTTTCCACCCTTAACCCTGCTCTCTTCGGGCGGTATGAGCTCGTTCACCAGGGGGAGAGCGCCGAGCGCATCGCCGAGCGGTACGGGTTCTGCCGGGAGGAGCTGGACGAGTGGGGTTACCTCTCCCATAAGCGGGCGGCCCGGGCCGAGTGGGAAGGGCGGTTCCTGAAGCAGATGGTCCCGGTAGAGGGCCTGGACCCTGAGGAGAGGCCCTTCCTCCTCGTGCGGGACGAGGGGGTACGCCCCGACGTGGACTACGAGAAGATGCTCTCCCTCAAGCCTGTCTTCCGGGAAAACGGGGTGGTGACCGCGGGCAACTCCAGCCAGGTCTCCGATGGGGCCGCGGCCCTCCTACTCGGGGATAGGGAGAAGGCCCAGGCCCTGGGCCTCAAGCCCCGGGCCCGCTTCCTGGCCCGGGTGGTGGTTGCGGGGGACCCCACCCTGCAGCTCCTGGAGGTGATCCCCGCGGCCAAGAGGGCCCTGGAGAGGGCAAGGCTTTCCATCCGGGACATAGACGTGGTGGAGGTCAACGAGGCCTTCGCCAGCGTGGTCCTGGCCTTCTTAAGGGAGCTTGGCCCAGACCCGGAAAGGCTTAACCCCAACGGCGGGGCCATCGCCCACGGCCACCCGTTGGGGGCCACGGGGGCCATCCTCATGACCAAGCTCCTCCACGAGCTGGAGCGGACGGACGGGGAGTTTGGCCTCCAGGTCATGTGCATCGGCCACGGCCAGGCCACGGCCACGGTCATCCAGAGGATCTAGGAGGAGTCTATGGAAAGGAGCGCTTTGGTGACGGGCGGGGCCTCGGGCCTGGGGCGGGCGGCGGCTTTGGCCCTGAAGGCCAGGGGGTACAAGGTGGTGGTCCTGGACCTCAAGCGGGGGGAGGAGGACCTCCCTTATGTGGAAGGGGACGTGGTCCGGGAAGGGGACGTGGAGCGGGCGGTGGCCGAGGCCATGGCCCAAGGCCCCCTCTTTGCCGTGGTGAACGCCGCCGGGGTGGGCTTGGCCAGGAAAATCCTGGGCCGGGAGGGCCCCCACGACCTGGAGAGCTTCCGGAAGGTCGTGGAGGTCAACCTGGTGGGCACCTTCAACGTCCTGCGCCTCGCCGCCTGGGCCATGCGGGAGAACCCCCCGGACGGGGAGGGCCAGAGAGGGGTCATCGTCAACACCGCCAGCGTGGCCGCCTACGAGGGGCAGATCGGCCAGGCGGCCTACGCCGCCAGCAAGGGGGGCGTGGTGGCCCTCACCCTGCCCGCGGCCCGGGAGCTCGCCGAGTGGGGCATCCGGGTGGTGACCATTGCCCCAGGCCTCTTTGACACTCCCCTCCTCCAGGGCCTGCCCGAGAGGGCCAAGGCTTCCCTGGCGGAGCAGGTGCCCTTTCCCAGGCGTCTGGGCCGCCCCGAGGAGTACGCCGCCCTGGTCCTCCACATCCTGGAAAACCCCATGCTGAACGGAGAGGTGGTAAGGCTGGATGGCGCCCTCCGCATGGCCCCCGGGTAGGGTCCTGGACCTGACCCGCCTCCTTCCCGGTCCCTTGGCGGGGAAGCTCCTTTTGGGGCTGGGTTTCCCCGTGCTCAAGGTGGAGCCCCCCGGAGGGGACCCCCTGAAGGCCCTGGCCCCCGAGGCCTACGCCTTCCTAAACGAGGGCAAGGAGGTCCTGAGCCTGGACCTGAAGGCCGAGGAGGGGCGGGGGCGCCTTCTCGCCTTGGCGCGGGAGAGCGCCCTCCTCTTGGAGTCCAACCGTCCCGGGGTCATGGAGCGGCTGGGCCTGGGGCCGGAGGTGCTTCTGGCCGAGAACCCCCGCCTGGTCTACGTGCGCCTCCGGGGCTACCCCGACACCCCCGACCCCGGCCACGACCTCACCTACCTGGCGGAGGCGGGGCTCCTTGGCCGCTTTCCCTGGAAAGCCTTCCAGTTCGCCGATCTGGCGGGAGCCTACGCCCTGGCCCTCACGGCCCTGAAGGGCCTCCTCCTGGGTGGGGGGGTTTACGAGGTGGCCCTCTCCGAGGCGGTGAAGGCCATGGCCTACCCGCCCATTCCCTTCCTGGACGGCTCCGTCCTCTGCTACGGGGTCTACCCCGCTAAGGAGGGGGAGGTGGCCCTGGCGGCCCTCGAGGCCCACCTCTGGGCCCGCTTCTGCGAGAAGGTGGGCCTTTCCGAGCTCCTCCATGCGGCCTTCAGCCCGGCCCGGGAGGAGAACCCCGCCTACCGGAAGCTTCGCGCCCGCTTCCTGGAGGAGACCGCCGAGGCCTGGGAGGCCTGGGCCAGGGCCGAGGGTCTTCCCTTGCGGAGGGTGAGGGGCTAAGGGTCCCACCGCGGCAAAAGCCGCGGTGGGGCACTTAAAAACCCGGCCCCCAGAGGGGGCCGGGGAGCGCCTGCCCCTTAGTCAAACTTGTTCTGCTGCAGGAGGCTCGCCGTCTGCTGGATGGAGGGGATAGCCCCCGCCACCTTGCGCAGGTTGGCCCGGGTTCCCTTGTACCAGGGGATGGTGGTCTTGGGGTCGGTGTAGCCGGAAACCAGGGAGTTGCTGGTGCCCCGCCAGTGGTACATGACCAGGAAGAGCATCCCCGGCTTGACGGCGTCGGTGACGTAGACCAGGAAGGTGCCGTTCCCTTCCTCGTTGTAGACCTCTACCAGGTCCCCGGACTGGAGGCCCAGGCGCTTGGCGTCCTCGGGGTTGACCTCCACGTAGGGGAGGGGCAGGGCCATGGCCTTTTCGGGCAGGTGGCGGTCGTGGTAGGCGGTCTGCCAGATGGTCTGGGCCCGGCCGGTGGTCACCCAGAAGGGGTAGGCCTTGGCCTTATCCCCCTCCAGGTACTTGGCCACCTCGGCGGGGTAGCCCTCCCAGTCGTCGCTCCCGTACCACTTGAACTTGCCGTCCGGGGTGCCGAACTTGTGGGTGTAGCGGCGCAGGGTGCCCACCAGCTTTCCCGTCTTGGGGTCCCGGCGCACGGGGGTGCGGATGCCCTGTTGGCCCACCTCCTTGAGGAACTTGTAGGTGACCCCCTTGTAGTTCTCGGCCTCCAGCTTGGCCTCGTCCTCCTCAGAGACCCGGTTGTCGGAGAACTCCTCGGCCCCCGCCAGGAAGACGTCCTCGTCCGTCTTCCAGTTCTTGCCGAACTCAAACTTCTCCGCCTCCTTGGCCTTGCCCTCGGCCCGGTAGAGGTCGGCGATGCGGAGGCCCACCAGCTTGAAGATCTCCCAGTCGGGCTTGGCCTCGCCGGGCGGGTCAATGAACTTCTCGTAGAGGCGGAGGAGGCGGCTGTTGCAGTTGATGGAGGTTTCGTTGGCCTCGCCCCAGGCGGCGGCGGGGAGGATGAGGTGGGCGTCCCTGGCGGTCTCCGTCATGTAGATGTCCTGGACCACCAGGAAGAGGGCGTCGGGGTCGGAGTAGAGGATGTCCAGGATCTTCTGGGCCCGCTCCCGGATGGTGCCGGGTTCGCCCCCGGCCCCCAGGGCCTTGGTCAGCTTCTCCGTGCGCTCGTGGATGCGCTTGCGGAAGACCTGGTTGTTGGGGGTGGAGAGGTAGGGGTCGTTGGCGATGACCCAGTAGAACTTGCCCTTGCCCTCCACCAGGAACTTGTCCACGTTCACCGGAGGGCCGCCCCGGTAGATGGAGCCCGGGGTGGGGGCGGGCGGGCGCACGTACCCCTCCTGGTGGCCGCCCTGGCGGCCGCACCCGGTGCCGGCCCGGCCGATGTTGTGGGTCAGGACGGCGAGCTGGACGATGGCCGCCACCTGGTCGTAGTTCTTCATGTTCCAGATGATGCCCTTCTCGTAGATGGTGAGGGTGCGCCGCTTGAAGCCCCCGGCCTTGGGCTTGGCGATCCAGTCGGCGGCCTGCTCAATCTGGGCCCGGGGCACCCCGGTGATCCGCTCCACCTGGGCCATGAACTCCCCGTAGGGCACGTCCAGCTTGAGGCTCTTCTTCTTGTATTCCTCAAAGAGCCCCATGTCCGTGCGGGCCTGGAGGTAGGCCATGTCGTAGTAGCCCCGCTCCCACACCACCCGGGCGATGGCGTTGGCCAGGATGTAGTCCGTGCCCAGGTTGGGCCGGATCAGCATGACCCGGTCCTTGGCCACGGTCTCGGCCACGGTGTAGGAGCTGGTCTTCCTGGGGTCAATGACGATGAGGCGGCCGGCCTCGGCGGGCTCCCCCTTCTCGTAGGCCTGCTGCTTCTCCGGGATGGTGGCCCCTTGGATGTTGGGGAGCATGTGCTCCACGTAGAAGACCGTGGCCGTCTCGTAGGAGTTGGCCCCCCAGAGGACGATGGTGTCGGCGAGGCGGGCGTCGGAGTAGTCGTAGTTCAGCTCGTGGACGCCCCGCTCCCGGCTACCCCAGACCTCGGAGTTGTAGGCGGGGCGGTTGTGGATGGCGATGTGCTTGACGGAGAGGGCGGAGAAGAAGAGCTTGCCCGCCGCGTAGTTGTCCTCAAACCCCTGGCCCGAGCCCCCGTGGTCGTAGCACTTCACGGCGATGTTGTCGTCGTTGCCGTCCCGGTCCCGGATGCCCTTGATGAGGAGGCCCATGAGGGTGAGGGCGTCCTGCCAGGTGATGGCCTGGAACTGGTCCCCCACCCGCAGGAGGGGGTAGGTGAGGCGGTCCTGGGTGCCCCGGTCCAGGCTCCAGACGGTGAGGGCGTTGGTGCCGCCGCGGATGGAGTAGTTGCCCCGGTTGATGGGGCTGTCCTTGGCGGGCACCATGACCACGTGGTACTGCCGGCCGTCCTTGCCCAAGGTGACGGCGTGCATGGTCTCCGTGTAGCTCAGCCCGGCCAGGGGGGGCTGGGGCTGGCTGAGGTCCAAGCCGAAGGCGTTCTGGTTCGGCTTGGGGCCCCCCTGCTCGCCCACGGGCCAGACGTAGACCTTGTAGCCGCACCCCACGTTGCAGTACTGGCAGACCGTGTTGTAGACCTTGGCTGTCTTGGGCGGGATGGGAAGCTGGTCCCTCCTGGGAATGAGCGCCATAGACACCTCCTACACGTTCTTCACGCGGCCCCAGATGAGGCCGGCCACGGCCACGGCGTAGATGTCCCCCTTCCCGTCAATGCGCAGGGGAATCTGGGGGAGCCAGGAGCTGGCCATGCCCTGGTAGGTCTGGCCCGCCTTGGCGGGGTCAAACATGGAGTAGTGGCAGCGGCAGATGAAGCGGCCCTTCTCGTACTGGACGGGGCAGCCCATGTGGGTGCAGAGGGCGGAGAAGGCCACGATGTCCCGGTCCTTGCCCACGCCGCCGATGGCGGGGCGGCCCAGCTTGACCAGGATGGCCGGGGCGGAGGCGTCGGGGTAGTTGAAGGTGATGGGCTGGCCCGTCTTCACCTGGGAGAGGTTGGCCACCTTCACCGCCGGGTAGGTGAGGCTGGGGGCGTACCAGAGCTGGGCCTTGCCCCCGGCGGCGAAGAGGGCGGTGGCCGCCGCCGTGAGCTGAACGAAGCGCCTGCGGGTCAGGGTTTGCGTCATACCTTTGTCCCTCCTTTCCTTGACAGTTTGAAGGCTATCAAACCAGGCCGAGGGTGTCAATAGTGTGCAGGGCTTCCACATATACCCCATAGGGGTATGAACAGAAAGAGGCGATGGAAATGGGCTTTGGCCGGTGGGGTATGGGACCCCCTGTGCCCACGCGCTTATGTTGGTGGGGCGGTTTGGTTGTGGGGGCCCTTTCCGGCATAATGGTCCTATGAAGCGGATGGACCTCACCCAGGGCCGCCTCGAGGCCCTGGCCCACCCGGCCCGGGTGGCCATGGTGCGCCTTTTGGCCGAGCTTCCCGACGAGCACACCCTGCGGGACCCCCGTTGCGGCACCGCCTACGGGGTCTGCTTCTGCCACCTCAAGGAGAGGACGGGGCTTTCCGCCCCCACGGTGAGCCACCACCTCCGTATCCTCCGCGAGGCGGGCCTGGTGGAGGGGGTGCGGGTGGGCCGCTGGACCTACTACCGCCTGCGCCCGGGGGCCCTGGAGGCCTTGGCCCAGGAGCTTCTTTCCCTGGCCCGGCAGGCGAGACGGGCTCTGGAGGAGGAGCGGGCGGTGTGATGCCACCCCATGCTGGGAACCCCGGCAAAAGGTTCCTGGGGAAGTTACTAGGCATGGTGGGCCGAAGGAACTAAGTGCCCGCACTTTGGTTTCGCGACATGGGGTGCCCAAGTGGGGGCTTTGGAAGGGCTTTTCTGGGGCCCCCACCGCGGCTTTTGCCGCGGTGGGGTACTTATTGGGCCCAAGGAGACGGGAAGCATGGGTACCTCCCCGGGGCAAGGGCCATGGGGGCCCCAAAGGGGCGCCTCCCGGCCTTGGGAAAGGGGCCGCTTATGGCCAGAGCGGGGTCGGGGGACGCCTTGCCCGTGGTATCCTCACCCCGGGCCCGGCTGGGCCGTCCCATGTTGCGGCTGGAGAAGATCACCAAGCGCTTCGGTTCCGTGGTGGCCAACTGGGGGGTGAGCCTCGAGGTGGGCCGGGGAGAGGTCCTGGCCCTCCTTGGGGAGAATGGGGCGGGGAAGACCACCCTGGTCAGCGTCCTCTACGGCCTCTACGCCCCCGACGAGGGGCGGATCCTCTTGGAGGGAAAGGAGGTGCGCATCCCCTCGCCCCGGGCGGCCCAGCGCCTGGGCATCGCCCTGGTGCCCCAGCACCCCGAGCTCATAGAGGCCCACAGCGTGGCGGAGAACCTGGCCCTGGGCCTGGACCTGCCTCCCTTTTTCAGCCGCAGGGGCCTCCTTGGGCGCCTGCGGGGGCTTCTCTCCGATCACCCTCTGGGGGTGGACCTGGAGGCGCCCGTCCACCGCCTCTCCGCCGGGGAGAAGCAGCGGGTGGAGCTTCTGAGGGCCCTCCTCAACCGGCCCAGGGTCCTGATCCTGGACGAGCCCACCAGCGTCCTCACCCCCAAGGAGGCCGAGGACCTCTTCCAGGAGATCCGGCGCCTCAAGGCCAGGGGCCTCGCCGTCATCTTCATCAGCCACAAGCTGGACGAGGTGCTGGCCATCGCCGACCGCATCGCCGTCCTTAGGGGCGGGGAAAAGGTGGGGGAGCTTAGGCGGGAAGAGGCCGACAAGGACACCCTCATCCGCCTCATGGTGGGCCGGAGTGTGGCCCCGCCCCCCAAGGCCCCCCCGCCCAGGGAGGAAGTGGTCTTGGAGGTGGAGGGGCTTACGGTGCCCCGGCACGGCTTCCCCGTCCAGGGGGTCTCCTTCGCCTTGCGGGCCGGGGAGGTCCTGGGTATCGCCGGGGTGGCGGGAAGCGGCCAGGCGGAGCTCCTCGAGGCCCTGGCGGGCCTGAGGCCCTACAGGGGCCAGGTCCGGTTCCTAGGGGCTCCCCTCCCCAAAGACCCTGCCCGCCTCTTCGCCCTGGGGGTGGCCCACGTGCCCGAGGAGCGGGCCATGGGGGTGGTGGGGGGGATGAGCGTGGCCGAGAACCTGGCCCTGCGCACCTATCCCCGCTACGCCCCAAGGGGGCTTCTGGACTACCGGGCCATGGAACGGGACGCCGAGGGCCTCATCGCCCGCTACCGCATCCAGACCCCTTCGCCCGGAACCCCGGTCCGCTTCCTCTCCGGCGGCAACGTGCAGAAGGTGATCCTGGCCCGGGAGCTCAAGGACGGCCCCAGGCTGGTGCTGGCCATGCACCCCACCTACGGCGTGGACGTGGGGGCGGCGGAGGAGGTGCACGCCAGGCTTCTGGACCTGGTGCGGGAAGGGGCGGCGGTCCTCCTGGTGAGCGAAGACCTGGACGAGATCCTGGCCCTTTCCCACCGGGTGGCGGCCATGCACCGGGGGCGGCTGGTGGGGCCCGTTCCTCGGGAGGAGATGAGCCGCGAGCGCCTGGGGCGGATGATGACGGAGGGGCGGGCATGAGGCTGGAGCTGGACCCCAACCCCAGGCCGCAAAAGACCTTCCTGGCCTACGCCCTCTTCCTCCTCTTGGCCTTCCTTTTGCTGGGGGCTCTCTTCCTGGCCTACGGGGTCTCCCCCCTCAAGGCCTACGCCCTCCTCCTCTCTCCCCTCACCGACCCCCTGGGCCTAGCCGAGATCGCCCGGCGCACCATCCCCCTCCTCCTCATCGGGGCAGGGCTTTCCCTGGCCTTTAGGGTGGGGTTTTTCAACATCGGGGCCGAGGGCCAGCTCCTCCTGGGGGCCGTGGGGGCCGCCTACGCCGCCCTCTTCTTGCCCGTGGGGCCCTGGACCCTCCCCCTCATGTTCCTCCTAGGGGGCGGGCTTGGGGCCATCTGGGCTGGGCTTGCCGCCTGGCTCAGGGTGCGCTTTGGGGCCAGCGAGATCCTCACCACCCTGATGCAGAACTACCTGGCCTACTACCTGGTGGTCTACCTGGTGGCCGGGCCCTGGAAGGGGCAGATGGTCTTTGGCTTCCTTTACACGGACCGCTTTCCCCAGGAGGCCCAGCTCCCCCGGCTGGGGGAGACCCTGGTCCACTGGCCCACCCTCCTCCTGGGGGTGGCGGCGGCCATGATCCTCCTCCTCCTCCTTTTCCGCACCCCTTTGGGCTTCGCCTTTCGGGTCCAGGGGGAAAACCCCTTGGCGGCCCGGTATCTGGGCCTGCCCGGGGGGAGGCTCCTTTTCCTTACCGCTCTCATTAGCGGCCTCCTTTCCGGCTTCGCCGGGGTGGGGGAGGTGGCGGGCATCCACCTGAGGCTTCTGGAGCCCGCCCAGATCTCCTTGGGTTACGGCTTCACCGCCATTCTGGCGGCCTGGCTGGCCCGGGGGAGGCCCCTTCTGGTCCTCCTCACGGCCCCCCTCCTGGGCCTGATCCTGGCCGGGGGGGATGCCCTGAAGCTCTCCCTTTCCATGCCCTTTAGGGTGGTGGATGTGGTGAGCGGGCTTTTGCTTCTGGCCCTGATCGGGGCCGAGGCCTCGAGCCGGCACCGGATCCTCTGGAGGCGCTGATGGAAGAAGCCCTGTTGCGCGCGGTGCTCTTTGGAACCCCCATCCTCCTGGCCTCCCTGGGGGCCCTCGTCTCGGAGCGGAGCGGGGTGGTGAATCTGGGCGTGGAGGGGATCATGGCCCTTTCGGCCCTGGCCGCCTTCGGCGTGGCCCTGGGGGCGGGCCCCTACCTGGGCCTTCTGGCGGGGGTGGGGACCGGGGTCCTAGGGGGGATGGTCTTGGGCCTCTTCGCCGTCACTTTGAGGGCCAACCAGTTCGTGGCCGGCCTGGCGGTGGCCGCTTTGGGCCTGGGGGCCTCGGGGCTTTTGGGGAAGCGGTACGAGGGCCTGCCCCTGGAGTGGACCCTTCCCGAGGGGGGCATGGCCCTCCTGGCCTTTTTGCTGGCCCTTTTGCTCCACCATCTCCTCTACCGGAGCCGCTTCGGCCTCTACCTTCGGAGCGTGGGGGAGAACCCCAAGGCGGCGGACCTCTTCGGGGTCAGCGTGGACGGGGTCCGCTACGGGGCCCTGGCCCTGGGGGGCGGGCTCATCGGCCTGGCCGGGGCCTACCTCTCCCTGGCCTACCGGCCCTCCTGGACCGACGGGATGACGGCGGGGTTAGGGTGGGTGGCCATCGCCCTGGTGATCCTGGCGGCCTGGGAGCCCCTCAGGGCTGTCCTTGGGGCCTACCTTTTCGGCCTCCTTTTCTTCCTGCAGTTTCGGCTCCAGGGCAGTGTACCTATACCCAGCGAGGCCTTTGGCGCCATGCCCTACCTTTTGGTTATCCTGGTCCTGGCCCTATCGGGCCGCGCCCGGGCGCCCAAGGCCCTGGGCGTGCCCTTTGAGCGGGGGAGGTGAGGCATGCGAAGACTCCTGGCGTTTTTGTTGGCGGCCCTGGGCCTTTCCCTGGCCCAGGGGGAGAAGCTGAAGGCCTGCTTTATCTATGTGGGGCCCATCGGGGACGCAGGCTGGACCTACGCCCACGATGTGGGCCGGAAGAAGGCCGAGGCCGCCTTGCCCTGGCTGGAGACCCGGTACGTGGAAAGCGTCCCGGAGGCCCAGGCCCTGCCCGTCATGGACCGGTTTGTGCGGGAGGGGTGCCAGGTCATCTTCGCCACCAGCTTCGGGTACGGGGAGGCGGTGCTGGAGGCGGCCAAGAAGTACCCTGAGGTCATCTTCGCCCACGCCACCGGCCTCAAGCGGGCCCCCAACGTGGCCACCTACATGGCGGACTTCTACCAGGTCTACTACCTGAACGGCCTGGCCGCCGGGGCCCTCACCAAGACGGGCAAGGTGGGGTACGTGGCCGCTTTCCCCATCCCCGAGGTGAAGCGGCACATCAACGCCTTCACCCTGGGGGTCAGGGCGGTCAACCCCAAGGCCCAGGTCCTGGTGCGCTGGATCAACGCCTGGTACGACCCGGCCAAGGCCCGGGAGGCCACCGAGGCCCTTCTCGCCCAGGGGGCCGACGTCTTCGCCTTCACCGAGGACACGCCCACCGTCATCCAGACCGCCGCCAGGAAGGGGGCCTACTCCTTCGGCCACTACACCCCCATGCTCAAGTTCGCCCCCGACCACGTGGTCTCCGGGCAGATCGTCCACTGGGAGGTCATCTACATGGACTTCCTGAAGAAGGTGAAGGAGGGCGTCTACACCGCCAAGAACCTGGAGAACGTGGACTACTTCTGGCTCCTCCAGCACGGGGCCGTGGAGATGGGGGCCGACTACGGGGTGCCCATCAACCCCAAGCACGTGCCCCTTCTGCGGAAGGCCCAGATGACCGTGGGGGGCAAGAAGGTGGCCGTCTACGACCGGATCATGGCCCTCCTCAAGGACATGTCTAGCCCCAAGCCCACCTTTGACCCCTTCACCGGGCCCATCAAGGACCGCAAGGGGGTGGTGCGGATCCCGGCGGGAAGGAAGGCCTCCCTCCGGGAGCTCCTCACCATGGAGTGGGCGGCGCCCGGCGTGGTGGGGGACTGGCCGGGGGAGCCCAAGTAGGCCAAGAGGCCAAAGGGGGCCGGCCTTCCCTGCCCCCTTGGTTTTTAAAGGCTTTTGAGGGCCTCTTCCAGGATCTCCAGGCCCAGGGCCGCCTCCTCCCGGGAGAGGACGAGGGGCGGGGCCAGGCGCAGGGCGGAGGGCCCCGCCGCCAGGGTGAGGAGGCCCTTTTCAAAGGCGAGCCTTTGGGCCTTGTCCCGGAGGTCCGGGCGGGGCTCCTCGGGGCTTCCGAAATCCAGGCCGATCATGAGGCCCCGGCCCCGCACGTCCCCCAGGAAGGGAAAGCGCTTCTGCATCTCCCTTAGGCCGGCGAGGAGGAAGGCCCCCACCTCCCTGGCGTTTTCCATGAGGCCCCCCTCGAGGAGGTCCAGGGTGGCCTGGGCCGCGGCCGCCGCCACCGCCTGGCCGCCGAAGGTGGTGCCGTGGGCCCCGGGGCGCCAGCTCCCGAGCTCCTCGCGAAAGAGGACGGCGCTCAAGGGGTAGCCCGAGGCCAGGCCCTTGGCCAGGACGTAGACGTCGGCCTCCACCCCCTCGTGCTCCAGGGCCAGAAAGCGCCCGGTGCGCCCGGCCCCGGTCTGGACCTCGTCGGCCACCAGGAGGATGCCGTGCCGCTCCAGGAGGGCCTTGAGCTTTGGAAGGAAGCCGGCCGGGGGCAGGACGTAGCCCCCTTCCCCCTGGATGGGCTCCAGGAAGAAGGCGGCCACCTCCTCGGGGGGCAGGACGGTGGCGAAGAGGTGCTCCAGGTGGGCCAGAACCGCTTCCCCCACCTCCTCTGGGCTTGCGCCTAAGGGGGGGCGGAAGGGGTTGGGGAAGGGGACGTGGACCACCCCAGGAAGGAGGGGGGCGAAGCCCTTGCGGTAGGCGCTTTTGCTGGCGGTGAGGGAGAGGGCCCCCAGGCTTCTTCCGTGGAAGGCCCCGGTGAAGGCCAGGAGGTAGGGCCTTCCCGTGTGGTGGCGCACCAGCTTGATGGCGGCCTCAATCCCCTCGGTGCCGGAGTTGCCGAAGAAGACCCGGTACCCGCCGCCCACCTTGGCCACCAGGCGCTCGGCCAGGGAGAGGGTGGGCTCGTGGGTGAAGTCGGAGAAGCAGACGTGGGCGAAGCGCTCCGCCTGGGCCTTCACCGCCGCCAATCCCCTCGGGTGGGCGTAGCCCGTGGTGTTGACGGCGATGCCCGCCATGAAGTCCAGGAAGACGTTGCCGTCCACGTCCTCCAGAAAAACCCCCTGGCCCCGGGCGGGGACGAAGGGGTAGGGGCGGACGTAGGAGGGGGAGAGGACCTTTTCCCCCCGGGCGAGGAGCTCCTGGGCCTTGGGGCCCGGCAGGGGCGTTTTCACCTCGGGTTTCATACGGGGCCAGTCTACCAAGGCCCAAAGCGCTTTCCCAGGCCAACTTTATGCACCCTTTTGCGGCTTTTTACCCTTGCTTCCCCTGTTCCTCGGCCCACCAGCCCTGGTAAGCGCCCCAGGAGCCTTCCGCCGGGGTAGGCACTTAGAGGAGGCCCCTGGCCTTTAGGTGGGGCCTGGCGTAGAAGAGGGTGAGGGCGGTGGAGGCGTCCTGGACCTCGCCCCGCTCCAGGAGGGCGTAAAGCTCAGCGAGGGGGATTTCCACGGGCTCTAGGAGTTCGCCGTCCTCGAGGGCCGGCCGGCCCACCCGCCTGGCCCCCAGGGCCAGAAAGGGATGGAAGACCACGGCGGTGAAGGAGGGCTGGGGGTGGAAGGGGGGAAGGGGTAGGTAGGTCTGGGCCTCCGCCCCCACCTCCTCCATAAGCTCCCTCTTGGCCGCCTCCATGGGGGTTTCCCCGGGGTCCACCTTGCCGGCCGGCACCTCCAGGAGGAACTTGCCCGTGGGGTGGCGGTACTGGCGGATGAGAAGGGCGGTGGCCCCTTCCGTCACCGGCAGGACGAAGCTGGCCGCCACGGGCCCCGGGCGGTAGATGTAGGTGATCTCCTTACCGGTGTGGGTCAGGAGGCGCTCCCGCACCAGGCGCACGGGCTCGGAGAGGATCTCCTCCAGGGTAAGCCGCTTCCAGGGGCTCATCGCGTCATGCGCTCAATGACCCGGCGCACCTTCTCCCCCGGGGCCCTGGGGCCCAGGGCCTTGGTCACGGCCCCGATGGCGGCCAGGGGGGTCTTGAACTGGGAAAAGTCTATGTTCTCCCGGATCCAGGCCTCCAGCTCCTCCTCCGACATCTCCTTGGGCAGGAAGCGGTCCAGGAACTCCACCTCAAAGGTGTTCCCCTGCTCCAGGGCGATCTCCTTCAGGGCCTTCAGGACCTTGACCGCCTCCTCATCGGGGAGGGGCTTGCCGTTCCCCTTGCGGTCCAGCTCCGCCTTCACCACCCGGGCGAAGTCCAGGGTCCTCTGGTCCCGGGCCTTCATGGCCTCCTTAATGGTCTCCTTGATGGCCTCGTAGATCATCCCCTCCAGTCTAGCGGGTACAATCCTTTCCGTGTGGGCGCTCCTTTCCGTTTCCGATAAGCGGGGGCTAGTGCCCTTCGCCCAGGGCCTCTTGAGGCTTGGCTTTAAGCTTCTCGCCACCGGGGGGACCTTCAGGGTCCTTGAGGAGGCGGGCCTTCCCGTCACCTACATCTCCGACTTCACCGGCTTTCCCGAGGTTCTTTCGGGGCGGGTCAAGACCCTCCACCCCAAGGTCCACGCCGCTCTCCTGGCCCGGCCCGACCAGGAGGAGGAGCTGAAGGCCCTGGGGTTTGAGCGGATCAGGGTTTTAGCGGTGAACCTCTACCCCTTCCGGGAGACCGTGGCCCGGGGGGCTTCCTTCCACGAGGCCCTGGAGCAGATAGACATCGGGGGGCCCGCCATGCTGCGGGCCGCCGCCAAGAACCACGAGGCGGTGCTGCCCGTCTGCGATCCCGAGGACTACGAGCGGGTTCTTGTGGCGCTGGAGCGGGGTCCTGAGCCCGAGTTCAGGAGGGAGCTTGCCCGCAAGGCCTTCGCCCACACCGCCACCTACGACGCCGCCATCAGCGAGTGGCTTTCCGGGGAGAAGTTCCCCGAGGAGAAGTTTTTGGTTCTGAAGCGGCTTTCCCCCCTCCGCTACGGGGAAAACCCCCACCAGGAGGCCGCCCTTTACCGGGTGGTGGGGGAGGAGGGGCCCCTCCTCAAGGCCCAGGTCCTCCAGGGCAAGGCCATGAGCTTCAACAACTACCTGGACGCCGAGGCCGCCTGGAACCTGGTCTCGGAGTTCACCGAGCCCGCCTGCGTGGCCATCAAGCACCAGAACCCCTGCGGCGTGGCCCTGGGCCGGGAGGCCCTCGAGGCCTACCAGAAGGCCTACGAGGCCGACCCCGTTAGCATCTTCGGGGGGATCGTGGCGCTAAACCGCCCGGTGGACGGCCCCACGGCCCGGGCCATGGGCGAGGTCTTTCTGGAGGTGGTCCTGGCCCCGGAGTTCACCGAGGAGGCCCTGGCCCTCCTGGCCCGCAAGAAGAACCTGAGGCTTCTCCGCGTGCCCGAGCCGGCAGAGGGCCCTTACCTGGACCTGAGGCGGCTTAGGGGCGGGCTCCTCCTCCAGGACGCCGACACCTATGACCCCGTGGCGCCCAGGGTGGTCACCCAAAAGGCCCCCACCGAGGCGGAGTGGCGGGACCTCTGGTTCGCCTGGAAGGTGGTGAAGCACGCCCGCTCCAACGCCATCGTGGTGGCCAAGGGGGGGAAGACCCTGGGGATCGGGGTGGGGCAGACCAACCGCCTGGCCGCCGCCCGGCAGGCCCTCGAGGCCGCCGGGGAGGAGGCCCGGGGGGCCGTCTTGGCCTCGGACGCCTTCTTCCCCTTTGACGACGTGGTGCGCCTGGCCGGGACCTTCGGCATCGCCGCCATCATCCAGCCCGGGGGGAGCGTGCGGGACGGGGACTCTATTCAGGCTGCCGACGAGCTGGGCCTGGCCATGGTCTTCACCGGCGTGCGGCACTTCCGCCACTGAGGCGCTTTCTCTCCCTTAGGCGCCTGGCGGCCTCCTTGAAGCCCACGAGCTTCCTGGACTCCTCGTCGTGGAGGTGCATGTCGGCGAAGGCGATCTTGAAAGCGTCCTTCAGGGTCACGGTGGGGGCCACCTTCACCAGGTCCACCTCCTCCTGCACCTTGGGCAGGTGGTAGTTGGGGATCTTGGGGGCCAGGTGGTGGATGTGGTGGAAGCCGATGTTGCCGGTGAGCCACTGGAGGACCTTGGGAAGCTTCAGGTAGGTGCTCCCCTCCATGGCTGCCTTCAGGTACTCCCAGCGGGGGTCGTGCTCCCAGTAGGCGTCCTCAAACTGGTGCTGCACGTAAAAGAGGAAGATGCCCACCATCCCGGCGAAGTACTGGATGGGCAGGTAGACCAAAAGGAGGGTCTTCAGGCCGAAGGCCAGGTAGATGCCCACCAGGAGGAGGACCAAAAAGAGGTTGGTGAGGGCCACGGAGTTGCGCACCGAGGGCTTTTCCGAGCCATAGCCCAAGGGCAGGCGGTAGGAGAGCATGAAGACGTAGATGGGCCCAATGAAGAACATCACGAAGGGGTTGCGGTAGACCCGGTAGGCGAGGCGCTGCCAGGGGGTGGCGTCTAGGTACTCCTGAAGGGTCATGGTGTAGATATCCCCCACCCCCCGCTTGTTCAGGTTGCCGCTGGTGGCGTGGTGCCGGGCGTGGGAAAGCTGCCAGTGATGGTAGGGCACCAGGGTCAGGACCCCGGTGAAGAAGCCCAGGAGGTCGTTCATCCACTTTTTGGGGAAGAAGGAGCCGTGCCCGGCATCGTGCTGCAGGATGAAGAGCCGGACCAGGAAGAGGGCGGCCGCGAAGTCCAGGGCCAGGGTGAGGAGGAGGGAGTAGTTGAGGGAAAGGTGGGCCAGGTAGAAGAGGCCCAAAAGGGGGAGAAGCGTGTCCGCCACCTGGCGGAGACTTCGCCAGGTGTTGGGTTTGGCGTAGGGCTTTATAAGGGGGATCCAGTCCTTGGGTTCTACTTTGTTCATCGTCACCACGCGCTCTTTAGGAGCACAGCTTATTGTAGGCCTTTCTTGAATGAAACATATGAGAGGCGGGACCGCGGATCTACCCACGATCCCAAGGCGCACGCCGCCCTGAAAACCACTTTGAGCTGGATGCGAAAAATCGCCACCTTGCGGGGTTTCCGCTTCTACCGGGTCCGGGCGGAAAAGGGAATCCAGGTGAAGAGGTGAGGGAAGCCCTGGGCTGCTGTGGCCTGGGGCTGGCGGTGCCGACCCTCTAGCGGGGCTTAAGGCGGTCCTCCGAGTCCAGGAGAAGGGTCACGGGACCGTCGTTGACCAGGTGCACCCGCATGTGGGCCCCGTAGACCCCGGTTTCCACGTGGACCCCCTGGGCCAAAAAGGCCTCAATGGCCGCTTCATAGAGGCGCCTGCCCACCTCGGGCGGGGCGGCCTGGACGAAGGAGGGGCGGTGGCCCTTGCGGGTGTCGGCGTAGAGGGTGAACTGGCTGACCAAAAGCACCTCGCCCCCCACGTCCAGGAGGGAGAGGTTCATCTTCCCCATGGCGTCGGGGAAGATGCGCAGGTGGACGATCTTCCGGGCCAGGTAGTGGACGTCCTCCTGGGTGTCCTTCTGCCCCACGCCCAGGAGGACCAATAGCCCCAGGCCGATCCGGCCCACCACCTCCCCCTCCACCTCCACAAAGGCCTCGCTGACCCTCTGCACCACGGCCCGCATTCTCACCTCCTGGGGCCAGCGAAGAAGGCGATGGTCCCGGGGCCGGCGTGCACGCTGACCGCCGCCCCGGCGTTTAGAACGGAGAGGATCTCCACGCCTTCCGCCCGGAGGAGCTCCCCTAGCGCCCTGGCCCCCTCCGGGTTCCCGGCGTGGGCCAGGTGGACCAGGGCTCCTTCGGGGAAATCTTTTCGGAAAAGTTCGGCTATCTTGTGCATTCCCTCCATAAAGCCTCGCACCCTGGGTCCGGCCTCCACCTGCCCTTCCCGCACCAGGAGGACGGGGAGGATGCGCAAGAGCCCCCCCACGAAGCGTTGGAGCCCCCCGATCCGCCCCGAGCGGTGGAGGTAGGTGAGGGTCTTGGGAAGGACGTAGCCCAAAACCCTTTTTCGGTAGGCGGCCACCGCCGCCTCCAGGCGCTCCCAGGCCACCCCTTGCTGGAGAAGGCGGCGGGCCTCCTCGAGGACCAGCCAAAGCCCCCCGTTCAGCGACCAGGAGTCCAGGACCTGGACCCTGCCCCCGTACGCCCGGGCCACGGCCTGGGCGGTGGCCACGGTTCCCGAGAGCTTTCCCGAGAGGTGGACGGAGAGGACCCGGTCGTGGTCCAGAAGAAGCCTCTCGTAGGTGGCCCTGAGGTCCTCGGGGGCCGCCTGGCTGGTGGAAAGCCTTTCCCCCTTTTCCAGAAGCGCCAGGACCTCCTCGGGGCCGATTTCCAGGAGGTCCCGGTAGCTCCGCCCGCCGTGGATGACCTGGACGGGCACCAGGTGGATGCCCTTCTCCAGGGCCTCTTCGGGAGAAAGGCCCAGGGTGGTGTCGGCCACGAAGGCGGTCTTAGAGGCTGTAGGCATAAAACCCGTAGGTGCCGGGGCCGGTGTGGCTGGCGATCACGGCCCCGAGCTCGCTCACCAGAGCCTCTTCCACGGGAAGCCCCAGGCCCAGGATCATGGCCTTGAGCTCCCGCACGGCCTCCTCCTCACCGCTGTAGAGGAAAAAGGCCCGGACCTTCCCCCGGCCCGTGGCCCAGGCCCGGAAGTCCTTCACGATCTCCTCCCGGGCCTTCCTTTCCCCCCGGGCCCGGCCCGCCGTCTCCACCCGGCCTTCCTTGAGGGTGAGGATGGGCTTGATGTTGAGGAGGGTGCCCAGAAAGGCCTGGGCCCCGCCGATGCGCCCGCCCCGCTTCAGGAACTCCAGGGTGGCCACGGTGAAACGCACGAAGTGGTCGGCCCGGATGCGCTCCAGCTCCTTTAATACCTCGGCCAGGCCCTGGCCCGCCATAAGAAGCTCGTGGGCCCTCAGGACCATCATGCCGACGCCCAGGGAGGCGGCCTGGGAGTCAAAGACCGTGACCCGGCCGGGGAAGCTCTCCGCCGCCAGGAGGGCGGACTGGACCGTGCCCGAGAGCTTGGAGGAGATGTGGATGGAGAGGGCGTGGTCCGCCCCCTTCAGGGCCTCCCCGTAGACCCGGGCGAAGTCCTCGGGGGAGGGCTGGCTGGTGGTGGGGAAGGCCTCCCCCGAGCGCACCTTGGCGAAGATCTCCGTGGGCGTGATCTCCTCCCAGTCCCGGTAGACCCGGCCTCCCAGGTTCACGTAAAGGGGGACCACGAAAACCCCCAGGCGCTCCCTTAGCGGCTTGGGTAGGTCGGCGGTGGAATCGGTTACCAGCGCGGTTCTCATAACCCTCCTTTTGGTCCGGCCCAGAATACCACATCCCGCCTCAGTGGGGTTCCAGGGGTAGGGGACCCTGGGTTAGGGGAGGGTCGGGAACTGGATAGAGATCCGGTTCAGCGTGATGGCGCGGTCTTTGGGGCTCCATCGGATAGCTGCTTTCCCGTCAGGGAAACATCTTGCAGCCCGCTCCTACTGGGGCCTGGTGGCCCAGGTAAACCCCATTCCTGGTCCTTCGGAGCAGGGTCTTGCTCAGGATGGCCGGGGTGGAACTATGGGGTAGCACGCGAAGGCATCCTCTTCGCCCTCAAGGCCAACCCCCGCCTGGGGCTTTTGCGCAGGCCCATGGGCTATGGGGCGGAGGCGGTGTCCCTGGGGGAGGTTTTGCGGGCCTACCGGGCGTGCTTTTCCCCGGAGGAGGTGGTTTGGAACGGGCCGGTGAAGACCCCGGAAGCCCTCGAGGCCCTCCGGGGCCAGGAGCCTTTGGTGGTCCTGGACTCGGAGGCGGACCTGAGGCGGGTGGCGGCCCTTCTGCCCGGGGCCAGGGTCCTCATCCGGGTGAACCCGGACCTCCCCGTGGCCACCCACCCCCACCTGGCCACGGGGAAGGGGGAGAGCCAGTTTGGGGTCCTCCCCGAGGCGGTGCCCCGGTTAATGGGCTTGGCCCAGGCCCTGGGGCTTCGCTTCCTGGGGCTTCACCTGCACCTGGGCTCCAAGCTGGAAAGGGTGGAGGACTTTCTGGAGGGGTACCAGGTCCTGGAAGGGCTTTACCGGGCGGTGGGGCCGGTGGAGGTCCTGGAGCTGGGGGGCGGGTTTGGCCTGGGGCTTCCTCTGTCCCTTCTCAGGGAGCCCATGGAGGCCCTGGCCCGGCTCTACGGGGCCAAGGTCTACCTGGAGCCCGGGCGGTACCTGGTGGCGGAGGCGGGGGTTTTGGTGGCCCGCATCTGGGGGATCAAGGAAACCCGCAGGCGCTACCTCCTCCTGGACGCCGGGATGACCAGCCTCCTGCGCCCCGCCCTCTACGGGGCCCGCCACCCGGTGCTACCCCTTTACGAGGGCGGGGAGGAGGAGGTCTACGACCTGGCGGGGCCCGCTTGCGAATCCGGGGACGTGCTGGCCCGGGAGGTGCGGCTCCCCAGGCCCAGGGAAGGGGATGCCTTGGCCATCCCCGAGGCCGGGGCCTACGGGTCCAGTATGGCCCTCACCTACCTGGACACCCCGAGGCCCCTGGAGCTCCTCTGGACGGGGGAGGGGTGGGAGGTCCTGCGGCGGAGGGAGCCCCTGGAGCGGTTCTTTGAGGGCGAATCCTAGATACCCCGCCGTGGCTTTTGTCGCGGCGGGGGCCCCAAAGGGCGCGGGGGAGCCTAAGGAAAGGCTCTCTATAAGGCACTGGGCGGCCGCTTAGGCCCGCCGAAAGAGGCCGAAGATGGGTCAGTGGGCCCGAAGGAGCTCGGGGTGCCACTGGAGGCCCAGGTAGAGGGGGTGGCCCTCCAGGACCACGGCCTCCACCAGGCCGTCCGGCGCGTAGGCCATCGGGCGCAGGCCCCGGCCCAGGGCCTTGAGGCCCTGGTGGTGGTAGGAGTTGACCCGGAAGGTTTCGGGAAAGAGCCCTCTTAAGGGGCTGTCTCCCTCGAGGCGGGCCCCGTGCCCGTGGGCGCCCCAGGCGGGTGGGCTCTTCTGGGCGTGCTGGAGGGGAAAGCCCGCCGCCTTAAGGTCCTGGTGGAGGCTTCCCCCAAGGGCCACGTTCATCACCTGGATCCCCCGGCAGACGCCGATGGTGGGCAGGCCCTTCTCGGCGGCGTAGCGGGCCAGGTAGAGCTCCAGCCCGTCCCGGTCCGGGTCCACTTCTCCCAAGTCAGGGTGGGGTTCCTCGCCGAAGTGGGCGGGGTCCACGTCGGGCCCGCCCGGCAGGAGGAGGCCGTCCAGGTGGGGGAGGAGGCGCTCCAGGGCCTCCGGGGGCTGGGGTGGGATGAGGGCGTAGGCCAGGCCCTGGGAGGCCAGGGCCTCGAGGTAGGGCTCCAGGAGGCCAAGGAAGGTGCGGCCCTCGAGGGCGCGGCGCTGGGTGGGGATGCCGATGAGGCGCATGGGTCCATTAAAGCAGGTAAAATCCCCGTGTGGCGTTGGCAGGCCTGGTTCTCACGCCCGAAGGCCTAAGGCCGGGCCGCCTCTACTTCTCGGAGCGCATAGAGGCCTTTGAGCCCGCTCTGGTGGAAGGCCCCTACATCCTGCCGGGCTTCATAGACCTCCACGTCCACGGCGGCGCTGGCCGGGAGGCCATGGAAGGGGAGGAGGCCGTGAGAACCCTGGCCCGCTTCCACCTGGCCCACGGGACCACGGCCCTTCTGCCCACCACGGTCACCGCCCCGCCGGAGGAGATCCTTGGGGCCCTGGAGGGGATCCGCCGGGCCATGGAGGCCGGGAGGGGGGAGGCCCGCATCCTGGGGGCCCACCTGGAAGGCCCCTTCATCAGCCCCAGGCGCCTGGGGGCCCAGCCCCCCTTCCCCCGGGAGCCGGACCTGGAGCTCATGGCGGCCTTCCTGGAGGCCGCCCCGGTCCGGGTGGTGACCCTGGCCCCCGAGCTCCCGGGAGCCTTGGACCTCATCCGCTTCCTCTCCTCCCGGGGGGTGCGTCCCCAGGTGGGGCACACCGAGGCCAGCTACCGGGAGGCCCTTCTGGCCCTGGAGGCGGGGGCCACGGGCTTCACCCACCTCTACAACGCCATGCCCCCCCTCCACCACCGCCATCCGGGTCCTGTGGGCCTGGCTCTGGAGCGGGGAGGCCACGCCGAGGCCATCCCCGACGGCCTCCACGTGGACCCCGCCGCCCTGCGCCTGGCCCTTAAGTGCATTCCCGGCCTCTACTTTGTCAGCGACGCCGTGGCCGCCGCCGGGATGCCGGACGGCCTATACGCCCTGGGGCGGCACCGGGTGGAGAAGCGGGGGGAAGGGGTCTGGCTGGGGGAGAGCCTGGCGGGGAGCGCCCTTACCCTGGACCAGGCCCTGAGGAACCTGGTGGCCTTTGGCCTCTCGCTGGAGGAGGCGGCCAGGCGGCTTTCCACGGTGCCCGCCCGCTACCTGGGCCTTAGGGACCTGGGGGAGATCGCCCCGGGGAAGCTGGCCGACCTGGTGGTCCTGGACGAAAGGCTTAGGGTCCTCGAGGTCTACCTAGGCGGGAAGAGGGCCTTCAGCGCCGGCGCACCAGGTTGAGGCCCAGGACGAGCAGGCCTTGGCGCAAAACGGCCTGTGGGGTCCTGGGTATCTTGCTCCACTCCCGGGGCTAGGCTTGCAACCTTATGCAGCGGGTGGTAAGTTATCCCGCAAAGGAGGTCAGCTATGTGCGCGCCCCTGGTGATGGAGACGGTGGCCCGTTCCCTTTCCCGGAGGAGCTTTCTAGCCTCGAGCCTGACGGCCCTGGCCGGCGCCGCCCTGGCCCAGGCGGCGGTCCCGGGCAAGGCCTTCTCCCAGGCCGTGGACCTCACCCACGAGCTCTCCCCGGAGATCCCCCTCTTCCCCGGGGCCGAGCCCATGCGCATCACCACCCTGGTCACCGTGCGCCAAAACGGCTACTACGGCAACCGCCTGGACCTCTGGGAGCACTCCGGCACCCACATGGACGCCCCGGCCCACTTCGTGGAGGGGGCCCCCACGGCGGAGAAGCTTCCCCTAAGCGCCCTCATCGCTCCCCTGGCCGTCATCCACATCCACGAGAAGGCGGCCAAGGACCCCGACGCCCAGGTGACCGTAGACGACATCCTGGCCTACGAAAGGCAGTACGGCCGCCTGCCCAAGGGGGCTCTGGTGGCCATGCACTCGGGCTGGGAGAGCCGGTGGCGGGACCCCAAGGCCTTCCTCAACCAGGACGCCTCGGGCACCCTCCACTTCCCCGGCTTCTCCCCCGAGGCGGCGGCCTTTTTGGTGCGGGAGCGGGAGATCGTGGGCATCGGGGTGGACACCCTTTCCCTGGACTTTGGCCCCTCCAAGGACTTCAAGACCCACGTCACCGTCCTGGGGGCGGGGAAGTACGGCCTGGAGAACCTGGCCAACCTGGCCCAGGTGCCCCCTTCGGGTGCCCTCATCTTTGTGGGAGGCCCCAAGCACAAGGGCGCCTCGGGCGGGCCGGTGCGGGCGGTGGCTGTATGGTGATCTCCTGGCTCCGGGTGCCGGAGGAAGCGGAGCTTTCCGAGGAGGTGCGGGCCCTTTTCGCCCACTTCCGAGAGAAGACGGGCTTCGTGCCCAACGTGGCCCGGGCCTTTGCCCTGAGCCCCCGCTTCCTCCTCTGGTTTCGGTACTACGACACCCTGATGCGGGGGGAAGGCCTCCTGAGCCGGGAGGAGCGGGAGGCCATGGCGGTGGCCATCAGCGGGGAGAACCGCTGCGAGTACTGCGTGGCCAGCCACAAGCGCTACCTCAAGGACCTCACGGGGGACCCGGTCCTCCCCGAGGTCCTGGCCGCCAACCCCAGGAGGGCGGAGCTTCCCCCAAGGACGCGGGCCCTGGTGGACTTCGCCCTCAAGGTCACCCACAGGCACTTTGAGATGACCGAGGAGGACCTGAGGCCCTTGAGGGAGGTGGGCCTCAGCGACGAGGCCATCCTCGAGGCGGCGGAGGTGGCGGCCATGTTCAACTTCACCAACCGCCTCCTCAATGCCCTGGGCTTCAAGCCCAACCCCGAGTACTACGCATGAGCTTCCTGGCCTTCCGCAACCTGAGCGTGGCCTTCGGGAGCTACGTGGCCGTGGATGGGGTGGACCTCTCCGTGCGGGAGGGGGAGTTCGTGAGCCTGGTGGGCCCCACGGGCTGCGGCAAGAGCACCCTCCTCAACGTGGCCGCCGGGCTTCTTTCCCCCACCCAAGGCCAGGTCCTCTTGGAGGGGAAGCCCCTCGAGGGCCTGAACCCCGTGGCGGGCTACCTCTTCCAGCAAGACGCCATCCTCCCCTGGAAGACGGCCCTGGACAACGTGGCCCTGCCCCTGGTCTTCCGGGGGATGGGGTGGCGGGAGGCCCGGGAGAGGGCCCGGGTCTGGCTGGAGAAGGTGGGGCTTGGCCGGTTTCCACGCCACTTTCCCCACCAGCTTTCCGGCGGGATGCGCAAGCGGGTGGGCCTGGCCCAAGTCCTAATCGCCAACCCCCGCCTCCTCCTCATGGACGAGCCCTTCTCGGCCCTGGACGTGCAGACCCGGCAGCTGATGGAAAACGAGCTTCTGCGCCTGTGGCAGGAGGACCGCAAGACGGTCCTCTTTGTCACCCACGACCTGGAGGAGGCCATCGCCCTGGCCGACAGGGTGGTGGTCCTTTCCGCGGGGCCTCGCTCAAGGCCCATCGGGGAGTTTCCTATCCCCTTACCTAGGCCCCGCGATGTGGCCGAGATCCGGCTTACCCCGGAGTTTTTGCGCCTGCACCGGGAGATCTGGGACCTGCTGAGGGGGGAGGTGATGCGGGCCCATGCGGGGGCTTAGGGTGCGTCTTTGGCAGGCGGGGCTGCTCCTCGCCTTCCTGGGCCTTTGGGAGTGGGCCTCGAGGACCGGCCGCATAGACCCCTTCTTCTTCTCCAAGCCTTCGGACATCCTGGCCCGGGTGTGGCGCTGGTTCGCCACCGGGGAGGTCTACCCCCACCTCTACGTGACCTCGGTGGAGATGCTTTTGGCCTTTTTCTTCGGCACCTTCTTCGGGGTCCTCATGGGGCTTTGGCTGGCCCTATCCCCTGGTGTGGCCCTAGTCCTGGACCCCTACGTGAAGGCCCTCAACGCCATTCCCCGGGTGGTCCTGGCCCCCATCTTCACCCTCTGGTTTGGCCTGGGCATCCTTTCCAAGGTGGCCTTAGGGGTGACCCTGGTCTTCTTCGTGACCTTCTTCAACACCTACCAGGGGGTGAAGGAGGTGAGCCCCGTGGTCCTCAACAACGCCAGGCTCCTCGGGGCCAAGCGGGGCCACCTCCTCCGCCACATCTACCTGCCTGCGGCCGCCAGCTGGATCTTCAGCTCCTTGAGGACCTCCATCGGCTTCGCCGTCATCGGCGCCGTGGTGGGGGAGTACCTGGGGAGCGCCGCCGGGCTCGGCTACCTTATCGCCCAGGCGGAAGGGGTCTTTGACACCACTGGGGTCTTCGCCGGAATGGTGGTCCTGATGGTCTTCGTCCTGGTTTTGGATGCCCTGGTGGGCGCCTTGGAGAGGCGGCTTCTCGTCTGGCGCCCCCGGGCTGAAGGAGGTGAGGCATGAGGCGGATGCTGGCGGTTTTGCTGGTCCTTTTGGCGTTTGGCCTGGCCCAGACCCGGGTGGTCCTGGGCGTGGGGGGGAAGACGGCGATGGTCTACCTGCCCCTCACCGTGGTGGAGCGTCTGGGCTACTTCAAGGACGAGGGCCTGGACGTGGTGATCCAGGACCTAGGGGCCGGGGCCCGGGCCCTCCAGGCCTTGATCGGAGGAAGCGTGGAGGTGGTCATGGGCTTCTACGACCACACCATCCAGATGCAGGCCCAGGGCCGGGACATCGTGGCCTTCGTCCAGGTGGGCCGGTACCCCGCCATCGTCCTTGGGGTCAGGTCAGACCTGGCGGACCAGATCCGGACGGTGGCCGACCTGAAGGGCCGTAGGGTGGGCGTCACAGCCCCCGGGAGCTCCACCCACTTCTTCCTCAACTACCTCCTGGTGAAAAACGGCCTCAAGCCCACCGATGTCTCCGTCATCGGCGTATCCGTGGGGGCGCAGGCGGTGGCGGCGGTTCAGAACAAGCAGGTGGAGGCCATTTCCAACGTGGAGCCCGCCATCACCCTTCTGGAGGAGCGGGGTCTTTTGAAGGTCCTGGCCGACACCCGGTCCACCAAGGGGACCCGGGAGGTCTTAGGCGGCGAGTACCCGGCCGCCGTTCTCTACACCACCCGGGCCTGGCTGGACAAAAACCCGGAGACCGCCCAGAAGCTGGTGAACGCCATGGTGCGGGGCCTCAAGTGGATGCAGGGTAAGACCCCGGAGGAGATCGCGGCGGTCCTCCCCGAGGAGTACTTCCTAGGGGATCGGGCCCTGTACCTGAAGGTCTTGAAGAACTCCCTGGAGTCTTTCTCTCCCAACGGCCGCTTTAGCGACACCGCCCCCCTTAGGCCCCTTACCGTGCTCTCGGCTTTTGACCCCAACGTGGCCCGGGCCAGGATTGACCTCAAGCGCACCTACACCAACGCCTTCGTGGACCGGGCCCTGAGGACGCTAAAGTGAAGGAGGAGGTGGGAAGATGAAGCGGATTCTGGCAGGGCTTCTGGCGTTTTCCCTTGGCGCTTTGGCCCAGACCTGGAACATGGCCACCCCCTACCCCCCGGCCAACTTCCACACCCAGAACATCCTGCAGTTCGTCAAGGAGGTGGAGGAGGCCACGGGGGGAAGGATTAAGGTGACGGTCCACCCGGGGGGTTCCCTCTTCCCCCATCCCCAGATCCTGCCGGCGGTGCGGAACGGCCAGGTGCAGATGGGGGAGGTGCTCATGTCCCTCCTGGCCAACGAGAACCCCATCTTCAACCTGGACTCCATTCCCTTTGTGGCCACCAGCTACGAGGAAGCCTGGCGCCTCTACCAAGCCCAGCGCCCGGAGGTGGAGAAGTGGCTCCTGCAGCGGGGCGTGGTCTTCCTTTACTCCGTCCCCTGGCCCCCCCAGGGGCTCTACACCAAGAAGCCGGTGAACAGCGCCCAGGACCTCAAGGGCCTCCGCTTCCGGGCCTATAACCCGGCCACGGCCCGCCTTGCGGAGCTCCTGGGCATGGCGCCCGTCCAGGTGGAGGCGGCGGATATCCCCCAGGCCTTCGCCACGGGCATCGTGGAGGCCATGATCACCTCCCCCGTAACCGGGGTGGACAGCCAGGCCTGGGACTTCGCCCGCTACTTCTACGACATCAAGGCCTGGATTCCCAAGAACATGGTGGTCATCGGCCGCCGGGCCTTTGAAAGCCTTTCCTCCCAGGACCGGGAAGCCCTTCTGCAGGCGGCCCGAAGGGCCGAGGAAAGGGGCTGGAAACTGTCCCAGGAGCAAGAGGCCAAGGCCCTCCAGACCCTGGCCGCCAAGGGCATGCAGGTGGTCAAGCCCTCGCCCCAGCTCATGGCCGACCTCAAGAAGGTGGGGCAGACCATGATCCTGGAATGGCAGCGGCAGGTGGGGGCCACCGGGGTCAAGGTCTACCGGCAGTACCTGGGGCGATGAGGGCGCTGGAGCGGGCCCTGGCGGCCCTCTACCGCCTGGCCGAGGAGCTTGCCCTCCTCCTCGGCCTCTTCATCCTCCTGGTGATCCTGGCCCAGGTGGTGGGGCGCTTTGTGGGCTTCGTGGTGCCTTCGGCCTTGGAGCTGGCGGGCTTCGCCACCGCGGGGCTTGTCTTTCTGGGCCTGGCCCCCACGCTGAGGGCAGGCGGGCATGTGCGGGTCCAGCTCCTCTGGGAGAGGCTTCCCCCTAGGGGCCGGGCTTGGGTGGAGCGCCTGAGCCTTGGCCTGGGGCTTTTGGCCGCCCTTTACGCCGCCTGGGCCCTTTGGGCCAAGATGGGGGAGAGCCTGCGCTTTGGGGACCTGGCCCCGGGCCTCCTTCCCCTACCCCTCTGGATTCCCCTGGGCGTGGTGGCCTTCGGGGCCAGCGTTTTCGCTCTGGCCCTTCTGGAGGCCCTTCTAAAGGCCTTCCGGGGGGGAAGGTGAGCCTCCTAGAGATCGGTATCCTCCTGGCGGGCCTTCTCTTCCTCCTCCTAGCCCTCGGGGTCTATATCGGCCTGGCCCTTATCCTGGTGGGCCTGGCTGGCCTTGCCCTCTTTACCACGGCCCCCCCGGGGCCCAACGTGGCCACGGCCCTCTGGATCAGCACCTCCGGCTGGAGCCTGGCGGCGCTACCCCTCTTCGTCTGGATGGGGGAGGTCCTCTACCGCTCCCGCCTGGCCCAGAGCCTCTTCCAGGGCCTCGCTCCCCTCCTGGCCCGGCTTCCCGGGGGCCTTCTGCACGTGAACGTGGTGGCCAGCGCCCTCTTCGCCGCCGTCATCGGCTCCTCGGCGGCCACCACGGCCACGGTGGGGCGGTTCACCCTGCCTGAGCTCCTCAGACGGGGCTACCCCAAGCCGCTGGCCCTGGGCTCCCTGGCTGGGGCCGGCACCCTGGGCTTTCTCATTCCCCCCAGCGTCATCATGATCGTCTACGGGGTCATGGCCGAGGTCTCGGTGGCCCGGCTCTTCATGGCGGGCGTGGTTCCCGGCGTCCTCCTGGCCCTTCTCTTAATGCTGACCGTGGCCCTGTTGGCGTTTTTCCAGCGCCACCGCCTTCCCCAGGAACCCCCTCCTCCTTTTGGCGAGGTCTTGAGGGGTTCGCTGGCGGTTCTTCCCGTTTTCTTCCTCATTTTGCTGGTCCTGGGGTCCATCTACCTGGGGGTGGCCACGCCCACGGAGGCGGCAGCCATCGGGGTGGCGGGGGCTTTCGGCCTCACGGCCTTGAGAGGGGAGCTGAGCCTGGCCCTCTTTCGGGAAAGCCTCCTGGGGGCGGTGCGCACCACCAGCATGATCGGGCTCATCCTGGCGGGGGCCGGGGTCCTCACCCTGGCCATGGGCTTCACGGGCATCCCCCGGGCCCTGGCGGCCTGGGCGGCGGAGGCGGGGATCACCCCTCTTCTTTTCGTCTTCCTCCTCAGCCTGGTCTACGTGGTCCTGGGTTGGTTCCTGGACGGGATTTCCATCGTGGTCCTCACCATCAGCGTCATCCTGCCCGTGGTTAAGGCCATCGGCCTGGACCCATTGTGGTTTGGCGTGTACCTGGTCATCATGGTGGAGCTGGCCCAGATCACGCCGCCCGTGGGCTTCAACCTCTTCGTCATCCAGTCCCTCACCGGGGAGGACCTCTTCCGCATCGCTCGCTACAGCCTTCCCTTCATGGGGGTGCTCCTCCTCATGGTGGTGCTCCTGGTGGCCTTTCCTGGCCTCGCTACCTGGCTTCCCAGGACCATGACGGGAGGGTAGGGTGAAGCTAGTTCCCCTGTTCTTCGGTTTTCCTGCCTGGAGCCACAAGCGGAACCCTTGCTCAGGCTTGGGGATGGCAGAGAGGTGGTTTTGCGTCTATAGGGGGTGGTGAGCGTGGTCGTGGACCTGAACGCAGATGCGGGGGAGTCCTACGGGGCCTTTGCTTACGGGTACGACCGGGAACTATTCCCTCTGGTGACCTCGGTGAACCTGGCCTGCGGCTTCCATGGGGGAAGCCCCTCCAGGATCCGGGAGGCGGTGGCCCTGGCCAAGGCCCACGGGGTGGCCGTGGGGGCCCACCCCGGTTTCCCCGACCTGGTGGGGTTTGGCCGCCGGGACATGGTCCTTTCCCCGGAAGAAGTCTACGCCGATGTCCTCTACCAGCTGGGGGCCCTTTACGCCTTCGTGAAGGCCGAGGGGCTTTCCCTGCACCACGTGAAGCCCCACGGGGCCCTATACCTGAAGGCCTGCCGGGACCGGGAGACGGCCCGGGCCATCGCCGAGGCGGTGAAGGCCTTTGACCCCGGCCTTCCCCTGGTGGTCCTCCCGGGGACGGTGTATGAGGAGGAGGCGGTGAGGGCGGGGCTCAGGGCGGTGCGGGAGGCTTTTCCGGAGCGGGCCTACCTGAAGAGCGGCCAGCTGGCCCCCCGCTCCATGCCGGGAAACTGGATCACCGACCCGGAGGAGGCGGCCCGTCGGGCGCTGGACATGGTCCTGAGGGGTAGGGTGGAGGCCTTAGACGGGGGAGAGGTGGAGGTGCAGGCGGAGACCCTCTGCATCCACGGGGACAATCCCCGGGCCCCGGAGGTGGCCCGGGCGGTGCGGCGGGCCCTCGAGGGGGCCGGGGTCAGAATCCAGGCCTTCTAGGGGGGTCTTGACGCTACGGTGGTCCCAGGGTAGCCTTTGGGGCAAAAGGGGTAAAAGGGGATGCGCCGTTTAAGCTTACTGGGCGTTTTGCTTCTTCTCGGCGTAGCCTGGGGCCAGAAGCCCCGGGTCATCCTTATCGTGCGGGATAGCACGGGGCCCACGGTATGCCCTTTAGACCACCCTGGCCCGAAGGTGGTGTAGCCCTGCCCCGCCTACACACTTCCACGCTTCCATGGCCCTGGGCAGACTAAGGGGGATGAGCGCACAGGTGTACCTCTTGGAGGAGGCGGAGGGGTTTTCCAAGGACCTCCTGGGCGGTAAGGGGTTCGGCCTGGTGGCCATGCGCAAGGCCGGGCTACCCGTTCCCCCGGCGTTTGTCATCACCACCGAGGCCTGCCGCCGCTACCTGAGGACGGGGGAGGTACCGGGGCTTTGGGAGGAGGTGCGGGCCAAGATGGCGGCCCTCGAGGGCCTAACGGGCAAGCGCTTTGGCCTGGGGGAGGGCAACAACCCTCCCCTTCTCGTTTCCGTCCGGAGCGGGGCCCCGGTTTCCATGCCCGGCATGATGGACACCATCCTCAACCTGGGCCTCTCCCTGCAAGGGGTGGCGGCCCTCTCCCGGGCCACGGGGAACCCCCGGTTCGCCTGGGACAGCTTCCGAAGGCTCCTCGCCATGTACGGGGAGGTGGTCTTGGGGGAGAGGGCCGAGGTCTTTGAGGGGATGCTTTCCGCCCTCAAGGAGAGGAAAGGGGCCAGGAGCGACGCCGAGCTCACCGCCGAGGACCTGGAGGAGCTGGCCCACGCCTACCTGGCCCACCTGGAGGCCCGGGGCACCCCCTTCCCCATGGACCCCTGGGCCCAGCTGGAGGGGGCGGTTCTGGCGGTCTTCCGCAGCTGGAACAACCCCAGGGCCCGGGCCTACCGCCGCATCTACGGCATCCCCGAGGACCTGGGGACGGCGGTGGTGGTCCAGGCCATGGTCTTCGGCAACCTGGGGGAGGACTCGGGGACCGGGGTGGGCTTCACCCGCAACCCGGCCACCGGGGAGAAGGGGCTTTACGGGGAGTACCTGAGGAACGCCCAGGGGGAGGACGTGGTGGCGGGCATCCGCACCCCTGAGCCTCTGGACCGGCTGAAGGACTACGCCCCGGGGCTTTACGGGGAGCTTTTGCGGGTGGCGGAGCGCCTGGAAGGGCACTTCCGCGACATGCAGGACTTTGAGTTCACGGTGGAGAAGGGCAGGCTCTTCCTCCTGCAGACCCGCTCGGGCAAGCGCACGGCCCAGGCGGCGGTGCGCATCGCCGTGGAGATGGCGGAGGAGGGCCTCATCACCAGGGAGGAGGCCATCCTGAGGGTGGAGGCCAACGCCCTTCCCGGCCTCCTCCGGCCCGCCGTGGACCGGGAGCGGGCCCCAAGGCCCCTCCTCAAGGGCCTTCCCGCAAGCCCCGGGGCCGCCTTTGGCCACGCCGCCTTCAGCAACGAGGCGGTGGAGCGGCTCAGCGCCCAGGGGCTTCCCGCCATCCTGGTCCGCCCCGAGACCACCCCCGAGGACATCACCGGCATGTACCTGGCCAAGGGGATCCTCACCGCCCGGGGCGGCCTCACCTCCCACGCCGCCGTGGTGGCCCGGGGCCTGGGGGTCCCGGCGGTGGTGGGGGCCGAGGCCCTGAGGGTTTTCCCCGAGGAGGGCCGGGCCGTGGCCGAGGGGGTGGAGGTGCGGGAGGGGGACCTCCTCACCCTGGACGGAAGCACGGGGGAGGTCTACCTGGGGGTGGTCCCCCTGGTGGAGGCCGCGGGGGAGGCCTATTTGCACAAGCTCCTCGCCTGGGCTGAGCCCTACCGGCGCCTGGGGGTCAGGGCCAACGCCGACACCCCCGAGGACGCCAGGCGGGCCCGGGAGCTGGGGGCCGAGGGCATAGGGCTTTGCCGCACCGAGCACATGTTCTTCCACGAGGAGCGGCTTCCCTGGGTGCGCCGCCTGATCCTGGCCGCCACCCCGGAAGAGGAGGACGAGGCCCTTCAGGCCCTCTTCCGCTTCCAGAAGGAGGACTTCAAGGGGATCCTGAAGGCCATGGACGGCCTTCCCGTTCCCGTGCGCCTCCTGGACCCGCCCCTCCACGAGTTCCTGCCCCCTTTGGACGAGCTTCGCCAGAAGGCCGAGGCCGGGGACGAGGAGGCCAAGCGCCTCCTGGAGCGGGCCGAGGCCCTAAAGGAGGTGAACCCCATGCTGGGCTTTAGGGGAGTCAGGCTCCTCCTCCAGAGGCCCGGGATCTTCCGCATGCAGCTAAGGGCCCTCCTCGAGGCGGCCAAGGAGCTTCGGGAGGAGGGCTTTGACCCCAGGCCCGAGGTCATGGTCCCCCTGGTGGCCGACCCCAAGGAGGTGGAAAGGGCTAAGGCCCTGGCGGAGGAGCTCTTCCGGGAGTACGGCCCCATCCCCTTCGGCACCATGGTGGAAACCCCGAGGGCGGCCCTCCTAGCGGCGGAGATCGCCCCTTTGGTGGACTTCTTCAGCTTCGGCACCAATGACCTGACCCAGATGACCTTCGGCCTCTCCCGGGACGACGCCGGCAAGTTCCTGCCCCGGTATGTGGAGGAGGGGCTCTTCCCCTTTGACCCCACGGAGCGCCTGGACGAGAAGGGGGTGGGCAGGCTCCTCCGCCTGGCGGTGGAGGAGGGGAGGCGGGCGAACCCCGCCCTAAAGCTGGGCCTCTGCGGGGAGCACGGGGGCGAGGCGGGGAGCGTGCGCTTCGTGGCCGACCTCCTGGACTACACCTCGGCGAGCCCCTTCCGGGTCCTCACCGCCAGGCTCGCCGCCGCCCAGGCGGGGCTTTCCTCCCTGCAGCCTGTCTGAAAGCTCCGCCCTTCAGGTGCCCTCTGGAAGCCGCAGGGGTCTTCCCGCCACCATGAGGTAGACCTCCGCCTCCCGGGCCAGGAGGGCGTTGACGGCCCCCAGGAGGTCCCGGTACCGGCGGGCCAGGGGGTTTGCGGGCACGATCCCCATGCCCACCTCGTTGGAGACCAGGATCACCCGCTTTTGGGCGGAACGGATGGCCTCGAGGAGCTCCTCGGCCTCTGCTACCGGGTCCAGGCCCCTTTCCAGGAGGTTGGCCACCCAGAGGGTGAGGCAGTCCACCACCACCGTGGGGTGGCGGGCCCGCCCCAAGGCCCCCGCGAGGTCCAGGGGTTCCTCCAGGGTCTCCCAGGTGGGGGGGCGCTCCTCTTGGTGGCGGCGGATCCTCTCTGCCATCTCCTCGTCCCGGGCCTCGGCGGTGGCGATCAGGGTGGCGAAGGGCCCGGCGAGCCTCTGGGCGAAGCGGCTTTTGCCGCTTTTCGCCCCTCCCAGGACCAGGACGGGGCCGGGCCTGGGCGGGGGGTCGGGGGAGGCCGGGGCGGGGCTTGGGTGGACCCCGCCGGCGAGGCCCAGGGCCCGGTGAAGGGCCGATAGGTCCAGGTGCCTTTCCAGGGCGTCGGCCAGCCCGTCCAGGGCCTCGTCCAGGCCCCTGGCCTCCCGGCCGAAGAGGACCCGCTGTACGCCCGGGTTTTCCAATAGGCCGTGGAGCCAGGTGGCGAGGAGGCTTCCTTCCTGGTGGAAGAGGGGAAGCCCTTCCCCGTGGTGGATCTCGTACCCCTCCACCAGGAGGCCGTTGAGCCCTTCCCAGGGACCAGAAAGCCCACCGAGCCGCACCCGCCGCCTCAGGACCGTCTTCTCCCGCCGCATCCTCACCCTGAAGGGCAGGAGGCCAAGCCCCGGGAAGACCCCCCTTTCCTCCACCCCCTCCTCGTCCAGGAGGGCCTCCGAGAGCATCTCCGCCCCGCCGCAGATGGCGAGGACGGGCTTGCCCGCTTCCAGGTGCCTCCGGATCACGGGCAGAAAGGCCCTAAGCCAGGGGAGGTCCCGGGCCGGGAGGCGGCTTCCCGGGAGGACCAGGAGGTCCGCCCCCTCGGCCTCCTCGGGGGTGCGGGCGTAGCGGGGCCGGGCCACCTCCCCGAGGGCCCAGAACTCGTCCAGGTTGGCGGCGTGGGGGTAGCGGAGGAGGGCCACCCGGGGTCCCCCTTGCCCCTCGAGGCGGTGGCGGAAGCCGTCCTCCTCGGGGAGGGAGAGGGGGAGGAGGGGAAGGGTGCCGAGGACGGGGACCCCAGTCCAGCCCTGGAGGAGGCCGTAGGCGGGCCTTAGGAGCTCCAGGTCCCCCCGGAACTTGTTGAAGACGAAGCCCAAAAGCCGCTCCCGGTGCTCCCCCAGGAGGGCCCAGGTGCCGTAAAGCGCCCCCAAGGCCCCGCCCTGGTCCACGTCGGCCACCAGGAGGGCCTTGGCCTCCGCCCACTGGGCCACCTTCAGGTTGGGGAGGTCGGGCCAGAGGTTCCGCTCCACCGGGCTTCCCGCCCCTTCCAGCACCAGGAGGTCGTACTCGGCGAGAAGGCCCTCCAAGGCTTCGCGAATGGGGGCCTCGAGGTGGGGCCTCCTCTCCTTCCAGGGAAGCTGGGAAAGCCTTGGGTCCACCTTTCCCCACACCACCACCTGGGCCCCCCGCTCCCCGAAGGGCTTGATGAGGATGGGGTTCATGCGCACCTCGGGCTCGGCCCCCGCCGCCAGGGCCTGGAGCCACTGGGCGCTGGCCATCTCCCCGCCCGCCACCACCCGGGCGTGGTTGGCCATGTTCTGGGCCTTGAAGGGGGCGGCCCGGAGGCCGAGCCTCCGGAAGTGGCGGAGAAGGCCAGTCGTGAGGAGGCTTTTCCCCACCCCGCTTCCCGTGCCCCAGACGATGAGGGCCTTAGCTCCCGCCAAGGCGCACCTCCACGGCCTTCTTGGCCTCCTCGGTGTAGGCCTCCTTGGGCGTGAGCCCGGGAAGGGCGTCGGGGTAGCGGGTGGGGATGTGGAGCTTGTCCAGGGCCAGGGCCTGGGGCAGAAGGGGGTGGAAGAAAGGGGCTTCCTCCGGGGGGAGGTCCCGGAGGAGCCGGGCGAGGCTGTGGCCCCGGGGGTCTAGGCCCAGGGCGATCCAGAGGGCCTTTCCTCTCTCCCGGTCGTCCCAGGCCTGGGCGAGCCAGCGGCGGGCCTCAAGCAGGCGCTTTTCCACGCTCATAAAGGGGTTTCGCCTCCCGTAGGACCCCCTGGAGGAAGGGGAGGTCCCGGCGCTCTTGGAACTCCTCGGGGGTGAGGACGAGGGCCTCCACGGGGAGGGGGGCATCCTTTAGGAGCTCCAGGACGAGGCCGATGCGCTTTAGGGGCGGGAGGGAGGTGCGGGCCACCATCAAAAGGTCCAGGTCCGACCTTCGGTCCGCCGTCCCCCGGGCGTGGGAGCCGAAGAGGTAGAGGGCCTCCAGGTCCAGGGCCGCCCTAAGCCGCCCCAGGGCCTCCTCCAGGTAGCGGGCGAGCTCCGGGGTCATGCCCCCAGTCTAGCAAGAACCCCTTCCAGGGCTTCCAAAAGGGCCTCTATGGCCTCCTCCCGCTGGGCTGAGAGCCGGAGCCACTCGGGGAGGCCGAAGCTGGTGGCGTCCCGCACCCTTAGGCCCCTTTCCCTCAGGGCCCGGGCCACCGCCGTGGCCCTGCCCACCCGCACCATGAGGAAGTTGGCGGGGCTTTCAAGGACCTCGAGGCCGAGCGCCCTAAGCCCCTCGGCCAAAAGCCGCCTCAGGCGGTGGAGCTCGGCCCGGCTCCACTCCAGCCAGGCCCGGGCCCTAGGGTCCAGCTGCCCCCGGAGGAGGGCCTCCCCGTGGGCGGATACGGGCCAGCTCGGGGCCAGGTTCCGGAAGTGGGTGAGGTCCAGGGGGGCCACCAGGTAGCCCGCCCGCACCCCGGTGAGGCCGTGGGCCTTGTTGGGGCTGTAGAGGCGCCATACCCCCTGGGGGAGGGCAAGGGGTTCTTCCATGAGCTCGTAGTAGGCCAGGTCCAGGACCAGGGCTCCCCCGGCCCGCCGGGCGGCCTCCTCCAGGAAGGGGTAGACCTCCCCCGTGGGGTTGTTGGGGACGCAGAGGAAGGCCAGGGCGCTTCGGGGGAGAAGCTCCAAAAACTCCTCGGGGCTTCGGGCCTCCCAGAGGGGCAGGTCCAGGGCCCGGGCCGCCCGGGCGTACTCGCTGAAGGTGGGGGGAAGGAGGAGGATGGGGCCGCGGAGGTAGTTCCAGCGGCTAAGCCGGTGGATGAGCTCGCTGGTCCCGGTACCCACGGCCACCTGGGCCTCGGTCACGCCGTGGGCCTGGGCCAGGAGGCGGTGGGTCTCCCGGTAGAGGGGGTCGGGGTAGCGGCTTGGGTCCACTTGCTGGAGGTATTCAAGGATGACCGGGTTGGGCCCCAGGGCGTTGGCGTTGGTGGAGAAGTCGTAAAGGGGCTCAGGGCCGCCGTCGGGGCCGCCGTGGATGGGCGCCAGCACGTCGTCCAGCATGGCCTCATTTTCCGGGATCCTATCCCTTAGGATTAGGGCCCAGGCTAAGGGTTGCCGCGGGTGGGACCTAGGGGCTTGCGGGGGGGCGGCCCCTTGTGGAAGCATGGAAACGGAGGGTCCTATGAGGATCACCTTGAGCGTACTCAAGGCGGATATCGGTTCCGTGGGCGGGCACACCCTGCCGAGCCCGGCGGTGCTGGCCGCGGTAAAGGAGGTGGTGGAGGAGGCCAAGGGGAGCCTTCTCCTGGACGCCTACGTCTTCCATATCGGGGATGACATCGTCCTTCTCCTTTCCCACACCCAGGGGGTGGCCCACCCCGCCATTCACGAGCTCGCTTGGAAGGCCTTTCGCGAGGGGACGGAGGTGGCGAAGCGGGAGGGGCTCTACGGCGCGGGCCAGGACCTCCTGAAGGACGCCTTCACCGGCAACCTCCACGGCCTCGGTCCCCAGGTGGCGGAGATGGAGTTTGCGGAAAGGCCTTCCGAGCCCTTCATGGTCCTGGCGGCGGACAAGACCGAGCCCGGGGCCTTCAACCTTCCCCTCTACCTGGCCTTCGCCGACCCCATGTACTCCTCGGGCCTCCTCCTTTCCCCGGAGCTTAGGCCCGGCTTCCGCTTCCGCATCATGGACCTGGCGCAAACCGAGCGGGATAGCTACATTGAGCTGGACGCTCCCGAACGGCTTTACGACATCGCCGCCCTCCTCAGGGACTCCCACCGCTTCGCCATAGCCTCCATCTGGTTGCGCAAATACGGGGAGGTGGCGGCGGTGGTGAGCACCACCCGCCTTAGGAACATCGCGGGGCGGTACGTGGGCAAGGACGACCCCGTGGCCCTGGTGCGCACCCAGAAGATCTTCCCCGCCACGGAGGAGTTTGGCCCGCCCTTTGCCCTGGCTCCCTTTGTGGCCGGGGATACCCGGGGAAGCCACCACCTGCCCCTCATGCCCGTGAAGGCCAACACCCCGGCCTCCACCTTCTTCTGCGTGCCCATGGTTTGCGCCCTAGGCTTTTCCCTCAAGGAGGGGCGGCTCACCGGCCCCGTGGACCTCTTCGCCGACCCTGTCTGGGATGCGGTGCGGGCTAAGGTGGTGGAGAAGGCCCAGGAGATGCGCCGCCAGGGCTTCTATGGCCCCGCCATGCTACCCATGGAGGAGCTGGAGTACACCGGGATCGCCGAGCGCCTGAAGGAGCTGGAGAGGGAGTTCAGCTGAGCTGGCCTCACGGCCCGGGCTCCAGAAGGGGGATGGCCCCTTCCCGCATCCGGGCCAGGACGGGCTTAAGGGCCTCCGCCTCATCTCGGGTGTAGGCGTGGAGCTCCACGGGAAGCCCAGGAAAGGCCTTCCGGGCCAGGCGGTGGAGGTCGGGCCTTGGGGCTCCCTGGTAGACCAGAAGGAGGTCCACGTCGCTTCCGGGCAGGGCCCGGCCCTGAGCCCAGGAGCCGAAGAGCCAGGCCTCCTCGAGGGGGACTTCCCGCCTCAAGGCCTCTACCCCTTGCCTAAGCCTCAGAAGCAGGTCCTCCCTAGTCCATCTGGGATAGAAGACCCTCACAGAAGGCATACACCGCCTCCCCGTGGGCCAGAAGCCTTTCCGCCTCCGGCCTCCGGTAGCGTTCAAAGGGGGCCCCTTCCGGCAGGGCGTCCGGGTAGCGGGAGGGGATGTAGGCTTTGTCCAGCTCGCTGGCGGCGTCTAGGAGGGCTTCTGGCACGGGGAAGCTTTGGGAGAGCTCTTCCAGAAGCCCCGCTACCGAGTGTCCCCAGGCCACGGCCCCCATCCGCTGGAAGACCGCCTTAACCGCCTTTTCCGCGCCCTGCTGGGCGGCGAAGGCCGCCCACTCAAAAAAGCCTTCCCTCAAAGAGAGCCTGGCCTGCTCCAGGTCCCGCCGGGCCTAGAGGAGAAAGTCCCGGCTCCGCTCCATGGCCTAAGCCTACCATCCCCTCAAAGCGGTGAGCCCTGCTAGGAGTAGTCCAGTCCCGTACCCCACCCCGCCTGCCCAGAGGAGGGCCCTGGCCACGTGCCCTGGCCCCGGAGAGGGGGCCTCGGGGTTCAGGGCGTAGGTCCCCCGCTTCCTCAGGCGCACCCCGAGCCTCAGGGCCAGGGCGGCCATGGGGAAGCCGGCGTTGGGGGAGGGGGTCTTGCGGGCCTCCCGGAGGAGCCTCCTCCAGAGCCTGGGGGGGCAGAGGAGGAGGCCGGTGAGCCGAGCCGGCAGGAGGTTCAGGAGGTCGTCGGCCCGGGCGGCGAAGGCGCCCCTGGCCCCGTGCTCGGGGTAGCCCCACATGGCGTCGGCGGTGTTGGCGTAGCGGTATAAGGCGGCCCCTCCGAGGCCCAGGAGGGCGTAGTAGAGGAGGGGGGCCAGGAGGCTGTCCGAGAGGTTCTCCGCCAGGCTTTCCAAGGCCGCCTCCCGCACCTCTTCCTGGGAGAGGCCGTCCGTCCTCCGGCTCACGATCCGGGAAAGGCGCCTTCTTCCCGCCTCGAGGCCCTCCTCCAGGGCCCGCTCCACCCAAAGGACCTCCAGGAGGAGCATCCTGAGGCTGAAGAGGGGCTTGAGGAGGAGGCCGAGGAGGACAAAGCCCAAGGCCAGGGGCCTCAGGAGGAGGTCCAGGAGGAAGGCGGGGAGGGCGAAGAGGAGGGCCCCCAGGGTCCAGTAAAAGGCCCCGGACCAGAACCCCCGCACCCGGGGCCAGGCCCACTCCAGATACCGCCCCATCCAGACCACGGGGTGGAGCCTGGGAGGGGGTTCCCCCAGGAGGGCGTCCAGGAGGAGGGCAAGGAGGAGGCTCATCCTTGGGGTAAAAGCCGGTCCAGGACCCTCCTGGGCCAGTCCACCACCAGGACGCTTCCTGGAGGGACGAGGCCGTCTTCCCCGAGGGCCCTGAGCGCGGCCCGCACCACCCCGCCGTGGGTGAAGAGGAGGGCTGGGGCCTTTAGCCCCTCCAGGAAGCGGAAAACCCTTTCTTGGAAATCTTCCAGGCTCTCCCCGCCCGGCGGGTGGAAGCCCTGGAAGCGGAGGAGGGCCTCCTTGTAGGCGGGTTCCAGGGCCTCCCAGAGGGCGCCCTCGAGGGCCCCGAAGTGGATCTCCCTCAGAGCCCAGGTGGCCTCGGGGCGGAAGCCCGCAAGCTCCGCCGTGCGGAGGGCCCGAAGGAGGTCGGAGCTATAGGCGGGGAGGGGGGGAAGGAGCCCCTTCAGGGCCCGGGCCTGGGCTTCGCCCTCCGGGGTGAGGGGGAGGTCCGTCCAGCCCAGAAGCCTTCCCTCCCGGTTCCAGAGGGTCTCGCCGTGGCGCACCAGCCAGAGCTCCACGGGGTGAGTTTAACCTTGGCGCCCAAGGCGGGAGGGTGACGGGGGTCTGGACGGGCCCCAGGCCTAAGTACCCCGCCGTGGCTCTCACCACGGCGGGGGCCCCAAAAGGGCGTACCAGAGCCTAGGGAGGGGCTTTCTATGGGGGAAAGCGACGGGTGGTTAGTTATCATGGGACCTGTGGAGGGCCGCGATCCAAAGAGCGTACTTGAGATGGCCCGGGAGCGCATGCAGCAGCTGACCAAGCCTCCCCGCTCCTTGGGCTTCCTGGAGGAAGTCGCCCTGCGCCTAGCCGCCATCCAGGGCCGGGTGAAGCCCGAGCTGGGTCGGGGGGCGGTGGTGGTGGCCGCCGCCGACCACGGGGTGGTGGCCGAGGGGGTTTCCGCCTATCCCCAGGAGGTGACCTGGCAGATGGTCCTGAACTTCCTCCGTGGGGGGGCGGCCATCAACCAGTTCGCCAAAGTGGCCGACTGCGAGGTCTACGTCTTGGACGCAGGGGTCATTGGGGATCTTCCCGATCACCCCAGGCTCCTCAAGGCCAAGGTGCGGGAGGGGAGCGCCAACCTGGCCCAGGGCCCCGCCATGACCCTGGAGGAAGCGGAAAAGGCCCTCCAGGCAGGCCGCCTGGCGGCCAGGCGGGCCCTCGAGGAGGGGGCCACGGTGCTGGCCGCGGGGGACATGGGCATCGGCAACACCACGGCGGCCGCGGCCCTGGCCGCCGCCCTCCTGGGCCTGCCTCCGGAGCGGGTGGTGGGCCGGGGGACGGGGGTGGGGGAGGAGGGCCTCTCGCGGAAGCGGGAGGCGGTGAGGCGGGCCCTCGCCCGCCTCCGCCCCGGCATGGGTCCTTTGGAGGTGGCCGCCGAGGTGGGGGGGCTGGAACTCCTGGCCATCGCTGGGGTCTACCTGGAGGGGGCGGCGTGGGGCGTCCCCCTCGTCTTGGACGGTTTTCCTGTCTCCACGGGCTTCCTCCTGGCGAGCCGCCTAGACCCCGGGGTCTTGGGCTACGCCTTCGCCGGCCACCTCTCCCGGGAGCCCGGGCACAGGGCGGTCCTCGAGGCCTTGGGCCTGAGGCCCCTTTTGGACCTGGACCTGGCCCTGGGGGAGGGGACGGGGGCGGTTTTGGCCATGCCCCTCCTCCGGGCGGCGGCCCGCATCCTCCACATGGCCACCTTCGCCGAGGCGGGGGTGAGCGGGTCCCAATAGAATGGGGTGGCCATGATCCTCACCACGAGCGGTTCGGTAGAGGGACGCCAGGTGGAGGCCTACCTGGGCATCGTCTTCGGGGAGGCCATCGTGGGGGCCAACCTCTTCCGGGACCTCTTCGCCCAGATCCGGGACATCGTGGGGGGGCGGAGCGGGGCCTACGAGGCCGAGCTCCGCCGGGCCCGGGAGCTAGCCCTGGAGGAGATGAAGGAGGAGGCCCGCCGCCTGGGGGCGGACGCCGTCATCGGGATAGACGTGGACTACGAGGTGCTGGGCGGCAACAACTCCATGCTGATGGTGACGGCAAGCGGCACCGCCGTGCGCCTCAAGCCTACGGGGCTGACCAAGTAGGCCTTGCGCCCCTTCCTGGCCGCTCTAGCCCTCCTCACCGCCCTCCCTGTGCGGGGGGTCTTCTCCCAGGAGGAGATGAGACGGGGGGTGGGGTTCTTCCCCTTGGTGGGCTACCTCCTCGGGGGGGTTTTGGCCCTGGCCTCCCTCCTGCCCCTGCCTCCGGGCCTCGAGGGGGCCCTCCTCCTCGCCCTCTGGCTGGGCCTCACCGGCTTTTTGCACCTGGACGGCCTTCTGGACTCGGCGGACGCTCTCCTTGGGGCCAAGCCCCGGGAGAGGCGCCTGGCCATCCTCAAAGACCCCCACCTGGGGGCCTTCGCCTTCGGGGTGGGGGGGCTTTACCTCCTCCTCAAGTGGCAGGCCCTGGCCCCGCCTCCTCCGCCCCTCTTCCTCCTCCTCCTGCCCGGCTTCGCCCGCTTCCTGGTCCTCCCCTTCCTGAACCTTTACCCCTTGGCCCGGGAGGGGATGGCGGCCCTGGTGCGGGGTGGGCCCCTCCTTCCCGCCTTGATCTTGGCCTTGCCCTTGCCTCTCCTCTTTCCCCTGCCCACCTTCCTAGCCGTCCTCGCCGCCTTCGCCGTGGCCCGGCTCGCCCTTTCCCGCCTTGGGGGGCTTACTGGGGACGTGCTGGGGGCCATGATCGCCCTGGCCGAGCTTGGGGGTCTGCTAGGCTACGCCCTATGGAAAGCCCTAGGCGGGTGAAGCCCTACACCAAGCCATCGGGGGAAAGGCGGGGCCTCCTCATCGTCTACACCGGGGACGGCAAGGGGAAGAGCACGGCCGCCTTCGGCCTGGCCCTAAGGGCCCACGGCCGGGGGCTTAGGGTGCGGATCTTTCAGTTCCTGAAGCACCAGGGGGCCCGCTTTGGGGAGCACCGGGCGCTGGCGAGGTTGGGCATCCCCATAGAGGGCCTGGGGGACGGGTTCACCTGGAAAAGCCGGGACCTCGAGGCCTCCGCCCAAATGGCCCGGGAGGGGTGGGCGCGGGCCAAGGAAGCCCTCCTCTCCGGGGCCTACGACCTCGTGGTCCTAGACGAGGCCACCTATCCCCTGCGCTACGGCTGGATCCTCCTAGAGGAGTTCCTCGAGGCCCTAAAGGCCCGGCCTTCCCACGTCCACGTGGTGGTGACAGGCCGGGGCGCCCCCGAGCCCCTTTTGGCGCTGGCAGACACGGTGACGGAGATGCGGAAGGTGAAGCACGCCTTTGACCTGGGGGTACCGGCCCAGAAGGGCATAGAGCACTAGGGGCCTCCTTGGAGGTATGCTTTAGGCGATGACGGATAAGAACCTGGCCCGCTTTTACACCATTGCCCAGGAGATCTGGAGCCAGCTTCCTCCTCAGGCCCGCTTCCGCCCCGTGGAGGACGGCAAGATTCTAGCTCGGCACCGCGCCTTTCTGGAGGGCCTGACCGAGGGGCTGGTCCAGGGCTTTTACGACACCCTCTTCGCCCACCCTCCCACCCGGGCCGTTTTTCGCGAGGGGGAGAGGCCTCTTCGGGAGAAGACCCTGAGGGACTGGTACCTCCGCACCTTGGCGGGGCCCTTCAACGGCCAGTACTTTGCCTGGCAGGCCCTGGTGGGCCTGGTTCACGTGCGGCGGGGGGTGACCAACGCCATGATGACCAGCATGTGGAACTGGCTCACGGAAGAGGTGGCCAGGAAGGCCCAGGAGGCCCTGCCCCCTGAGGAGGCCCGGGCCCTGGAGGGGGCTTTCCGCAGGCTCGCCTTCACCGTGGCCGCCCTTATCTCCGAGGAGTACCTGGACGCCTACCTCGAGGCCCTGGCAGAGGGCATGGGGCAGGAGCCCACCTCCTTCCGTGCCCTGGCGCAAAGGGAGGCGGAGAGGCTTCTGAGGGAGCTAAGGCCCCGGTGAACCCGCCCCGCCTCCTCCTGGCCGCCCCCCACTCGGGCGCGGGGAAGACCACGGCGGCCCTGGCCCTCCTCCTCCGCTTCCGGGAGATGGGCCTAAGGGTGCGCCCCTTTAAGGTGGGCCCAGACTACATAGACCCCACCCACCTGGAGCGGGCCGCGGGGCTGAGGCCCTACAACCTGGACGGCTTCTTCCTGGACGAGGCGGGGCTCCTGGGCCTCTTCGCCCACGGGATGAGGGGGGCGGACCTGGCCCTCATAGAAGGGGTCATGGGCCTCTTTGACGGCCGGGACCCCTGGGGGAAGGAGGGCTCCGCCGCCCAGGTGGCCCGCCTCCTGAAGGCCCCGGTGGTCCTGGTGGTGGACGCCCAGGGGATGGCGGGCTCCATCGCCCCCCTGGCCCTGGGCTTCGCCCACCACCATCCGGAGGTGCGGGTGGTGGGGGTGGTGGCCAACCGGGTGGGTTCGGAGCGGCACGCCGAGATCCTCAGAGAGGCCCTGGCCCCCTTTGGCCTGCCCCTCCTGGGCTGGCTTCCCAAAGACCCCGCCCTGGAGCTTCCCGAGCGCCACCTGGGCCTGGTCCTGGCGGGGGAGGTGGAGCCGCCCCTAGAGGCCTTGGGGCGGGCGGGGTGGTGGGACTTGGAGGCCCTCCTCCGCCTGGCCCAAGGGGCTCCGCCCCTTCCCGAGGCCCCGCCCTTTCTCCCCGAAAGGCGCCCGCCCCGGGTGCGGGTGGCCTACGCCTGGGACCGGGCCTTCCGCTTCTACTACCCCGAGGCCCTGGAGCTCCTCGAGGCCCTGGGGGCCGAGCTCCTCCCCTTTAGCCCCCTCGAGGACGAGGCCCTCCCCGAGGCCGAGGCCCTCCTCCTCGGGGGCGGCTACCCGGAGCTCTTCGCCGGGAGGCTTTCGGAAAACCGGGCCATGCGGGAGGCCATCCGCCGCTTCCCTGGCCCCATCCTGGCCGAGTGCGGGGGGTACATGTACCTCTCCCGGGGGCTTTGGGTGGAGGGGGCCTTCTTCCCCATGGTGGGCCTCGCTCCGGGGGAGGCCCGCATGGAGCGGCGGCCCGTCCTGGGCTACCGGGAGGTGGAGGCCCTCAGGGATAACCCCGTGGCCCAAAGAGGGGAGAGGTTAAAGGGCCACGAGTTCCACTACGCCCGCCTTTCCCCCTCCCCAAGCCCCGCCTGGCGCCGGGTGGGGGGAGAGGAGGTGGAGGGCTTCACGGACGGGCGGGTTCTCGCGAGCTTCGTCCACCTCTACCTGCCCGCCACCCCGGGGGCGGCGGAGCGCCTTTTGCGCTCGGCGGCAGGGGGAGAGGGAGCTTAAGCCAATCCCTTCCTAAGGATGGGAAGAAGCTCGGGTCGGACGAGCTCCGGGGGCGGAGTCTTTCCCTCACGGAGAAGGGCCCGGACCTTGGTCATGCTGATGGAAAGGCGTTTCTCCCGGTGCCCCTCGGGACAAGTCCTCTCCGAGGCGATGCCGCCGCAAAGGGAGCAGTGGAAGACCGCCCCCACCTTGACGATCTCAATCCCTAAGGGGGGAAGCCGGTCAAAGATGCGGTGGGCGGCGTAAGGGTCATAGAAGTCCCCCACCCCGGCGTGGTCCCGCCCCACCAGGAAGTGGGTGGCCCCGAAGTTCTTCCGCACCAGGGCGTGGAAGACCGCCTCCTTGGGCCCGGCGTAGCGCATGGGGGTGGCGAGGCCGAAGAGGGCCACCCGCTCCTCGGGGAGGAAGTGGCCGATCAACGCCTCGTAGGCCTCCACGATGACTCCCGTGGGGAAGTCGTCCTGTTTCTTGGCCCCGAGGATGGGGTGGACTAAGACCCCGTCCGCGAGCTCCAGGCCGAGCCTTATCAGGTACTCGTGGGCCCGGTGAGGGGCGTTGCGGGTCTGGAAGGCCACCACCCGCTTCCAGCCTCTTTCCCGGAAGAAGGCCCGCACCTCCTCCGGGGTCTTCTCCAGGGGGGTGCGCTCCCTGGCCTTGAGGACCTCCACCCGCCCCCCTAGGGCGTAGGGGCCCTTGGCGTAGAGGCGGGCCACCCCCGGGTGGGCCTCGCTCTCCGTGCCGAAGACCGCTCGGGCCAGGGCCCTCAGGTCCAGCTCATAGACCTCGGCCACCTCCAAGAGGGCCACCTCCTCCCCCCGGTGGCGGAGGAGGACCTGCTCTCCCGAGTGCACCCGAGGCCTTTCCGGGAACTGCAGCAGAATGGGTATGGTCCAGACCTCCCCCGTGGGGAGGCGCATCTCGTGGGCCACGCTGAGGGCCTCTTCCCGGGTCATGAAGCCCCTGACCGGGTGGAAGGCTCCCGTGGAGAGGTTCTCCAGGTCCAGCCTTTCGTCCTCGCCGATCTCCAGCCGCAGCAGAGATCTGTCCATGCTAAACCTCCGCCCAAGCCCTTTTGAGGATCCAGGGAGCCAAGGCTCCCACCACCTTCCCGATGGCCCAGACCGCCGGGGAGGCCACCTCTACCCGGTCCTCGGCTACCTGGCCCAGGGTGGCCAGGACCCGCTTCTCCCTCGGGGTGGAGGCCCGCTCCACGAAGAGCGTGGGCTCCTCTGGGTCCCGTCCCAGGCGCAGGAGCTCCCGGGCAATCCAGACCCGCCTCCCCACGCCCATGAGGACCACCAGGGTGGGGACCTGGGCGAAGGGGGCAAGGTCAGGGTAGCCTCCGCCTTCCAGGACCCCCGAGACCACGGCGAAGCCTTGGGCCAGGCCCCGGTGGGTCAGGGGAAGGCCCGGGGCCAGGGCGCTCGTGACCCCGGGGACGACCTCCACAGGAATGCCGTGCCTCAGGAGAAAGCACACCTCCTCCCCGCCCCGGCCGAAGACCATGGGGTCCCCCCCTTTCAGGCGCACCACCAGGGGGTAGCGGCGGGCGTAGGCCAGGAGGAGCCGGTGGATCTCGTCCTGCTTGCGGCTTTCCCCCTCCCCCTTGCCCACGTAGACCCTCTCCCCCCGGGCCAGGGCCAGGACCCTCTCGTCCACCAGGCGGTCGTAGAGGACCACGGGGGCCTCCTTGAGGAGGCGGTAGGCCTTCAGGGTCAGAAGCTCCGGGTCCCCGGGCCCCGCTCCCACCAGGTAGACCCTACCCATGGGCTCCCCCCCGGTAGACCAGCTGCCCGCCGATGAAGAGGAGCCAGAGGAGGAGGGCCACCCTCAGGGGTTCTCGGGGAAGCCTCGTGGCCAGGAGGGCCCCCGTGAGGGCCCCTAGGACGCCGCCCGAGGCCAGGGCGAGGAGGAGGCCCTCCTCCACCTGGCCGAAATAGAGGTGGACCCCACCCCCCACCAGGGCCAGGACGAGGCCGAAGAGGAGGTCGGTGCCCACCACCTTCTGCGGGGAAAGCCTGGTGGCGTAGAGGAGGAGGAGCGTTCCCAGGGCGCCTGCCCCTGCGGAGGAGAAGCCCACCTCGAGGCCGATCCCGAAGGCCGCCGGGGGAAGGAGTCCGGGCCGCTCCTCTCCCCGAAAAGACCCCTTAAGGCTCCGCCAAAGCCCAAGCCCGGCGGAAAAGACCACCGTGAGCCCCACGAGAAGGAGGACCAGGTCCTTGGCTCCCTTGAGGTGGGCGAGGAGGAGGCTTCCCAGAACCACCCCCGGCACCCCCCCGAGGAGGAGGCGGAGGAGGGGCCAGGGGGCCACCTGCCCCCGGAGGAGGTAGACGGCCCCCGCCGGGACCTTCACCAGGAAGCCGAAGAGGAGCGCCGTGCCCACGGCCACCTCCGGGGGAAGCCCCAGGGCGAGGATGAGGAGGGGCGCGGTGACCGTTCCCGCCCCCACCCCTGTAACCCCGATGGCGAAGGCGATGAGAAAGCCCAGAAGATAGGCCATCTAGCCCTCCTTTCCGTGCAGATGGATGCCGCACTCCAGCTTGCCCTTGCCCGCCCAGCGGCCCGAGCGGGGGTCGTTGGGGTCTAGGGGTTTGGCCGTGCAGGGGGCGCAGCCGATGGAGAGGTAGCCCTGGTCGTAGAGGGGAAGGTAGGGCAGGTCCTCCACGGCCAGGTAGGCGAAGACCTCCTTCAGGGTCCAGTCGTAGAGGGGACTCACCTTCCTCAGCCGATGTCCCGAGGGCAACAGGGCCTCCTCCACGGGTTGCAGGCCGGCCCGGGTGGGGGACTGCTCCCGCCTCAGGCCCGTGAACCAGGTGTCGTGGGCCTCGAGGGCTCGGAAGAGGGGCTCCACCTTGCGGATCTGGCAGCAGCGGTGGGGATCCGTCTCGTAGAGTCTTCCATAGCGGCTTTCCTGCTCCTCCCGGGAAAGCTCCGGGACCAGGTTTACCAGGCGGAAACCCAGGCGCCTTTGCATTTCGTCCCGGTAGGCGTACACCTCGGGGAAGTGGTAGCCCGTGTCTAGGAAGAGGACGGGGATGTCGGGCCTTTCCCTGAGGAGCAGGTGAAGGACCACCACGTCCTCCGCCTGGAAGCTACAGGTGAAGCAGGGGTTTTGGCTCTGGGCGAGGGTCTCTTGCACCAGGTTCTTGGCGGCCTTCACCTTGTCCACGCCTCCACCTCCGAAAGGGTTTCTTCTGCCCTTTGGATGGCCCTCGGCAGGCCCTCCTTAGGGTCTAGGTCCAGTTCCTCCAGGGCCTGGTCCACGATGCGGTACCAGAGCTCCTTTCGCGCGGAAAAGCTAGGGATTTGGGCGATCCGGGGCCGCAGGGTGCGGAGGTAGGCCACGAGCGCCCCGTAGCTTTCGGGGAAGAGCCGGGCCAGTCGCTCCTTGAGCCGCACGGCGAGGGCGGGGGCAGCCCCCGAGGTGGAGAGGGCTACCACGAGCTCCCCGCGCCTCAGGACGGCGGGGAGGATGGCGCTGGCGTTTTGTGGGTCGTCCACGGCCACCAGGAAGATCCTCCGCCGCTCCGCTTCCGCCCTGATCCAGGGGTGGATCCCCTTGTCCTCGGGGTGGCTCACCACCAGGACGTAGCCCTCGAGGTCCCCCTCCCGGTAGCCCCGGGGGATCCAGCGGATCCTCCCTTGGGCCGCCAGCTCCTTAAGGCCGAACCGGTCCTCCGGGGCCAGGACCGTGACCCGGGCTCCCGCCTCTAGGAGGGCCTGAAGCTTGGCCTTTGTCTCGGGGCCGCCCCCGATGAGGAGGACGGGGCGGTCCCTTAGGTCCAGCATCAGGGGGAAGTAGGTCATGCTACCTCCTTCTGCAGCGCCCTTTTGAAGCCTTGGAGGAGGCTTCCCAGGCGCTCGGTCTCGTCCACGTAGAAGGGCCTCACCCCCCACTCCCTTAAGGCATCGGCGGTCACCCGGCCCACGGCCAGGGCCTTGACCCGGGGGTTGAGGGCCTCCGCCAGGGCCTTGGGGTCCTTGGCCCCTTCAAAGAGGAACTCCACCTGGATGGCGGCTACGAAGGCCAGGGCGTCCACTTCCCCCCCAAGCACGGCCTCCTCCAGGCGCAGGATCCCCTCGGGGTCGGGAAGGTGGCGGTAGGGGAGAAGGGGCAGGACCCGGTAGCCCCGAGCCCGCAGGGCCCCCTCCAGGAGGGGCAGGGGTTTGCCGTAAAGCTGGAGGGCGGCCACGCCGCTGCCTTGGGGGAGGAGGGGGAGAAGGCTTTGAGAGGTGCCGTCCCCTACGGCGTGGGGCGTAAGGCCGATCTCCCGGAGGGCCCTGGCCGCCTTGGCTCCCCGGGCCAGGCGGAAGGCCTTTTCTAGGGGCTTCTTGAGGTCCAGCCCGAGGTCCTGGGCGGCCCTCAGGAGGTCCTTGATCCCCACCCCCGTGGTGGCCAAGAAGAGGTCCACGCCCCGGTCAAGCTCCCGGAGGCGGTCCTCGTACTCGGGCACGGGGACCTTCTCCGTGGCCTGGACGGGAAAGAGGAGGGGGATAAAGCCGAGCCGCTCCGCCAGGGCCTTGAACTCCTCCTTGCGCCTCAGTCCGGCGTAGGCCATGCGCATGGTGTCCTCCTCTCTGGGCTCCCAGGCTGGCCTGGGGCTAGACGGCGCACTCCCCGCGCCCAAGCCGGACGCTGAAGGCCTTCCCCTCGGCCCCCAGGTCCTGGTAGAACTCGGGGGCTTCCTCGTAGGGGGGCACCTCCTGGAGGTCCTGGAGGAGGGGCTTGAAGGAGGCGGCCCCCACCCGGTCCAGGTAGGCCGGGAAGCTCTCCCCGTTTTGCCTTTCCTCCAGGTAGCGCCGGAGGATCCGCTCCACCGCCTCGGGGACCCTGCGGGCGGGGACGCGCCCCACCACCTGGCCGAAGCGGGCCTCCCCTTCCCGGGTGCGTCCCCCCAGGAGGAGGACGTAGTGGGGCACCTCCCTTTCCCCCACCTTGCGGCTTGAGCCGTAGAAGCCGAGGTCGGCGATGTGGTGCTGGCCGCAGGAGTTGGGGCAACCGGAGATCTTGAGGCTGATGGCCTTGGCGTTGGGGTCCTGGGCCAGGGGGAGGGGAGCGAGGTGCCCCTCCAGGGCCTGGGCGAGCCCTCGGGAGTGGGTGATGGCCAGGTTGCAGGTGTCGGCTCCGGGGCAGCGGGTGATGTCCAGAAGGGTGTGGGCCCCGGGCTGGGCCAGCCCTGCCTCCAGGAGGGCCTCGTAGAGGCCCCCCAAGGCCTCCTCGGGAACGAAGCGGAGGAGGAGGTTTTGGCTGATGGCGCTCCGCACCTCGGCGGCGTAGGTCTCGGCGATGGCGGCCAAGGCCCTCAGGCCCTCCGGGGAAATGTCCCCTAGAGGGAGGCGCACGGCCACGGTGTAGAAGCCCTCCTGCTTCTGCCGGTAAAGGTTGGTGCGCCGCCAGGCGTCAAACCCGGGGGCGAAGGAGAGGGGTTTCCTGGGAGGCGAGGGGAGCCTGGGGGGTTCGGGAGGGGGAGGCGGGGCCCAGGCCTTCAGGTCCTCCCCCGTGGCCGTGAGCTTCACCAGGCGCCTTTCCTCCCGCACCGCCTCCCGGAAGGCGGCGATCCCCCACTTTTTCACCAGGAACTTGAGGCGGGCCTGGGTGAGGACCTGGCGGTTGCCGTGGCGGTCAAAGAGGCGGATGACGGCCAGCATGGTGGGCAGGAGGTCCTCCTCGGGAGTGAAGGCCTCCAAGAGCTCTGCGCTCATGGGGGCGGCCCCCAGGCCCCCGCCCACGTAGATGCGGAAGCCCCTCCTGCCCCCTTCCACCGCCGCTACCACCCCGATGTCGTGGATGGGGGTGCGGGCGTGGTCCGTGGCGCACCCCTCAAAGGCGACCTTGAACTTCCGGGGCAGGTTCTGCCCCACGGGGTGGCGGAGGAAGTAGCGGTAGGCGGCCAGGGCGTAGGGGGTCACGTCAAAGGGCTCCTCTGGGGAGACTCCGGCGTAGGGGCAGCAGGTGATGGCCCGGATGGAGTGGCCGCAGGCCTCCCTTGTGGTGAGGCCCACGGCGTTCACCGCCCGGAGCACCTTGGGCACGTCCCGGCGGTGCACGTGGTGGAGCTGGACCGCCTGGCGGGTGGTCACGTGGGCCAGGCGGTTTTCCGTGTAGCGCTCCGCCACGTCCGCAAGGACCCTCAAGGCCTCGGGGGTTACCAGCCCCACCGGGAGCTTGATGCGGACCATGTGGTGCTCGGGGCGGCCCCGGATGCCGTAAATGCCATTCTTGAGCCGGTAGATCCGGAAGTCCTCCGGGTCCTCCTCGCCGGCCTCGAGGCGGGCCAGCATGGCCTCGAGGTGGGCGATCTCCCGCTCTACCGCTTCCGATAGCCCCATCTACGGCCTCCTTTCCCCGCCCAAGGCGGGTTGGCGGCTATGATATACCAATGAGTCTGTGAATGTCAAGGGTATAGGGGCTTGCCTTGCAAAGGTCGGGATAATGGGCGTATATTCCCGCCCCGATGGGCAAGCGAGGCTTCCTTCGCAGGGAGGCAAGCCCCAAGGAGGTGCTGGAACACTGCCTGCGCCTGGCCCGGGAGGTGGCTCCACCCACCCCCAAGGGCCAGCGGGGCCGCCCCTGGCGCTACGACCCCGGCCTT
>NZ_LHCI01000106.1:1455765-1689216 GCF_001280255.1 Thermus aquaticus | reverse complement strand
GGGGTGGGACTCCGAGGTGTACCGGTTTCGCGGGGTGGTGGAGGGGTTGTTTGGGGGGATGAAGACCTGGCTGGGGGGGCCTACCTTTGGGGAAGCCTTGGACGGCCATGGTGCGGGCGTTTTTGGAGCTCATCGCCTGCGGCCTTAGGGTCCTTCTCTCCCTTCTGCCGCCGCCCCCTGGGTACAAGGCGATTTACTGGGCAAGCCCCAGTGGGGGTGCCAAAGGGCCAAGCCGAGGGTCAGTCCGCCCCCACGGGAAAGGCGAGAAGGCGTCCCTGGTGCCGGATGACCTCAAAGGACACCTCGTAAACCTCCTGCAAAAGCTCGGGGCGCAGGAGCTCTGAAGGGGACCCCTGGGCCAAAAGCCGCCCCCCCTTGAGGAAGACCAGCCGGTCGGCGAAAAGGGCGGCCAGGTTGAGGTCGTGGAGGGCGGCCAGGACCAGGCGGCCTTCCCGGGCCAGGCGGCGGCAGAGGGCCATCACCTCCATCTGCTGCTTGGGGTCCAGGTGGTTGGTGGGTTCGTCTAGGAGGAGGATGGGGGTGTCCTGGGCCAGGATGCGGGCCAGGTCCACCCGGGCCCGTTCGCCCCCCGAAAGGGAGGGGTAGGGGCGGTGGGCCAGGTGCAGGGCCCCCGTCTGGGCCAAGGCCCAGGCCACGCGCTCCTCCTCCCTGGGCCTCTTTCCGTGGGGAAGCCGCCCAAGGGCCACCACCTCCTGGGCGGTGTAGGGAAAGGCCACCCCCCGGTGCTGGGGCAAAAAGGCCCGCACGAGGGCGAGCTCGCGGGGCGTGTAGGCCCGGAGGGGCTTTCCCCCGAGCCAGACCTCCCCCCTCGAGGGCCTCCACTCCCCGCTCAGGAGGCGGAGGAGGGTGCTCTTCCCCGCCCCGTTGGGGCCGAGGAGGGCCACCAGGGCCCCGGCGGGAAGCTTCAGGTCCACCCCCTCCACCAGCCAGTGGCCCTGGCGGGCATGCCCCAGGGCCCGGGCCTCAAGCATGCCTCCCCTCCCAAAGGACCAGGTAGAGGAACAGAGGACCCCCCAGGACCGTGGTCAGGAGCCCCACGGGAAGCTCCGCCGGGGCGAAGAGGGTCCGGGCCAAAAGGTCCGCCAGCACCGCGAGGGCCGCCCCCCCGAGAAAGGAGCCCGGAAGGAGAAAGCGGTAGTCCGACCCCACCCACCGCCGCAAGAACCAGGGCACCAAAAGGCCCACGAAGGCGACGTTGCCCCCCGCGGCCACTGCGGCCCCCACCGCCAGGCCGGACCAGGCCAACACCCACCTCCTCAGGCTCCAAACGGGCACCCCCAGGTGAAAGGCCTCCTCCTCTCCCAGGGCCAGGGCGTTCAGGAAGTGGGCTAGGCGAAGGAGGGCGAGCCCGCTGAGGAGGAGGAGGGATGCGGTCAGGGCCACGCCCTCCCAGCTGGCCCCGGCAAAGCTACCCAAGGTCCAGAAGCTGAGGCTACGCCCCTGGGGGTCGTGGACCATGAACTGGACAATCCCCAAAACGGCCCCTAAGGTAAGCCCCGCCGCCAGGCCCACGAGGAGAAGCACCGGGCCCTCCCGGTGGGCCAAACGGGAGAGGAGCCCCGCCAGGGCGAAGGCCCCCAAGGCGGCGAAGAGGGGGAGGAGCCAGGGGAGGGAGGGCCAGAGGGCCAACCCCAGGAGGGCCCCCAAGGCCGCCGCCCCGCCCATCCCCACCAGACCGGGCTCCACCAGAGGGGTCCGGAACACCCCCTGCAAGGCCGCCGCGGCCATGGCCAGGCCCCCGCCCACCAGGGCCGCCAGGACCACCCTGGGAAAACGGATGTTCCAGAGGACGGCCGCCCGCTCCCCCCCTTCGCGAAGGGCCTGGGGAAACTCCCAAAGGGGTATGGGGTAGGCTCCCTGCGAGGCGGCCAGAAGCAGGGCCAAGGGGAGGAGCAAGGCCAAGAGGGCCAGGGCCCTGGCGTAGGGCCGTCTGGCCAAGGTGGCCGATCCCCTCACCTCCGGAAGTCCGGGTGCGGGATGAGCACCTGCCCGCTCTTCTCGTAGATGGCCACGTGGAGATCCAGGGCCGCCTTGCCCACGGTGTAGCCGTACCCCGAGAGGTAGGTCACGTCCATGGCCACGATGCGGCCCGCCTTGCCCGCGGGGGTCTCGGCCACCCCGGGAAGGCGCAGGACCGCCTCAAAGCTAAAGGGCTGGTCAGGGAAGAAGGGCACCAGGATGACCTCGGGACGGGCGGCCACCACCGCCTCGGCGGTGAGGCTCACGCAACCCCGCACCGCTCCAGGCCCTTGCACCTTCTTCACCGCACTTTGGGCCCCGGCTAGGGCGATGAGGCCTGCCCCGCTGGCTTCCTCCCCGCAGACGAAGGTGTTGCGGGGATCCCGGGGGTAGAGGTAAAGGACCCGGGCTTCCGGACCTCTCCGCACCAGGATTTTGGAGCGGAGGGCCAGGAGGTCCCGCTCCAAAGCCCGCACCAGGTCCTCCCCGCGGGCCACCTGGCCCACAGCGGCGGCCACGGTGCGGATCTTCCTCTTGACCCCCTCCACCGTGGGCTCATCGGGCACCAGGACCACGCTCACCCCGGCCCGGCGAAGCTGTTCTAGGACCGGGGGCGGGCCCGCCTCGGAAACCGCGAGCACCAAAGTGGGCCGTTGGGCAAGGATGGCCTCCGCATTCAGGCGGAAAAAGAGGCCGACATCGGGCTTGCGCACCACCTGGGGAGGGATGTAGGAGCCCGTGTCCCGGGCCACGATGCGGTCGGCCACCCCAAGCCTGCCCAGGATTTCGGAGATGGAACCGCCCACGCTGACGATGCGCTCGCTGCTCCTAACCTCCACCTCCCGGCCCGTGGCATCGGTAACCCGCACTGGCTGGCCCAGAGCCAGACCCAGCAAGAGCAAAGAAAGGGCGATTAAGCGCATAACCGGCGCGAGAATAAAGTCCCAAGCCTCCTAGGGTCAAGTGGGGCAGGCTACGTTCCCCGGCTTCCCGGTGCCTAAGGGGCCTGCCCTCGAAGGCCAGGGTGGGGCGGGGGCCATAGGCCCAGCTCCTCCAGGGCGCAGGAAAAGCCTGAAGCCGCATCCCCTGCACCTCTCGCACGAAGGGGATGGTCTCCTCGTCCCGCCTACTTTGCCAGTAGGCCACCAGAGAGGCTTCTGGACCTGGCGGGCCACCCCCCTTTGTGACCTGGCCCCCTTGTTCCCTCACCCCTTCTTCGTATACTACCTACTGCAGGCTAGGGGTGCCCCAATGGAGGGGCTGAGAGCTGGGTGGTCCCAGCAACCCTTGGAACCTGATCCGGGTAATGCCGGCGGAGGGAAGCCTATGCGGATAGAAGCCCCACAACCCATTCCCGCCTCCCTCGGGCCGCGTGGGCCGTTTCCGTCGGCCTGAGGAGGTGGTGGCGTGCAGGGAAGGCTTTACCTGGTGGTGACCCCCAGGCCCGGCTGGTCCTTCGCCGAGACCCTGGACCGCACCGAGCGGGCCCTGGCGGGCGGGGTGGAGGTCCTGCAGCTTCGGGCCAAGGACTGGGAGGCCAGGCCCATCCTGGAGCTGGGGGAGAGGATGCGGGCCCTGGCCGAGCGCTACGGGGTTCCCTTCTTCTTAAACGACCGGCCCGACCTGGCCGCCCTCCTGGGGGCGGACGGGGTCCACCTGGGGCAGAACGACCTCACCCCCCCGGAGGCCCGGCGCTTCTTCGGGGGGATGGTGGGCCGCTCCACCCACGCGCCGGAGCAGGCCCTGAGGGCCCTCGAGGAGGGGGCGGACTACCTCTCCGTGGGGCCGGTGTGGGAGACCCCCACCAAGCCGGGGCGGCCTGCGGCGGGCCTCGGCTACGTGCGCTGGGCGGCGGAGAACCTGGGGAATAGGCCCTGGTTCGCCATCGGCGGCATAGACCTGGCCAACCTGGACCAGGTCCTGGAAGCCGGGGCCAGGCGCATCGTGGTGGTGCGGGCCATCCTGGACGCCCCCGACCCCGAGGGGGCGGCCAGGGCCTTTAGGGAGCGGCTCTATGGTGTGGCTTAACGGCGAGGCCAGGCCCCTCGAGGGGCGGGACCTCAGGGAGGTCCTGGAGGAGCTTAGGGTGGAGCTGGAGCGGGTGGCCGTTCTCGTGAACGAGGAGGCCTTCCCCGGGCGGGAGCTTCCTCCCTACGTCCTGAAGGAGGGGGACGTGGTGGAGGTGGTGGCCCTCATGCAAGGAGGCTAGATGGACACCTGGAAGGTGGGCGACGTGGAGCTCAAAAGCCGCCTCATCCTGGGCTCGGGCAAGTACCGGGACTTCGGGGTGATGCGGGAGGCCATCTGGGCGGCGGGGGCCGAGGTGGTCACGGTCTCCGTAAGGCGGGTGGAGCTCAAGGCCCCGGGGCATGTGGGGCTTTTGGAGGCCCTTGAGGGGGTGCGCCTCCTCCCCAACACCGCCGGGGCCAAGACGGCCGAGGAGGCGGTGCGCCTCGCCCGGCTGGGGAGGGCCCTCACCGGGGAGCGGTGGGTGAAGCTGGAGGTCATCCCCGACCCCACCTACCTCCTCCCGGACCCCGTGGAGACCCTGAAGGCGGCGGAGCGCCTCTTGGAGGAGGGCTTCCTGGTCCTCCCCTACATGGGGCCGGACCTGGTGCTGGCCAAAAGGCTCGCCGCCCTGGGCACGGCCACGGTGATGCCCCTGGCGGCCCCCATCGGCTCGGGCTGGGGGGTGAGGACCCGGGCCCTTTTGGAGCTCTTCGCCCGGGAGCGGGCCTCCCTCCCCCCGGTGGTGGTGGACGCAGGGCTCGGCCTCCCCTCCCACGCGGCGGAGGTGATGGAGCTGGGCCTGGACGCGGTTTTGGTCAACACCGCCATCGCCGAGGCCCAGGACCCCCCCGCCATGGCCGAGGCCTTTAGGCTTGCGGTGGAGGCGGGGAGGAGGGCCTTTTTGGCGGGGCCTATGCGGCCTAAGAAGGCGGCGAGCCCCTCCAGCCCCACCGAGGGCGTGCCCCTGGGGAGGCAGGGGTGAGGGCCGAGGTGGCCGTGGTGGGGGCGGGGATCATCGGGACCCTGGCTGCCTACGAGCTGGCCAGGCGGGGCCTTTCCGTCCTCCTCCTGGACGCGGGGAAGGAGGGGGCGGCCACCCTGGCCAGCGCCGGGATGCTGGCCCCCTACCCCGAGGGGCTTTCCGGGGAGCTCCTGGAGGCGGGGCTTTTCGGCCTGGGCTACTACCAGGAGCTCCTGGCCGAGCTCAAGGAGCGGGGCTTCTCCGTGGAGGCGGGCTTTGCCGGCACCCACGTGGTGGTCCTAAGCGAGGGGGAGAAGGCGGCCTGGAGGGCCGAAGAGCCCCTCCCTTACCCGGTGCGGGGCGGCCGGGGGGCCCGGCGCTTCCCCGGGGGGTACGTGAACCCCAAGGCCCTCCGGGAGGCCCTCCTGGCCGCCCTCCGGGGGATGGGCGTGCCCCTGGTCCAGGCCGAGGCCGAAGGGGTGGCGGAGGGGAGGGTGATCCTAAGGGAAGGTGCGGTGGAGGCCCGCTTCGTCCTCCTCGCCGTGGGGGCCTGGGGCGGGCGGTTTGGCCTAGGGGTGCGGCCCCTGAAGGGGGAGGCCCTCCTCCTCGAGGGCGAGGCCCCGCCCGGACCCCTCTTCGCCGGGGACGGCTACCTCCTTCCCCGGGAGGGCGGGGTCTATGTGGGGGCCACGAGCCGGGAGGGGTGGGCCGGGGGCGTGGACCTCTTCGGCCTCCGCTGGCTCGCCGACTATGCCCACGAGCGCTTTCCCCTTCTGGAAGGGGCCCGCTTCCTTGGGGTCCTCTGGGGCTATCGGCCCCTAGGGGAGCTCTTTGTGGGCGAGGTGGGAGAGGGCATCTACGCGGCTACAGGGCACGGGCGCAACGGGGTCCTCCTGGCCCCGTGGACGGCCAAGAGGCTTCTTGGGCTTATGGGGGTGGAAGGATGACGCAGCTGGAAGCGGCGAGGAAGGGCATCGTTACCGAGGAGATGGCCTACGTGGCCGAGAGGGAAGGGGTTTCCCCCGAGTTCGTGCGGGAGGGGGTGGCGGCGGGCCGGATCGTGATCCCCAGGAATCCCAACCACCGCACCCTCACCGACTTCAAGGGCATCGGCGAGGGGCTTTCCGTCAAGGTCAACGCCAACCTGGGCACCTCCTACGACTACGTGGACGTGGAGGCGGAGGTGGAAAAGGCCCGGGTGGCCATCCGCTACGGGGCGGACACCATCATGGACCTCTCCACCGGCGGGGACCTCAAGGAGATCCGGAGGAGGATCCTGGAGGTGGCCACCGTGCCCCTGGGCACCGTGCCCGTCTACGAGGCGGAGTTCCGGGCGGCCAGGCGCAAGAGCTTCTTTGACATGTCGGCGGACGAGCTGTTCCAGGTCATAGAGGAGCACGGGAAGGAGGGGGTGGACTACATCACCGTCCACGTGGGGGTCACCCTGAAGAACCTGGAGGTCTACCGGCATAGCGCCCGCACCACGGGCATCGTGAGCCGGGGCGGGGGCCTCATGGCCGCCTGGATGCTCCACCGGGGCGAGGAAAACCCCCTCTACGCCCGCTACGATGACCTCCTGGAGATCGCCCGCACCTACGACATGACCCTCTCCCTGGGGGACGGCCTCCGCCCTGGCTCCCTGGCCGACAGCACCGACCGGGCCCAGATCGCCGAGCTCCTCACCATCGGGGAGCTGGTGGAAAGGGCCAGGAGGGCGGGGGTGCAGGCCATGGTGGAGGGTCCCGGGCACATCCCCCTGAACGAGGTGGCCGCCAACGTCCAGATCCAGAAAAAGCTCACCGGCCACGCCCCCTTCTACATCCTGGGTATGCTCCCCGTGGACACGGCGGCGGGGTTTGACCACATCGCCGGGGCCATCGGCGGGGCGCTGGCGGGGTGGATGGGGGCCGATATGCTCTGCTACCTGACCCCGGCGGAGCACCTGGGCCTCCCCACCGCCGAGCACGTGAAGGAAGGGGTCATCGCCTTCAAGATCGCCGCCCACGCCGCCGACGTAGCCCGGGGGAATCCCATAGCCCTGGAGCGCAACCGGAGGATGTCCGAGGCCCGCTACCGCCTGGACTGGGAGGGGCAGTTCGCCCTCTCGCTTTTCCCCGAGGAGGCGAGGCGGATCAAGGAGGAGCGGGGCTCCAAGACCAAGGCCTGCAGCATGTGCGGCCCCTTCTGCCCCATGAACCTGGTGGAGGCGGTGCTTAGGGGCAGGGCCCGGATGGAGCTTCCTCTGGCATGATGCGGACCGCCCTCACCATCGCTGGCTCCGACCCCTCCGGGGGGGCGGGCCTCCAGGCGGACCTGAAGGCCTTCGGGCGCTTTGGGGTCTACGGCATGGCCGCCCCCACCCTCCTCACGGTGCAGAACACCTTGGGGGTAAAGCGGGTGGAGCTCCTCCCCCCAGAGCTGGTCTACGAGGAGATCGCCGCTATCGCCGAGGACCTCCCCATCCACGCCGCCAAAACCGGGGCCCTGGGAAGCGCTCCCATCATCGCCAAGGTGGCCGAGGCGGTGGAGCGCTTCGGCATCCGGCCTCTGGTGGTGGACCCGGTCATGGTGGCCAAAAGCGGGGACCCCCTCCTGGACCTCTCCGCGGTCTCCACCCTGGTGGGGAGGCTTTTCCCCTTGGCCACCCTCATCACCCCGAACCGCATGGAGGCCGAGGTCCTCCTGGGTAGGCCTATCCGGGGCCCGGAGGAGGCCGAGGAGGCGGCCTTGGCCCTTTTGGACCTGGGCCCCCAGGCCGTCCTCCTCAAGGGGGGGCACCTGGAGGGGGAAGAGGCGGTGGACCTCCTCGCCAGAGAGGCGGGGGTTCGGCGCTTCTCCGCTCCCAGGGTGCGGACCCGGAACACCCACGGCACGGGCTGCACCCTCTCCGCCGCCATCGCCGCCCTCCTGGCCCTAGGGAGGCCCTTGGAAGAAGCGGTGGCCGAGGCCAAGGCCTACCTCACCCGGGCCCTCTTGGCCGCGCCCCCCCTGGGCCACGGCCACGGGCCCCTGAACCACCTGGCCTAGCTCACCAGTCCCTCACCCCCTGGGCCAGGGCGTAGAGGTAGACGAGGGCCCCGGCGTCCCAGGCCTGGGGGCGGCAGGCCGTGGGGTAGGGCACGGGAGGTAGGCCCGCCTCCCTGGGAAAGCCCCCCACCAGCTCGGGCAGCCGCAGGTCGGGCTGGCTTCGGGCCAGGTCCAGGAGGGCCTGGGCCACCCGTTGGCCCTCCCTCCTTCGGCCGTAGCGGAAAAGCCCCCCGGCGAAGAGGGCCGTGTCGTGGGGCCAGACGGAGCCGTTGTGGTAGGAGAGGGGGTTGTAGCGGGCCTCCTTGGCCCCCAGGGTGCGGAGGCCCCAGCCCGTCCACATCTCCTCGGAGAGGAGGGTGTTTAGGAGCGCATCCACCCTTTCCTCGGGGACGGCCCCTGCCCAGAGGAGATGGCCGGCGTTGGAGGCCTTGACCCTCAAGGGCTCTTTCCTCTTGTCCAGGGCCAGGGCGTAGGTCTTGGCCTCCTCCAGCCAGAACCGTTCCTGGATGAGGCGGAAGAGCCCTTCGGCGTGGCGCTGGTGCCTCCTCGCCTTCGCCTCCTCCCCAAAGGCCCGGTAGAAGGCGCTGGCCGCCAGGTGGGCGGCGTAGGCGTACCCCTGGACCTCGCTGACCGCCAGAGGGGGCTCGGCCAGTCGGCCGTCACGGTGGCTCATGGAATCGTGGGAGTCCTTCCAGGCCTGGACGCTCAGCCCCCCGCCCGAGGGGGCGAACTCCAGCAGCCCATCCCCATCCAGGTCGGCGGCTTCCATCCAGGCCAGGGCCGCCTCCCAGTGGGGCCTGAGCTCCCGCACCAGGGCCAGGTCCCCGGTGAGGTCCAGGTACCGGCCCAGGAGGACCAGGAAGAGAGGGGTGGCGTCCACGGTGCCGTAGTAGCGGGCGAAGGGTACTCGGCCCAGGCGGGAGAGCTCCCCCAGGCGCACCTCGTGGAGGATCTTCCCGGGCTCCTCCTCCCGGAAAGGATCCCACACCGCTCCCTGCCGCCTGGCCAGGTAGCGGAGAACCCCCCTGGCCACCTCCTTCCCCCAGGGGAGGAGCATGAAGGCGGTGAGGAGGCTGTCCCGGCCAAAGGGGGCCACGAACCAGGGGATGCCGGCGGCGGGCACCGGGCCCTCGAGGGTGGCCAGGAGGAGGGCCCGGAGGTCCAAAAGGGCCTGCTGAAAGACCTCGCTCCAAGGCGCTTCCGCCTGGGGGAAGGCGGAGAGGAAGGCCTCGTAGCTGGGAAGGTCCCCCCCTTCCCCCAGGGGGCTTTCCAGGCTCACCGTCCAGCCCACCTGGCCTTCCCCTCTGGGCGGGAGGTGGAGGCGGAAGCCTTCCGGGGGAGGCAAGGGGGTGAGGGCGATCCCCTGCTCCACCCCGTCCGGGGCCCGGTAGACGAAGGCCCGGCCCTCCTTTGGGGCGGCGTGCCAGCCTCGAGCCTGGAAGAGATCCTCAAAGATGGCCTGAAGCTCCAGCCCCACCACCACCTCCACGGGCCCAGACCCCAGGTTCTGGAAGCGCAGGACCTCTTCCACCCGGCCCCGGGCCACCCTCAGGGTGCGCCTCAGGTAGAGCTCCCCGTCCGGCCCCCGGAACCTGGCCCAGTCCTGTACCAGGTGGTCGGGCCGAGGGGATCGGCTTTGCAGGAGTTCCAGGCCCGGGGGAAGGGCCAGGCGGTAGCGGGCCAGGAAGCGGGTGTCGTGCCGGTAAAACCCCTCGGCTCCCCCCTCGGCGAAGCCCCTCTCGTTCAGGACCAGGTAGGTGTCGTCTTCCTTCAGGGGAAAGGTCATGGCTTACTCCTTGACCGCACCCACGTTCACGCCCTCCACGAAGTAGCGTTGGAATACGGCGAAGAGGATGAGGATGGGGATCATGGACAAAAACCCTCCCGCCAGGATGAGCCCCCAGTCCCCCACCTGGCCGTAGGCGTTGCGGAAGGAGAGGAGGCCCAGGGGAAGGGTGTAGATCTCCCGGGGGCTGGTGAGGACGATGAAGGGCCAGAAAAACTCGTTCCAGGTTCCCTGGAAGGTGAGGATGGCCAGGGCCCCCAGGGCAGGGGTGGCCATGGGCAGGACGATGCGGAAAAGGGTCTGCAAGGGCGTGGCCCCGTCGATGAGGGCGGCCTCCTCCACCTCCCGGGGGATGGACTCAAAAAACTGCTTCATGATGAAGACGGCTCCCGCCCCCACCAGTCCGGAGAGGATGAGCCCGGCATAGGTGTTGAGGAGGGTTTCCACGCCGAAAAGCCTGGAGAGGCCGAAGATCCCGTCTTTTAGCACCAGGTAGTTGGAGATGAAGGTGACCTGGCCGGGCACCATCATGGAAAAGAGGAGGAAGAGGAAGAGGGCCTGCCTGCCCGGGAAGCGGAGCCTGGCTAGGGCGTAGCCCGCCATGGAGGCGAAGACCAGGGTGGTGAGCACCTTGATGAAGGCGATGAGGAAGGAGTTCAGGGTCCAGCGCAGAAAAAGACTCTGACCCGTCTCTAGGCTTCGGCTTTCCTGGAAGGCGCGGACGTAGTTGTGAAAGGCATAGCCCAGGAGGCCGGGAACCACGTTGTCCCAGGAGGCCACCCTTCCCCGACGCTCCATGCGGACCGGGTCCAGGGTGGCTTCCAGGAGGAGGGCCCCTCGAGGGGCCTCCAGGTCCAGGGGCACCCGCTCCAGGTAGGGCCCCTCCTTCTCGTAGGCGATCCGCAGGCGAAAGCGGTGGAGGTAGCCCTCAGCCTCCCCCAGCCGGAAGGGCCGCGTTTCCACAAGCTCGGGGCCGAGGAGGCCCACGTAGTCGGCGGCGTAGGGGCCCTCAAAGACCGCTCCCATCCCCGCCCCGGGCTTGCGCCGGGGGATGGCGGCCTGCAGGTCCGGAGGGGTGGGCTCGGGCCAGAAGTAGGCCACCTCCAAGACCACCTCCCTCCCCGGGCGCATCCCGCCCAGCCAGGGGTCCCCGGAGCCCTTCTGGCCCAGCTGCCAGGCGGCCGCCCAGTTCTTGGGCCTCACCTGGGGAAAGCCCAGGGTGAAGGGCCACTCCAGGGGATTGGTCTTGAGGCTAGCCAGGAAGCCCATGAGGAAAGGCCCCACGAAGAAGACCCCGAAGGCGAGGAGGAGGCCGTAGGCCCAGGCCACCCGGGCCCAGCGCCTTCTGGCCGCTTCCTTGGGGCTCATGTCCACCCCCTTTCGCTTACGCCGAAGCGGCGCTGGAGGAGGACCACGAGGAGGGTAAGGCCCGCCAGAAAGAGGGCCGCTGCCGAGGCCAGGCCCACCCGGGGCGCGGCCCCGGAAGGGAAGACGTTGCCGTAGACGTAGTAGGCCAGGGTGATGGTGGCCTCCAGGGGGGCCCCGCCGGAGCCTCCCACGAAGAGGACCTGGTCAAAGAGCTGCAGGGTGCCGATGAGGCCCAGGGTAATGACCAGGAAGAGGACTGGCCGCAGGAGGGGCACGGTGATGCGGCTGAACATGACCCAGGGGCTCGCCCCGTCCAGGGCCGCCGCCTCGTAGAGGGTCTTGGGAATGCCCTTGAGCCCCGCCAGGAAGAGGACCATGAAGGTGGGGATAGTGGTGTAGGTGTTCATGAGGATGATGGCCCAGAGGGGGTAAGGGATGCCCAGGAAGGTGGCGGAGGTGGGAAGCCAGGGGACTTCCACCCGCGCTTCCCGAACCTGGACCAGACCCAGAAGGTCCAGGGCGTAGGTCCCTAGGAGGGCTAAGGGGAGGCTCAGAAGGGCCAGGGCGGGGTCCAGGAAAGAGGTGGGGGTGCCCTTCCGCTTCTCCCAGAGCACCTGGGCCCCCTGGAGGAGGGCGAAGAGGAGGGCCAGGGCCAGGAGGTGGGGCAGGTGGGCCAGGAGGAGGGAGAGGGCCTGGTTCACCAGCCCCGTGCGCTGGAAGAGCCAAAGGAGGAGGAGGCTTGCCGCCGCCGTGGAGATGACCGAGGGCAGGTAGTAGACGGTGCGGAAGGCGGTGATCCCCTTTAGGGGCTGGTTTAGGGCCAGGGCCAGAAGCAGGGCAAGAAAGGTCTGCAAGGAGGTGACCACCAGGCTGTAGGCTAGGGTGTGCCAGAGGGCCTTGAGGAAGAGGGGGTCCTGGAAGAGGCGCAGGTAGTTGGCCAGGCCCACGAAGCGGGGAGGGGAGAAGAGGTCGTAATCGGTGAAGCTGAAGTAGACCGCCCGAAGGAAGGCGTAGAGGAAGAACACCCCTAGGGTGAAGAGGAGGGGGAGAAGGAGGAAGAGGGCGTAGAGGCCCTCGAGGGTCCGGGCTTTAAGGCGCATGGGTGCTCCCAGAGGGGAAAGGGGGCGGCGGGAACCGCCCCCTTTGGGTCTACCTCCTGCCCGTGAGCCGGTCCAGGGCCGCCTGGGCGTCCCTTAGGGCCTGGTCCACGCTCTTCTGGCCGGTCAAGACCGCCTGCAGGGCCTCGTTGATGGGCCGCATCCAGTCACCGCCAAAGCCGCGGAACTTAAAGGGGTAGACCAGGTTGACCCCACCCTGGGAGGTAGAGCCCTGGAAGACGACGCGGTTCAGCTCGGGCTCCTTGCCAGGGCGCTGGAAGTAGGGGTTGTTGGCCAGGGCTCGGCGGCTCGGGATGGCCAGGCCTCGCTCCAGGACCCACTGCTGGGCCTCGGGGGAGGTGAGGGCCTTGAGGACCTTGGCCGCCGCCTCCTTGTTTTTGCTCTGGGCGTTCATGCTCCAGGAGACGGTGAAGACGAAGTTGCCCCGCCTCTTGGTCACAGGGTCCAGGGGGAGGAAGGTGGTGCCGTAGCGCATGTTGGGGGCCTTGTCCCGCAGGAACCCACCGATCCAGGCGCCCTCCAGGGCCGTGGCCGCCTTCTCCCCGCCGAAGCAGCCGCCGGTCCAGCCCTCGCCCAGGTCCTGGGCGAAGCGGGCCGCTCCCCGCCTCACCAGGCCCGTGTACCACTCAAAGGCCCGGCGGAAGTTGGCGTCCAGGACGGTGTGCCCCTTCTCGTCAAAGGGCTTCCACCCCGTGGCGAAGGCGAAAGCTCCAAAGCGGGCGAAGTCCGCCACCACGCAGAGACCCGCCACGTCCTTCAGCTTGCTCTGGACCTGGCGGAGCTTGGCCTCAAAGGTCTCCCAGGTGTCCTGCTGGTTGGGGTACTTGACCCCCGCCTCGTCAAAGATGTCCTTGTTGAACTGAAGGGCCAGGGTGTTGAAGTCCTTGGGGATGCCGTAGAGCTTGCCCTGGTAGGTGAAGGCCTGGACCAGGTTGGGCAAAAACTCCCCCACCTCCTGCTTGGAGAAGTAGCGGTCCAGGGGCTCCACCTTCCCGGTGGCGAAGAGGCTCTCCGACCAGAAGATGTCCATGTAGAAGAGGTCCGGGGCCGTGCCCGCGGAGAGGGCGTTGAAGAGCCACTGGGTGTAGTCCCCCTCAATGGGCTCGTAGACCACCCGGATGCCTTCCTTGTCCAGCTTGGGCTGGACCACTTCCTTCAATAGGCCGTTGACGATGGCGATGTCGGTGCCGCCCCAGCCCGAGATGCGCACCTGGGTCTGGGCCAGGGCCGTGAGGCCAAGAAGAGCGAGAAGAACCGCGAGAGCCTTGCGCATACTTCCACCTCCGTTTGCCAGAATGCCTAGGGCCGAGGGCCTTCAGGGTTTTGCGCCGTCTATCACCTCCCTTTTTGCCGTGGTGCCCCGCACCACCAGGTGCACGGGCACCCGTTTGGCCACGGGTGTCTCGCCCGCCAGGGCCTTCTTGAGGAGGAGGGTGGCCTCTTGGGCGATGGTGGGGATGTCCTGGTGGACGGTGGTGAGCTCCTGGCCCACCTCGGGGAGGTCGTCGTAGCCCACCAGGCTCACGTCCCAGGGAACCCTTAGGCCCAGGTCATCGAGGGCCGCCTTGGCCCCCAGGGCCATCTCGTCCGAGGCGGCGAAGAGGGCGGTGAAGCGGAGCCCCCCTTCCCAGGCCCGTCGGACCGCCCGGTAGGCGGCGAGGGGGTCAAAGTTTCCGTCCAGCACCAGCTCTGGCCTGAAGGGAACCCCCTTTTCCTCCAGGGCCTGGCGGTAGCCCATAAGGCGCTCCCGGCCCGCCTGGTGGTGGAGGTGGCCCGTGAGGTGGGCCACCGCCTCGTGGCCCAGCTCCAGGAGGTGGCGGGTGGCCTGGTAGCCCCCGTCCACGTCGTCCGGGGCCACGGCGAAGACGCCGGGGTAGGCCCCGATGAGGACGAAGGGCCGCCCGGAGTGCCTGAGCCCCTCCAGACGGGGATCGTGATCGTGGGCGCCCAGGAGGATGTAGCCCATGGCCTCCTCCAGGGGGAGCCCGTACGGATCCGTGGCCACCTCCTTCACCCGGAGGCCGTCCTGGGCTAGGGCCTCCGAGAGGGCCTCGAGAAGGAGGGCAAAGTAAGGGGTGTACCGGCGCACCCCCGGAGCCAGGAGGAGGCCCACGCTGGTGGAGCGCCCCACGAGCTCCCGGGCCGCGGCCGAGGGGGTGAACCCCAGGGTGCGCACCAGCTCCAGGATACGCGCCCGGGTCTTAGGGCTCACCCCGGGGCGGCCGTTCAGCGCCCGGCTGACGGTGCCGACGGAAACGTTTGCTAAGCGCGCGATTTCTCGTATGGTGAAAGGCTCTTTTTTAGCCATCGTAATCGTTTACGCAAAGCCTAACCCACTCCCCTCGGCCCTGTCAAGCCCCACCCTTTCCCCCAGGGTGGGCTTCTGGTAAAACCGAGGGGGAGGTTGGGCATGACCATCGCCGAGCTGGAGGAGACCCTGAAGGAGGAGGCCCGCCGCTTCCTGGCGCGCGCCCAGGGGCTCAGGAGCCCGCACACGGAGGACCTTTTCTGCCGCCGCCTTTACATCTCCCCGGAGGAGGTCCGGGTGGAAAACTACCCCAGGCAACGCCCCTTGGCCGCCTTCAACCCCGGGGCGGTCCTGAAGGACGGGGTGGTCCACCTCTTTCCCCGCCTGATCTTTGACTACTACAGCTACGCCTCGGCCATCGGGCACGCGGCGGTGCCCGTGGAGGACCTCCTTCGGGGCCGGATCCCAAGGCCCTTGCCCGTGCGGATCGTCCTCTACCCCACGGAGCTCTACGAGGCGGTCCGGGGGTGCGAGGACGCCCGGGCCCACGCGGCGGGCGCGGGGTTCCTCCTCTTCTACACTGCGGTGGGCAAGCTGGGGGACGCCCGGAACACCGACCACAAGGACGTCTTCACCGCCACCCTCGCTCTGGCTGAGCTGGGGGAGGACCTTTCCGTGAGGCGGAAGGGGCTCCTGAGGGTGGGCCAGGAGGGGGAGGGGCTTTACCTGCCCACGAAAAACGCCACCCTGCTGGACGGGGGCAACCTCCTCCTGCGGCCGAGCTTTTCCGGCGTCCCGGACCTCTGCTGGCGGGGGCGCCTCGCCTTGGACACCCTGCGGGTGACCGACCTCAGGCCCGTGCTTCCCCCGGAGCCCTTTGAGTACAAGGTTGGCTGGTCCACCAACGCCCTCCGCCTCGAGGACGGCACCTACCTGGTGGCCTTCCACGGCATCTTCCGGGGGGACCTCTCCTACCGGCACGGCTTCGCCCGCCTTAGGGGGGACGGGGAGATGGTGGGCCTTTCCCACTACCTTCTGGCCCCCCAGGGCCTGGTGGAGTCCTACGGGGACCGCCCCCTGACCCTGTACGGCAACGGCCTCTTCCTCCACGGGGAGGAGCTCGTCTTCGTGGGCGGGGTGGGGGATTACGCCCTCGGGGTCTTCACCGCCCCCCTGGAGGAGGTCCTCGCCCGCATCGTCCCGGTCTAGGGCAGCCGTGGGGGCTTGCGGCGCACCCGGGGGAGGGTAGGGGTGGAAAGGCCTCCCTGGAAGGATCCCCTGGTTCACCTCCCGCCTCTTCTCTGGGCCTTGAACCTGGTGGCCTTGAGGGCCGCCATGCGGGAGATGCCTCCCGAGTGGGGTTCCTTTCTGCGCTTTGCCCTTGCCCTGCCCTTTTTTCTCCTCTTTCTCCGCCGCCTGCCCAGGCTTTTCCCTCTAGGGGAAACCCTTTTTCTGGCCCTCTTTGGGGTGACCCTCTTCAACCTGGTCTTCTTCAGCGGGATGCGTCTGGCCCCCGCCTCCGATGCCAGCGCCGTGGTCGCGGTCTACCCCCTCTCCACCGCCTTCGCCTACAGCCTTTACTTCCGCAAGCCCCTGCCCAGGAACCTCCTCCTGGGCCTCCTCCTCTCGGAGGCGGGGGTGGTCCTTCTGGCCCTGGGGCACGCCGGCGGGGGAGGGGGGAAGGGGAGGCTTCTTGGGGATCTTCTCCTGGTCTTGGCGGCTTTCATGTGGGGGGCCTACAGCGTGGGCGTGGCCCTGGCGGTGGCCAAGCGGCCCGCGTTGGAGGTCACCGCGGCCAGCATGCTCTTGGGAAGCCTCCTCCTCCTTCCCCTGGCCCTCACCAGGCCCTTTCCCGAGGCCAGCGGGAGTGCCTGGCTTTCCCTCCTCTACACCGCGTTGGGCGGGGCTTTCCTAGCCTTCACCCTGTGGGGCGCGGTCTTGGCTGGTCGTGTCAAGATGTATGTGTAGGACGAAGGCTTTAGCATAAAAGGGTATAAGTCCAGATAAATCCTTACACGACCGGCCGAGCCAGTGCCGGGCGGGGAGAGGCTTCTCAAGACCCCCCACTTCGCCCTCTACCGCTTTCCTCTCTGGGGAGGCCTGACCCTGAGGCCCGAGGCCCCCCTCATCCTCACCCTCCTGGAGGGGGAGGCTTGGCTTCCTGAGGAGACCCTCCGGCCCCCCGCCACCTTCCTTCTCTTTCCGGGGGAGGAGGTGCGCCTTCAGGGGGAGGGGCTTCTCTTGGGGGCGGAGCTAGGGGACGAGGCTTCGGACCAGGGCCTCGGCCTCCTTTAGGAGGGCGTTTACTGTCTCCTCCTCCGTGGCCTCGGCGTAGATGCGAAGAAGGGGTTCGGTGCCTGAGGGGCGGAAGAGGACCCAGGCTCCCTCGTAGACCCACTTGATCCCGTCTAGGTCCTCGAGGCCCCCGGGGGTGAGGCCCGCCAGGGGGCGGGGCTCCCACAGCTTCTCCAGAAGCCCTTCCGTGGGGATCTCCAGGTCTAGGCGATCGTAGGCGTGGGTGAGGCCGGTGAGGGCCTCAATCTCCCGGAACTGGGTGGCGAGGTCCTTCCCCGTGCGGGCCACGCTCTCCAGGAGGAGGAGAGCGTTGAGGATCCCGTCCCGTTCGGGCAGGTGCCCCTTCACCCCGATCCCGCCCGACTCCTCCCCCCCGATGAGCACGTCCTCCCTCAGGAAGGCCTCTGTGATCCACTTGAAGCCGATGGGGGTGGTCTTCACCGGAAGCCCCAGCCGCTCTGCGAGGCGGTCCACGATCCAAGAAACGGCGAAGTTCTTCACCACCCCCCCGGAGAGCCCCTTGGCGTGGAGGTGGCGAAGGAGGACGGCGAAGACCTGGTGGGGGTTGAAGAAGCGGCCACCGGGCAGGACGGCGGCGATGCGGTCCCCGTCCCCGTCCGTGGCCACGGCGAAGGTGGGCGCCTCCTCGGGGCCCATGACCGCGAGGAGGGTCTTGAGGTTCTTGGGCAGGGGCTCGGGGTTCACCCCGTAGAAGAGGGGATGGGGGACGTTGTGGAGCTCCCGCACCTCCAGGGCCAGCCCCGCGTGGCGCAGGAAGGCGGAGAGGTGGCTGTCCCCCGCCCCCCCCATGGCGTCGTGGTAGAGCACGCCGGGGAAGCGGGAGAGGGCCTCGAGGTCCAGAAGCCCCTTCAGGTGCTCGTAGTAGGCGGTGCGGACCTCCAGGGGCTCGGCCCTTCCCCGGGCCTCCGAGGGGGCCTCGGGGAGGAGGGCCTCCACCCCCTTCACCTCCTCGGGAAGGGCGCTTCCCCCGTAAGGCCCCTTGAGCTTCACCCCCAGGTACTGGGGGGGGTTGTGGCTTGCGGTGAGCATGAGGCCCCCGTCCGCCCCCAGGTGGCGGACGGCGAAGGAGAGCATGGGGGTGGGGTGGGGGCCCTGGAGGAGGTAGGCCTTAAGCCCGAGGCCCGCCAGGACCTCTGCCGCCTCCTCGGCGAAGGCCTGGGCCTGGAAGCGGGTATCGTACCCCACCACCACCGTCTTTCCCCCCCTGGCCAGGAGGTAGCGCCCGTAGGCGGTGGCCACCCGGGCGAGGTTGAAAAAGGTGAAGTCCCGTGCGATCACTCCTCGCCAGCCGTCGGTGCCGAAGCGAATTCTCTCGCCCATCGCTCCCGTAGTCTAGCAATAGACAAAGGCTTCTGTGCTACACTCGCTGATGACCATGGTGCCTTCGTATGCGGTTATCCTGGCCGGAGGTAAAGGAGAGCGCTTTTGGCCTCTTTCAACTCCGGAAAGGCCGAAGCCCTTCCTCAAGTTATTCGGTGAAAGAAGCCTTCTTCAGGCTACGGGCGAAAGGCTTTTAGGGGTAGTGTCGCGTATTTTGTGGGTTAAGCATGGAAGGCGGAATGGACGGAGAGGAGCTTAAGAGCTTGACCAAGGAGGAGATCAGCCGGCGCATCCGGGAAGGGGTCAAGGCCGTCATTGAGCAGGTGTTGGAAGAAGAGATGACCGAGCACCTGGCCGCAGGTTACCGTGAGCGCACCGAAAGCCGCCGCGGGGAGCGGAACGGCTACTACACCCGGGACCTCATCACCCGACGACCACCCTTCCATCCGCCAAGCGGTGATGGCGGAGCTTCCTGGGGCCAGCTGGCAGCGGTGCGTGGTGCACTTTATGGGGAACGTTTTAGCTCATGTGCCGCAGTCGGAGCGGGGCGTGGTGGCCGAGGAGCTCCAGGAGGTGTTTGTGGCGCGGCGGCGGGGCACGGCGGAATCTCTGGCCCGGGGGTTCGTTGAGCGCTACCGGGACCGGTACCGACGGGCGGTGGAGGTGTTTGCCCAGGGTTTGGGGGAGGCCCTGACCTACCTGGACTTTCCCGGGGTCCACCAGCGGCACATCAAGAGCACGAATGTGCTGGAGCGGCTTATCCGTGAGGTGAAGCGGCGGACCAGGGTGGTTGGGGTCTTCCCCGGCGAGGGGAGCCTGGTGAATTTGGCCACGGTGGTGATGCTGAGGGCCACGGAGGACTGGGCTTTCCGGCGTTACCTGGACATGGGCCTGCTTTGGGCCGCGGAAGAGAAACCCACAAAAATCGCGACTTGACCCCCGAGACCGCGGTAGGGGTAGGGCCCTATACCCCATATACTCACATCCCTTGATAACAATCAGAAGATCTTGACAAGCAGGCTATTTTGCGTTCTAATTATTCCTGAACCTAACCGAATGGTCGGTAAGGAGGTTGGAATGTTGCGTTTAATGATCTTCACAGGAGCTCTGCTTTTCCTTCTCATCAACTCTCTCAGCCTCGCGCAAGGTGGCTACCGCTGGCCCCGACAGCTAATCTTCGGTTCCACCGAAGTGGGCACTGCTGGCTACGCCCTTCTGGTGGCCTGGACCACGGAGTTCACCGTTGCCACAGGGGTCCAAGCCCGGGTGTTACCAGGTACCACAACCACAATCACAAGCTGGCTGTTGGAAGGACGGGTGGATTTTGTCTCAGCCCCGCTGACGGTCCTGGTGGAGTCCCTAGACGGGGAACCAGGATACCGCCCAGGGCCTTTAAGAGTGGCCTACCCTGTTTTCCTCACGCCTTGGGGACTGATGGTTCGGGGAGATAGCCCTTACCGCAGAGTGCAGGATGTTGGTCCAGGCACACGCCTAGCCTGGCCCCCTTTCTCATACTTCCACCGCATTTTGGATGGACTCCTCGCATGCCGGGGTCTGACGCGGGAGCATGTGCGCCTAGTACCCGTAGCCAACTATAGCGCCAACTCCCGCGTCATCGCTGAAGGAGGCGCGGACATCGCCTTCACCTCTCCTATATCAGACGTGAACGTGGAGGTGGAGGGGAATCCGAGGGGCATTCGCTGGCTGGCGGTGCCAACGGCCCAGGAAGATCGCACCTGCCTCCAGAGATGGCAGCGGGCCTACCCCCTTCTGCAGCTCGTGCGCCCTGCAGAAATCGGGGTCCAGTCCGCCCGGGGCGTGCGGATGTTCGTGATACCAAGCGTGTACTACACCCGCGCAGACGTGAGCGAGGAACTCGTCTACAACCTGGTGAAGTGGTTGGATGAAAACCACAGCCTCTACAGGGATAAGCACGCCCTTGCTAGATTCCAAAGCATGGAGAGCTTGCGCTTCATTGTGGAAAACATGGGCGTGCCCCTCCACCCGGGGACCGTGCGCTACCTGAGGGAGAAAGGCCTCTGGACCCAGGAAATGGCCAGGAAACAGGAAACCGCGGTAAAGCTGGTGGACCAATATGCTACCTTGTACGAGCGCGCCTCCAGCCTTGCCCGTTCCCGCCGTATCTCCACCGATCCTGCCAGTGAGTCTTGGCAGCGCTTCTGGCGGGATTTCCTGGCACAAAACCGCGTGCCTCGGTTCTCCGAGGCTTGGCGCCCCTAAGACGCCAGGGCATGGAAGGGCGTTTCGCCAGCTTGCCTTCCTGGGCCAGAGCTTGGGTCCTCCTGACCTCCCTCCTGGGGCTCTGCCTGATCCTCTTCTACTTCTTTGGCTTAAACCTTTTGAGGAAAAGTCTCCTAGACCTCACGTACTACTGGCTCCTTCTCGCCTTTTTCCTCCCCCTGACCTTCCTCCTTTTCCCGGCACGATCCCAGGATAAACAACCCTATTGGTACGACTATGCCCTCGCCATAGGCGCCCAGGGAAGTGGGCTACTCTTGGCTTGGCATGGACCCTCCATGGTCCTTAGGCCGTGGACGAATCCAGAGTCTTTTTGGCAGGCGGCCGTGGCCATCTTCCTTCTGTTGGCGGTCTTGGAAGGGGCGAGGAGGGCTGGGGGTTTAGGCTTTGCTCTGGTAGCCCTTCTTCTAGGAGCCTACCCTCTCCTCGCTCCCTACATGCCAGGGCTCCTATGGGGGCCCCCTATTACCTGGAGAGAGGCCTTGGGCTACGGCATGTACTCTACCCAAGGCCTCCTCGGTTTGCCGATGCGCACTGTAGGGGAACTCTTGGTTGGTTTCTTGGTGCTGGCTGCCTTCCTTGTCGCTACTGGTGCAGGCCAAACCTTTTTAGAGTTAGCATCAGTTCTCTTTGGATGGACCCGGGGCGGGGCAGCCAAGGTTAGCGTGATGGCCAGCGGCCTGTTCGGCAGTTTAAGCGGTAGCATCCTCTCCAATGTGGCCAGCACGGGAAGCGTCACGATCCCCACCATGATCCGCTCGGGCTTCTCACGAACCTACGCCGCTGCTGTGGAAGCGTGCGCCTCCACCGGGGGTGTCCTCATGCCCCCGGTTATGGGAGCGGTGGCCTTCGTGATGGCTACCCTTCTAGGCATACCCTACGGCCAGGTGGTGATGGCCGCCCTGATCCCCTCTTTCCTCTACTACCTTTCTCTCTTCGCTCACGTGGACCTTTATGCGGCACGACATGGACTGAGAGGGCTTCCACAACGTAACCATCCTCCCATAAGAGAGATCCTTCGGAAGGGAGCGCCTTTCATCCTGGTGCTGGCATTCCTAGTTTTCGCCTTGATCTACCTTAGGCTGGAGAGGTTTGCACCCTTTTATGCTCTGGGAATGCTTCTGCTCTTTCTCATCCTCCAAAAGCGGGTTTCCCTTGAAACTATGTACAGAGGTATCCTTGCTGCAGGCTCCCTTATCAGCCAAACCCTAGCCCTAATCCTTCCTGTTGGCTTGATCCTGGCAGGGCTTTTAGGGACGGGTGCAGCTCCCGCCCTCACAGGGGCTTTGGTCCAGTTAGGGGAAGGAAATCTGTTTCTCATCCTATTTCTTGGGGTACTCGTGGCCTTCCTCCTTGGGATGGCCGGTGTCATGGTAGCTGCTTATATTCTGTTGGCGGTCACTCTGGCACCCGCCCTAAGCCGTCTTGGGGACTTCTACCCCCTGGCGGTTCACCTCTTCATCGCCTATTGGTCCATGCTCTCTGCCATAACCCCTCCTGTAGCGGTGGCCGCCTTTCTGGCAGCGCGCCTAGCTGGGGCAAACCCTCTCACCACCTCTTGGGAAGCGATGAAATTAGGGTTGGCCATCTATTTCATTCCCTTTTTCTTCTTGTTCGAGCCAGCCCTTCTCCTTCATGGAAGCCCTGCTTCTATCGCCTACCACATCCTCCTTGCCCTCACAGGAATCCTCCTTCTAGTAGGAGGCCTAGAGGGTTACTTCTGGGGTCTGGGCCATCTTCCGCTTTGGACTCGCCCCATCTATATCCTAGGGGGCCTTCTTCTGGCCATTCCCGAAGGGACGACCAGCCTGATGGCTATCCTCCTGGTTCTCCTAGTGAGCGGATGGCTGTGGAGCAAGCGGAGGAAATTATGATTCCCAAGAAGGTCATCTTTCACCCAGACGCCACCTACAAGCCAGATTGGCGGCGGGAGGAGATCCCGCTTACCAAGGAGGACCTTTAGGCCATGTGGGCGAGAACGGGCGAGGTGCTGGCCAGCATAGAGAGGCAGGAGCGGATGATCCGCCGCTTTTACCGCTTCCTCACCAAGCACTTCGCCCCCAAGGAGGTGCGGGATGGACTTCAGCCTGGACCAGGAGACGGCGGCGCTTAGGGATCGGGTGCGGGCCTTTGTGGAGGAGGTCGTCATCCCTCGGGAAGGGGAGGTGGCCAAGGATTTAGGCCGCATGGAGGAGGTCCTGAGGGAGCTGCAGAAGGAGGCCAAGGCCCGGGGGCTCTTCCTGCCCCACATGCCCAAGGAGCTGGGCGGGCTCGGGCTCTCCTGGCGGCAGCTGGCCGTGGTCCTGGAGGAGGCGGGGCGGAGCCTCCTGGGTCCCCGGGCCCTCAACGCTGCCGCCCCGGACGAGGGCAACATGCACCTCCTCCACAGGGTGGCCAACGAGGCCCAGAAGCGCCGCTACCTCTACCCCCTCCTCTCCGGGGAGGTGCGCAGCGGCTTTGCCATGACCGAACCCATGGGAGCGGGAGCAGATCCGAATCTTCTTAAGGCCACAGCCCGGCGCAAGGGGAGGGGCTTTGTGCTGGAAGGGCGGAAGTGGTTCACCACCGGGGCCGAGGGGGCGGCCTTCTTCATCGTCCTGGCCCGGGCTGAGGAGGGCCCCACCATGTTCCTGGTGGACCGGGATCACCCAGGCCTGAAGCTGGTCCGCACCATCCCCACCATGGACCACTGGAGCCCCGGTGGCCACGGGGAGATCCTCCTGGAGGGGTGCGAGGTAGGGGAGGAGGCGGTCTTGGGAGAGCCGGGCAAGGGCTTCCACTACGCCGAGCTCCGCCTGGACCCGGCCCGCCTCACCCACTGCATGCGCTGGCTGGGCGTGGGGGTGCGGGCCACGGAGCTGGCCCAGGAATACGCCCTGAGGCGGGAGTCCTTCGGGAAGAGATTGGCGGAGCACCAGGGGGTGCAGTTCATGATCGCCGACAGCCATATAGAGCTCCACGCCGCCCGGCTCATGGTTTGGCACGCCGCCTGGAAGCTGGACCGGGGGGAGAGGATCCGCCACGAGGCCTCTATGGCCAAGGTGTTCGTAGCCGAGGCCGTGGGCCGGGCCGTGGACCGGGCGGTCCAGATCACGGGCGGCCTGGGCATCAGCGAGGACACCCCCCTGTCCATCTTCTACCGCGAGGTCCGCCCCTTCCGCATCTACGATGGGCCCAGCGAGGTCCACCGGGCCAGCATCGGCAAGCGGGCCCTGTATAAGGGGCTTAGGCCATGAGGGAAATCCTCCAGGCCGCCCTCGAAGAGCTCTTCGGACCAGGGGAAATCCTCGCCCTGAGGCGCCTCCCCGGCGGGGCCTCCAAGGAGGCCTGGGCCCTGGACTATCAGACCGGAAAAGAGGCCCTCCCCCTCTTCCTCCGGAGGGCGGGAGGGGGCGTTATCTACGCGGGGACCCTGCCCCTGGCCCAGGAGTTCCGCCTCCTCCAGATAGCCCACGCCCACGGGGTCAGGGTGCCCAGGCCCCTTCACTACTTCCCCGACCTGGAGGGTCGGGAAGCTTTCCTCATGGAACGGCTGGAGGGGGAATCCATCGGGGCCCGCATCGTCCGGCGCCCCGAGTACGCCAGGGTGCGGGAACGCCTCCCCGAGGCCATGGCCCAGGAGCTGGCGGCCATTCACGCCATCCCCCTTTCCGAAGTGGGCTTTCTTCCCTTCCCGAGCCGGCCTCCCTGGCAGGAGGCCTTGGACCTGGCCTACCGCGACCTGGATGCCTTAGACGAGCCCCACCCCGCCCTGGAGTGGGGGCTCCGCTGGCTCTCGCAAAACCCCCTGCCCCCTCGGCCCCCTGTGCTGGTGCATGGGGACTTCCGCATCGGCAACCTCCTCGTCACCCCTGAGGAGCTCGTGGCTGTCCTAGACTGGGAGTTCGCCCACATCGGCGACCCCCGGGAGGATCTGGCCTGGCCCCTGGTGCGGGCCTGGCGGTTCGGGGAGGACGGAAAGCGCCTAGGGGGGATCGGGGAAGTGGGACCTTTCTTGGAACGGTACAACGCCCTCACCGGCCGAGGGATCGCGGAAGGAGAGCTTTTCTGGTGGGAGGTCCTGGGCAACGTCCGCTGGGGCCTAGGGGCCCTGAAGCAGGCCAGGCGCCACCTAAAGGGAGAGGAGCGCAGCGTGGAACTGGCCGTCTTGGGGAGGCTGGCCGCCGAGATGGAGTACGAGATCCTTGACCTTTTGGAACGCCATGGATAGGCCCAACCTTGACGAACTCCTAGAGGCCACGGCGGAGTTTCTGGAAAGGGAGCTCTTGCCCACGGTGGGCGACCCCAGGCTCCGCTTCCAGCTCCTGGTGGCCCTAAACGCTCTCGGCATCGCCCGGAGGGAGCTGGCCCTGGGCGAGGCCCTGCGGCAGGAAGAGGCGGCGGAGCTGGAGGCCCTCTTGAGCCACGGGGGAGACCGGGAAGCCCTCCTAAAAGAGCTGGCCTGGAGAATCCGCCAAGGCCAGGCCCCCGAGGCCACCTCCGCTTTCCTCAAGGCCCATGTGCGGCGTAAGCTTCTCTTGGCCAACCCCAAGTACCTGGAACGATACCCATGAGGCGGCGTCTCCTCCTCCTGCGCCACGGAGAAGTGGACTACTTCCCGGGGGGGCGACCCGTTCCCCCCGAAGGGGTGGGCCTCACCGAAAGGGGCCGAGCCCAAGCGGAGGCCGTGGGGGAGCTCCTGCGAGGGGTTCCCCTGGACCGCGCCGTCCACTCGGGGCTCAGGAGGACGCAGGAGACCGCCGAGATCGCGCTCAAGGGCCGCTCTGTACCCCTCGAGGCCTGGCCGGAGTTTCAGGAGATCCGGCCAGGAAGGCTCAAGGACCTGGAGGACCCCAAAGAAGCCTTTCTCAAGGCCTTCTTCCCCAGGGACCCCTCGGATCGCTTCCTCGGCGGGGAGCGCTACGGCGACTTCCTGGATCGGGTTCTCGCCGCCTACGCCCGCCTTCTGGCTCAACCCTGGGACACCCTTCTCCTGGTGGCCCACGGCGGCGTGATCCGGGCTATCCTCTCCTACGCCCTCACCGGCAAGCCCATCCTGTTGCCCCTCGAGGTCCACCCCTGTGGCCTCTCCGTCCTGGACATGGACGAAGAGAGGGCCTTCCTTCGCCTCCACAACCTCACCCCCTACGAGCTTCTTCCCCAGGAGCGCAGGACCACCATGGAAGCCCTCTGGGAGGCCTACTATGGGGGATAGGGGTCCCGGGACTGGGCTCGGGTTGAGCCCCAACAGGACGGTGAACCCTCCACCCCGCTGAGAGAGGGGGCATAGGGCACCCCATCAAAGGCCCAGGTAGGTTTTCTGAAACTGGACATCCCCCAATAGCTCCTGGGCAGGGCCCTGGCGCACCAGCCTGCCGTTGGAGAGGACATAGGCCCGGTCGGCCATGGCCAAGGCCCGGGCTGCCTCCTGCTCCACCAGGAGCACGGTAACGCCCTCCCCACGAATCCGCTGGATCTGCTCAAAGACCAGAGCCCGAACCTTGGGCGCCAGCCCAGTGGAGGGCTCGTCAACGGCCAGAAGCTTGGGCCGGGCCATGAGGGCCCGCCCCAAGGCCAGCATCTGCTGCTCCCCTCCAGAAAGGTCCCCAGCCCGCTGCGCCCGCCTCTCGTACAGCCTGGGAAAGAGCTCGTAGACGAAGGCCAGCTGCTGCCGCACAGCTGCTTTGGGAAGGAGAAGGCCGCCAGCGAGGAGGTTTTCCTCAACGGTGAGCTCCCTAAAAGGCCGCCGCCTCTCGGGGCACAAAACCAGGCCCAACCGGGCAATCTGATGGGGCAAAAGATGGTCCACCCGCTGTCCCTGGAAGCGCACCTCCCCCTCGAGGCGGATCTCCTCAGCCTTGGTGCCCCGGTGGAGGTGGGCTTCAAGGCGCACTAGGCCGGATATGGCCCGGAGAAAGCTGGTCTTCCCCGCCCCGTTGGGACCCACCAAGCAGACGAGTTCCCCTTGGCGCACCTCCAAGTCTAACCCGAAGAGGATCTGTGCCTTGCCGTAGAGCAGGGAGAGGCCCCGGACCTCAAGCATGAGCCCCCTCCCCCAGGTAGGCCTCCACGACCCTGGGGTCCCGGAGCACCTCCTCCGGACTCCCCTCTGCCAAAACCTCCCCAAAGTTCAACACCACCACCCGGTCGGCGATCCGGAAAAGCTCGGAAAGCTTGTGCTCAATGATGACCATGGCGCACCCCTCGCTGTGGAGGCGACCGAACCGCCCCCCTTTGCGGAGTCTGGCCAAGGATTTGGCCAAGAGTTCCGTTTCCACGGGGGTTAGCCCGGCAAAGGGCTCATCCAGGATCAGGAGCTCGGGCTCCGTAGCCAAAGCGCGGGCGATCTCCAGGCGCTTAAGCTCCCCCTGGGAAAGCACGGAGGCGGGCTCCTTGGCCTTGTCGGCAATGCCCACAAACTCCAAGGCATCCAGGGCCCGGGCCTCGGCCCGCTTCACCCAGTCCCCGCGCCGCCCCCCGCGGGGCCCATAGGCGGCCACCAGGACGTTGGCGATGACGGGAAGGCGCTTCAGGGGCCTGGGGTTCTGGAAGGTGGCGGCAAGGCCGAGCCGCACCCTCTCCCACGTGGGCAACCGGGTGATGTCCCGCCCCTGGAAGCGTACCCTCCCCTCATCGGGCAGGTGGATGCCCAAGAGAACCCGGAGGAGGGTGGTCTTCCCCGCTCCGTTGGGGCCAATGAGGCCCACGATCTCCCTCGACTTCACCCGGAAGTCCACCCTGTAGAGAGCCTGGAGTCCCCCGAAGCGCTTAGAGATCCCCTCGGCCTCAAGCAGATCCATCCTGCACCTCCTCACGAAGCTCCCTCCGGGAAACCTTGCCCACGTCCGTCTTAGGGAGCTCCCCCCGGAACTCTATCTCCCGGGGAAGCTTGTAAGGGGCCAGGCGCTCGCTAAGGAAGGCCAGGAGGTCCTCTTCGGTTACCTTCCCTCGGGCCTCGGGCTCTAGGACCACATAGGCCTTGGGGTAAGCCCCCACCCTGGGATCGGGCACGCCCACCACGCCCGCTGCTTTGACCAGGGGGTGGGCCCTTAAGGCCTCTTCGATCTCGCGGGGGAAGACCGGCCGCCCCTTATACTTGATCATGTCCTTAGCCCGGTCGTAGAAGTAGAAATATCCCTCCTCATCCATGCGCACCAAGTCCCCGGTGCGGAAAAAGCGGATTCCTTGGTGCAGGAAAAAGCTCCGTGCGTTCTCGTCCTCCCGACACCAATAGCCCCGGGTCACGTTGGGCCCAAAGAGGGCCAGCTCCCCCACCTCCCCCACGGGCACGGGCTCAAGAGTATCCGGGTCTACCACCAGGGCCTGGATACCGGGCAGGGGGATGCCGAAGGAACCCCGCTTCACCCGCTCCCTGGGGTTGATATGGCTCACGGAGGTGGTCTCCGTCATGCCATAGCCCTCAGCGATCTCCCGGCCCGTCTTCCGGGCAAAGGTCTCAGCCGTGGCCTCGTGCAGGGTGTCCGCTCCGCTCACCACCACCGCAAGCCGCCGCCAGTCCACCCAGTGGGCCTTAGGATGGTCCCTTAGCACCTCGTAAAGCGAGGGCACGCCGAAAAAGTGGGTAGCCCGGTAGCGGACCATGGCCTCGAGGATCCAGTCAGGATCGGGAGTGGAAAAGACGATCAGCCTGGCCCCAGACAGCAACCCCCCGAGGAGGAGAACCACCTGTCCGTAGATGTGGTAGAAGGGCAGAAAGGCCAGGATGACGCTTTGCGACCCAAAGGGGTTTAGGCTTTGGATCATCCGGTGGGCAGCCAGGATGTTGCCATGGGTAATCTCCACGCCCTTGGGTAGGCCTGTGGTGCCCCCGGTGTAGGGAAGGGCGGCCAGGTCCTCTGCAGAGCGGGAAACGGGAGCCCGCAGGGGCTCGCTCCTAAGCAGGTGGGCGAAGGGGTAGGTTCCCGCCCCCTGGGGAACAGGCAACCCCCGCACCAAAAGCTGTTGCCAGACGGGCAAGGCCTCCTTAAGGGAGACCACCACCGTAGCCTCCAGCTCTACGCCTGTCCGGCGCGCCGTTTCAAAGAGGGCGTCTTGGACCACCAGGAACCGCGCCCCAGAATCCCTAAGCTGGTGGGCAAGCTCGTGGGAGGTGTAGAGGGGGCTCACAGGCACCACCACTCCACCTGCCCACAGTATGCCTAGGTAGGCGATGGCGAACTGGGGGCTGTTGGCCAGGTAGAGGCCCACCCGGTCCCCGGGCCTCAGGCCCAGGGCTTGAAGTCCCCCGGCAAAGCGCTGGGCGGCCTCGAGGAGCTCCCCGTAACGGTAGGCCCGCCCGTAGTAGAGGATGGCCACCGAACGCTCCCAGCTCCGGAAGGCCTCCGCTACCCATTCGCCCACGCTCCCCTGACCCGGCTCCACCTGCGAAGGAGTTCCCGGAGGATAGAAGCGGGTCCAGGGGCGTTCCAGATAAAGGGCCTCAGTCACGCTACCACCTCCTTCTCAGGAAGGCGCAACTCCACCCCACAGGCCCGGCAGCGCCTGCGGGTGAAAGCGTTGCGCACCTTGCACCTGGGACACGTCTCCTCCAGGCGGTCCAAAACCCCCCGCACCACCCCTTGGGGCAGGAAGCGCATCACCAGCAGGATCAAGAAAGCGAAGGCCACCATCCGCACCTCCTCAACCACTCGGAGAAACTCCAAAAGGGGGAAGAGGAGGAAGGTGCCCGCCACGGGGCCGTAGATGGTAGCCAGCCCCCCGAAAACCGACCAGACGATGGGCTGAATGGAGTTGAAGACGGAGAGGCTGTCCGGCCCCACCACCCGCAGGAAGTGGGCGTGGAGACCCCCAGCGAGGCCAGCGAAGAAGGCGCTGGCCCCAAAGGCCAAAAGCTTGTAGCGCACGGTGTTCACCCCCACCATGCGCACCGCCACCTCATCCTCGCGGATGGCGTGTAGGAAGAGGCCGATCCGGGATCCGCCAAGCTTCCAGAGAAACAAGGTGGAGAGGAGAAAGGTGAACACCACGATGTAGTACTCCTGCAGGCGGCTCTGCCCCAGCCGGGGCAGGCCGGAAAGGCCCAGCTCACCCCCCGTGATCTTAGGAAAGACGAAAACGAGGCCCAGGGCGATGATGGGAAAGGCCAGGGTAACGAGGGAAAGGTAAGGTCCCCGGACCCTTAAGGACGGGAGGCCAACGAAAACTCCCGCCAGCGCAGCCAGAGAAGCCCCCAAGGGCACAGTAAGCCAGGGGGGAAGACCCAGCTCCCGCCCTAAGATGGCCGAAACGTACCCGGAAAGACCGAAAAAGAAGGCGTGTCCCAGGCTCACCTGGCCCGTGTAGCCGGAAAGCAGGTCCCAGCTAGCGGCATAAAGTGCGAAGATGGCCGTGAGGGTTAGGACGCGGAGCCAGTAGGGATCCTGGGTAAAGAGCGGCAAAACCAACAGAAAAAGGACGAACAGGAGGGCCACGCTCCGCCCGGGCAAGGCCAGAACCTCATGCCTAAGGTAGAGGAAAATCCAGGGTAGGGACCAAACCCGCAAAGGACCGGTCATCGCTCCTCCGCAAAGCCCACGCCGAAAAGGCCCTCTGGCCTAGCCACCAGGACCAAGACCATGATGAAAAGGGCCACCGCAGTCCGCAGAAAGGCCCCCCCTGGAACAAGGTTGACCACCAAAACCTCAGCAAAGGCCAGGACCAAGGCCCCTAAAAGGGCTCCGGGAAGGCTACCCAGCCCCCCCAGGACCACCGCGGCCAGGACCACCAGGAGGGGAGGGTTCCACATGTGGGGCTCGAGGGTGGCCATGGGAGCCACGGCCAAGCCCGCCAGAGCTGCCAGCAAGGCCCCTAGGCCCACGGCCCAGTACCCGGCACGGGACAGGCTTATGCCCACGAGCTCCGCCGCCTCCTGGTCCTGGGCTGCGGCCCGGATCCCAAGGCCGAGCCGCGTTCCCTTCAGGAGGGCCCACGCGGCCAAAAGCACTGCGGCAGCGAAGCCCAGGGCCAGAAGGGCCTGCTGGGCCACCCGCACCCCCAGGACCTCCACGTACCCGGGAAGGAGGGCGGGCACAGAGCGAAAGTGCCCCCCAAAGAGAAGGAGGACCACCTCCTGCAGGAGGAGGGCTAGGGCGATGGTGACGATGAGCACTGTGGCCTCGTGCTCCCTCAGGGGCTCGAGGAGGAGCCCATAGGCGGCCAGGGCCAGGAGGAGAACAACGAGAACCCCGAGGAGAGCTGCCCCAGCAAAGCCCGTCCACCCCAGGAAGAAGAAAAGGGCGTAGGCGGCCACCATGTAGAAGGCCGTGTGGGCCAGGTTCAGGATCCGGGCCACCCCGTAGGTGAGGGCGAACCCCAGAGCCAGCATCCCGTAGATGCCGCTCAGGACTAGGCCGTTGACCAGGATGGCTGCGAACATCTACCGCCTCCAGGCCTCCACCACCCAGGGGGGCAGCTGGTAGGGGCGCACGCCCGCATAGCTGATCACCTTATCCCCCACTCGCCAGTTGCGAGGCCAGAAGGCCTGCATGCGGTTGCCCACCCACTGGACCCCAAGCCCGGTGGTGAAGCCAGGACCCCAGGTGACATCGTGCGTTTTGTCAAAGACAATCCGGCCGGAAGGACCCACTAAATCGGTGGCCTCCAGGGCCTTGACCACCGCCTCCACATCCAGGGTGCCAGCCCGGTTCAGGGCATCCGCAAGGACATAGAGGGCCCCGTAGGCTCCGCTGGCGGTGTAGATGGGGAACTCCTTGAAACGAGCCTGGAAGCTGGTGATGAAGGGGATGGTCTTGGGGGTGATGGCCACGCCCGGAGCCAGGGAACTGAGGGTGGCGACGTAGTTCCCCAGGTTATCCGTGGCCTTGAGCCAGGTCTCCTGCTGGGCTTCCACGTTGATGCCCACAGGGGCAGCGGGGATCCTCAGGCGTCCCCAGTCACGCCCGAAGGGAACCCCTACAGGGCCGGAGAGGACCGTGTAGATCACCTGGGCCCCGGCGCGCTGGATGGCGGTGAGCTCCGAGGTGACATCGGTCGCCACCGCTGAAGGCCGCCAGGTTCCCGCCACTTCGGCCCCATACCCCTGGGGTGGGGGTGCGGCGATAAGCCGGGTGGCCGTCTCCACCAGCGGATCGGCCCAGGCCGCCCGTTCGGCCAGGATGGCCACCTTGGGCCGCGGGATACCCAGCTGCTGCCGCACCGCTTGGACCACCTCGCCTAGGAGTAGGAGAGAGGTGCGGGCCAGGTCGCTGGACCTATTGGGGCTTACGCGGAAAAGGTACTTGAAGCGCTCGTAGTTCCGGTCCACACGGCCGGCGAGGATCCCGTCTAAGCCCGCACCCGTGAAGATGAAGATCCTCTTGTAGTCCGCCGCCACCTCGGTCATGGCCAGGACCGCCTCACTCCGGAAGCCCCCGACAAGGAAGTCCACGCGTTGGGCGGTGATAGCCCGCTCCACGGCGGTAGCCGCATCGGTTACGCTCAGCATCTCGTTGGTGTCCACCCTTAGTAGCTCAATGCGGTAGCGTCTGTCCCCCACCTGGATGCCCCCGGCGCGGTTGATCTCCTCCGCGGCCAGAGTGGCTCCGTACCACGTATGGGCCCCCTGCACGAAGGCCATGGGTCCCACTACGCCAATCCTCAGGGTCTGGGCCCAAGCCAGCGAGGTTAGGACAGCCAAGCCCCCGAGCGTAAGCCACTTGGACATCGATATCCTTAACATCCTTAGCTCCCCCCTTCTAAGCCAAGTGTTCCGCCAAAGACCCTGACCGTCTTCCAGACGGACTCGTTAGGCGAAGTTACCGACTAGTCGGTCGGGACGGTTGAGTAAACGGTTGAGTATAGGTTAACCCCTCAACCCAGAAGTGTCAAGAGGGGGCGCAGCTGAGCCCTCATCACCGTGAGGGCCGGGGCTTGACAAGGGGAAAAGAAGAGGGGGGTTAGTAAGGTGTGCAACCCACAACTACCAGGGGAGGCGGGAACCCTGGTATCTGGCCTTCCTTGGGCTTCCGGGCCGGACGCCTCCCTATGGGCGGCGGTTCATCTGGGGTGGGGGCCCCAAAGAGGAAGGAACTGCTTCCGCCTGGCCCGGATCGCCCTGGCCCAGGGGCCCCCGCCCTGGCGGGAAGCGGTGGTGGTGGAGCTGCCAGGTTGCTTCAGGAGCTGGGAGGGGGCAAGTGATGAGAGGTCAGACAGGCCCCACCTTGACAGGAGATAGCCGGGGGGCTTAATATGGCCTCAATTCTACTGAACGGTCGGTAAGGAGGTGAGGGATGAACCCAGGTCGCCAACACCGAACTCCGCCTGAACTGGTCAAGGTAAGGGCCCCTAGCGTCCGCAGCATCCCTCCAGCAACCTTTTAGGAGGTGATGTAAGGTGAAGGGTAGAACTTGGATCACCATTGGGTTCCTCCTGAGCTTGGCCTTAGCCCAGGTCCAGGAGGGGGTGGACTTAAGCCGGCTCGCCGCCTTCAAGGCCCGCCTCGAGGCTGAGGTAGACCAGGGCAGGCTCCCCGGGGCGGTATTCTTGGTGGCCCGAAACGGCCGGGTGGTCCTCCACGAGGCCGTGGGGTACCTGGATCCCACGACCAAGGCCCCCATGTCCAAAGAGGCCATCTTCCGGGTTTACTCCATGACAAAGCCCCTGACCTCGGTCTTAACCTTGCAGATGGTGGAGGAAGGGAGGCTTTTCCTTACCGACCCCATCGCCCTCTACCTCCCTGAGTTCCGGGACCTCAGGGTAGGGGTAGAGAAGTCCCAAGATGGGAGATCCGTGCTGGAGCTTGTCTCCGCGCCAAGGCCCATCACCATCTACGACCTCCTGCGCCACACCTCTGGAATAACCTACGGGATCTTCTTTGATTCCCTGGTTAAGCAGGAATACCGCAAGGTAGGGGTGGACGCTGTAGACCAGACCCCGGAGGAGTTCCTCAGCAAGCTCGCCCGTCTTCCCCTCCAGTTTTCACCAGGCTCGGTGTGGGAGTACGGTAACTCCACGGACCTCCTGGGCCACCTCCTGGAAAAGATAGCGGGGAAAAGCCTCGCTGAGCTCATGGCAGAGCGCATCTTCAAACCCCTGGGAATGGCCGATAGCGGCTTCCAGGTGCCTAAGGAGAAGTGGGAACGGATCGCCGAGCCCTTCCGTCAGGACCCCTTTACCCGAAGCCCCACCCCTCCAGCCCTCAACATCCGAGAACCCCCCAAGCGTTTCTCGGGGGGTGCGGGAGCCGTGGCCACAGCCTTGGACTACTACCGCTTTCTCCAGGCCCTCCTGAATGGGGGGGAGCTCGCAGGTAAGCGCATCCTCTCCCGCAAAAGCGTGGAGCTCCTCACTCGAGATCACCTTGGACCCCTCTATCTCCCCTCCCTACAGCGGGGAGACCCCTACCTCCCGGGCCCAGGGTACGGTTTCGGCCTAGGTGTGGCCGTACGCCTTTCCGAGGGAGGCAGTCCCCTTCCGGGATCGGCGGGAGACTACTTCTGGGCAGGGCTTTTCGGCACTTACTTCTTCGTGGACCCCAAGGAGCGGCTCGTGGGCATCTACATGATGCAGAATCCCGGAGGGCGCACCTACTACGCCCAGCTCTTTAGGAACGCAGTCTACGCCAGTTTGCGCTGATGGGAAGGCTTTCCGGCAAGACCATCCTTATCACCGGAGCGGCGAGCGGCATCGGCCGGGTAGCCTTAAAGCTGTTTGCAAAGGAAGGAGCGAGGCTCGTGGCCGTAGACCAGGAGGAGGCTACCCTAGCCGAAGCAGTAGCAGAACTAGAGACCGAGGCCTTGGCCGTCCCCGCAGACATAACCGACCCCGAAGGGGTGGAGCAGGCCTTCCAGGAGGGCCTGGAGGAGTTCGGGCAGCTTCACGGGTTGGCCCACTTTGCAGGCGTGGCCCACTCCGCCATTTCCTGGAAACTATCCCTAGAGGACTGGGAGAGGGTTCTCCGGGTCAACCTCACGGGAAGCTTCCTGGTGGCCAGGAAGGCGGGGGAGGTTCTAGGTGAGGGGGGAAGCCTGGTCCTCACGGGCTCGGTGGCAGCCTTAGGGGCCTTCGGGCTCGCTCACTACGCAACCAGCAAAATGGGCATCCTTGGCCTCGCCCGCACTCTGGCCCTGGAACTGGCCCCGAAGGGCATTCGGGTGAACGCCCTCGTCCCAGGTCTCATCGCCACCCCCATGACGGCGAGTCTGCCCGACTGGGCCTGGAGGGCAGAGGTAGAGGCCTCTCCCCTTAGGCGGGCAGGCCGCCCCGAGGAGGTGGCTCGGGCCGCCCTCTTCTTGCTCTCCGAAGAAAGCCGCTTTATCACAGGCCAAGCCCTCTTCGTAGACGGAGGCCGCTCCATCGCAGGCCTTCCTAGCCTACCGCCGGGGTTTGCTAAAGGAGGTGGCAAGGGTGTCCATGGATGTTAGGGACTCTCAGCTGGGCCAGAGGTTTGCCACGCAGTGCGGCACGGGCCCCTATCGCCACCGAGGCCGCTATCAGGGGCCTTGGGGTTTACAGCCCCGCCGGAGCGAGGCCCACCATACTTCTTCCCTTTGCCGGGGCCACCACCCCCCTGGCCTTTTGTCCCTCTTCACACTATGGGGCTTCCGGCAACGCCACCTCCTCCTTGCTCAGACAGGGACCCGGAACCCCCAACCCTGGAAGCCCGCCTCCATCGGGCATGTGATCTGTGGAGATGAGGTGACCTTCGCTTCCACAACGTGGAGGAGGTTTCCTTGAGTCCTTTCGCTGGCTGGTTCGGGGCCAAGGTCCTAAAAAAGGCGGGCGGTGAGGCGGAACTTTGCTTGAAGGTGCGAGAGGAGTTTCTCCAAGGCCAGGGCCTGGTGCACGGGGGCATCTTAGCGGCTCTTCTGGATAGCGCCTTGGGGAGCGCCGCGGAGAGCCTAGCGGGAAAAGTGGTCACCGCAGAGTTAGCGGTGAGCTACCTGAGGCCCGTACGGGGCGGCAGCTTGTTGGCAAGGGGCCGCATCCTCCACCTGGGGAAGCGGCTGGTCTTTGCGGTGGGGGAGATCTACCTGGAAGGTAGCCCTGTGGCCTTCGCCAAGGGAACCTTTTATCGGCTGGAGCCGGACCAAGACCAAGGAGGGCAGTAGACTTAGACCAAGGGGGGTGAAGGCGTGCTTTTAAGCACCATGATGGACGAGGAGCTGAACCTTTGGGACTTCCTGGAGCGGGCGGCGGAGCTTTTTGGGAAGAAGGAGGTGGTTTCCCGCCTCCACACCGGCGAGGTCCACCGCACCACCTACGCCGAGGTCCACCGCCGGGCCAAGCGGCTCATGGGAGGCTTGAGGGCCCTCGGGGTGGGCGTGGGGGACCGGGTGGCCACCCTGGGCTTCAACCACTTCCGCCACCTGGAGGCCTACTTCGCCGTGCCCGGGATGGGGGCCGTCCTCCACACCGCCAACCCCCGCCTCTCCCCCAAGGAGATCGCCTACATCCTCAACCACGCCGAGGACAAGGTCCTCCTCTTTGACCCCCAGCTCCTGCCCCTGGTGGAGGCCCTCCGGCCCGAGCTCAAGACCGTGGCCCACTTTGTGGTGATGGACGAGAAAGCCCCCGAGGGCTACCTGGCCTACGAGGCGGTCCTGGGGGAGGAGGCTGAGCCGGTGCGCCTCCCCGAGGAGGCCGCCTGCGGCATGGCCTACACCACCGGCACCACGGGGCTTCCCAAGGGGGTGGTCTACAGCCACCGGGCCCTGGTCCTCCACAGCCTGGCCGCCAACCTGGAGGACGGCACTGCCCTTTCCGAGAAGGACACCGTGCTTCCTGTGGTCCCCATGTTCCACGTCAACGCCTGGTGCCTCCCCTACGCCGCTACCTTGGTGGGGGCCAAACAGGTCCTCCCCGGCCCTAGGCTGGACCCCGCCTCCCTGGTGGAGCTCTTTGATGGGGAGGGGGTGACCTTTACTGCCGGGGTGCCCACGGTCTGGCTGGCCCTGGCCGACCACCTGGAGAGCACAGGCCACCGCCTCAAGACCCTGAGGCGCCTGGTGGTGGGGGGTTCGGCGGCTCCGCGGAGCCTGGTGGAGCGCTTTGAGCGCCTGGGCATTGAGGTGCGCCAGGGCTACGGTCTCACCGAGACCTCCCCGGTGGTGGTGCAGAACTTCCTCAAAAGCCACCTGGAGGCCCGCCTCTCTCCTGAGGAGAAGACCGCCCTCAAGGCCAAAACCGGCCTCCCCATCCCCCTGGTGCGCCTCAGGGTGGCGGACGAGGGGGGAAGGCCCGTGCCCAAAGACGGGAAGACCATGGGGGAGGTCCAGCTCAAAGGCCCCTGGATCACCCAGGGCTATTACCGGAACGAGGAGGCCAGCCGGGCCGCCCTGACCCCGGACGGCTGGTTCCGCACCGGGGACATCGCCGTCTGGGACGAGGAGGGCTACCTGGAGATCAAGGACCGCCTCAAGGACCTCATCAAGTCCGGCGGGGAGTGGATCTCCAGCGTGGACCTGGAGAACGCCCTCATGGGCCACCCCAAGGTGCGGGAGGCGGCGGTGGTGGCCATTCCCCACCCTAGGTGGCAGGAAAGGCCCTTGGCCGTGGTGGTGCCCCGGGACGAGCCCCCCAGCCCCGAGGAGCTGAACGGGCACCTCCTCGAGGCGGGCTTCGCCAAGTGGCAGCTTCCCGACGCCTACGTCTTCGTGGAGGAGATCCCCAGGACCAGCGCCGGCAAGTTCCTCAAGCGGGCTCTTAGGGAGAAGTACAGGGACTTTTTTGGCGGAGGGGCATGATGTTTCTAGAGCGTTTTCGCTTAGACGGCAAGGCGGCCCTGGTGACCGGGGGCTCCCGGGGGCTGGGCCTCGAGGCCGCCCTGGCCCTCCAGGAAGCGGGGGCCAGGGTGGCCGTTCTGGCCCGGCGGGCCAGCTTCCTGGAGGAGGCGAGGAAGGCTTTAGGGGAGGAGGCCCTTTATCTGGAAGGGGACGTGCGGGACGAGGCCCGGCTGGAGGAGGTGGTGGTGGCCGTGGAGGCGACCCTGGGGCCCCTGACCATCCTGGTCAACGCGGCCGGGATCAGCTGGGGCGCCCCCAGCCTGGAGATGCCGGTGGAGAAGGTGCGGGAGGTGTTGGAGGTCAACCTGGTGGGCGCCTTCCTGGCCAGCCGCGTGGCGGCCAGGCGGATGAAGGAGAGGGGTTACGGCAAGATCATCCACATCGCCTCCGTGGCCGGCCTCAAGGGGGAGTACCCCGAGGTCCTGGACGCCGTGGGCTACTCCGCCTCCAAAGGGGGGCTAATCGCCCTCACCCGGGACCTGGCGGTGAAGTGGGGAAGGTGGGGCATCCGGGTCAACGCCCTGGCCCCGGGTTTCTTCCCCACCCGCATGACGGAGAAGGTCCTGCCCCGGATAGAGTCCCTGCTCCAGGCCACCTTGCCCCTGGGCCGGCCGGGAAGACCGGGGGAGCTGGGCGGAGCGGTCCTCTTCCTGGCAAGCCCCGCCTCGGACTACATCACCGGGGCCGTCCTCCCCGTGGACGGGGGGGCCACGGCCACCTAGATCCTTGCCAGGACCCGGTTTAGCCCAGGCCCAGCTCCCGCAGGGCCTCCTGCCGGAGCCGTTCCGCCTCCTGGGCCAGGGGGCTTCCCTGGAGCCGGGCGAAGGCCTCCTCGTTCAGGGGGTCCAGCCGGAGGAGGGCGAGCCAGCCCCTCAGGTCCTGGCCCTGCCGCAGGAGGCGCCTTTTCTCCGCCAGGTAGGCCAGGCGGCGCTCCTCCAGGGCGGGGTGGTCCAGGTCGGCGAAGGGGAGGTCCAGGGGGGCCTTGGGGTCCAGGAGGTCCAGGTAGAGCTCGGGGACCTCGAGGCGGAGGCCGTAGGGGCGGGCCCGCAGGAAGTAGGGAGGTGCCCCTTTGGGGCGGCCGGGCTCCAGGGCGTTCACCACCTCCCACCAGAGGACCCGGAACTCCCCCGGGGAGGCCTCTAGGGCCTCCAGGAGGTCCTCCTTGTGCCAGTCCCGTGCGGCCAGAAGGGCCAGGAGGAGCCTGGCCTTCTCCCGGCGCAGGCGCACGGGTCTCCCCTCCACCAGGACCTGGAAGCTTCCCAGGGTCCGAATCTCCACCGACACCCCGGGGTGGTAGGCCTCGGGGAGCCGTCCCAGGCGCCAGAGGCCCCGGCGTAGCCGGGGAAGCGGCGGGGTAAAGAGGGTGCGGCCGGCGAGGAAGGGGTAGCGGAGAAGGAGCCCTTCAAAACCGTCGGCGAAGGGGTAAGCCTGGGCCACCGCCCTAAGGAAGGGGTCCAGGAGCTCCAGGGGAGGCAGAGGGAAGGCCTCTCCCCGGCGGAGCCAGGCCAGGGCCACCACCAGGGTCATGAACCCCTCCACCCAGAGGTCCCCCGCCGCCCGGGCCAGGCGGACCATCTCTCCGTAGGCCTCCCGGTCCCCCAGGGCGGCCAATCCTCCCAGAGCCTCCACCCGGAGGCGGGCGGGTCCGCCCTCGGCCAGGGCCAGGGCCGTCTGGTAGGCTCCCCGGGCCTCGGCGGGCCGCCCCAGGGCCAGGAGGGCGTGCCCCTTCCTGGCCTCGGCCAGGCTCACGCCGAAGGGGCTTCCCAGGACCTCGGCCTCAAAACGGCCCCGCTCGGCGAAGCGCAGGCCCTCTTCCGCATCCCCGGCCACGCACTCCAGGAGGGCCCGGAGTAGGGTCCCTTCCCGGTGGTTCTGGGGCGGGCGGTGGAGGCCCGGGTCCTGGGCCTCCTTGAGGAGGGCCAGGGCCTCGTCGGGCCGGCCCAGCCTGAGGAGAACCCTGGGGCCAGAAAGCCCAAGGGCGAGGGCCTCTTCTGGCCGCCCCTCGTTGAGGAGGTTTTCCGCCAGGAGGGGGCTCGCCTCCTCGGGGAAGCGCTTCAGGGCCTCCTCCAGGTAGGGCCTGGCCCGGGCGGGCTCCACCGTGTCCAGGAAGAGGCGCACCAGGCCCAGGTAGGCCCGGCCCTCCCCCGCCTCCAGGGCCCGCTGGTAGGCGGCCTCCGCCTCCCGGTACCGCCCCGCCTGGCGCAGGGCCTCGGCCTCGAGGAGGAATAGCCCCGTCCGCCCCCGCCTCACCCCCTCGGGCAGGTGGGCGAGGAGCCTGAGGACCGTGTAGGTGAGGCCCCGCTCAAGCCAGGCCTGCCCTTCCTTGAGGAGGAGGTCGGCGGCGTGGCCGAAGCGCCCGGCCTCCAGCAGGAACTCCGCCGCCCGGACCCCCTCGCCCTGGTGGAGGGCGGTCTCGGCGGCCTGGGCCAGAAGCTCCCGGGCCTCGGCCTCGGGCAGAAGGGCCTTGAGGGCGCTCCGCACCAGGGGGTGGAAGGCCAGCCTGCCCGGCCTGCGCTCCAGGAGGAGGTCCTCGGCGTAGGGGAGGAGGTCCTGGGCCTCTTCCTCCGGCACCTCCCCCAGGAGGGCGAGCCGGGCCGCCTTTAGGAGGAGCTCCTGGGGAAGGCCGTAGGCCAGATAGGTGAGGAGGCCCTCCCCGCTCTCCAGGGCGAGCTCAGGCCTTAGGCCCCGGCGCATGGCCAAGAGGACGACCCGGAGGCCCAGGGGCCAGCCCCGCACCAGGGAGTGGGCCCGCTCCACCTCAAAGGCGGGGAGCTCCGGGGCCAGGGCCTTGGCCAGGGCCCAGGCCTCTTCGGGGTCAAAGGCCAGCTCCTGCTCGGTTAGGACGGTGAGGAAGGCGAAGGGGGCGGCCTTGCGGGAGAGGAGGAGGAGGCGCAGAGAGGGGAGGCGGCAGAGCCCCTCCAGGGCCTTCAGGACCCCGGGGCTTTCCGCCCTATGGGCCTCGTCCAGGACGAGAAGCTGGGGGCCCAGGGGTTCCAGGGCCTCCAGGAAGGCCTCGAGGGCCCGGGGCCAGGCTCCCCCTTCCAGCAGGCGGGCGGCCTCCGAGAGCCCGGCCCGGTCCCGGTAGGCGTAGAGGAGGTGCCAGAGGAAGACCGCCGGGTCCTTGGCCTCCTCGGCCAGGGCCAGGTAAATCCCGCCCATCTCCGCCGCCAGGCTGGTCTTGCCGTAGCCGGGCCCTGCCGCCAGGACCACCCCCGGGCTTTTGCCAAAGGCGGCCTCCACCAGGCCCAGGGGGCGGAGGCGGGACACCTCCCGGGCGGTGCGGGGCGGGCGGAGCCTCGAGGGGGGCACCGGGTAGGGCACACCTCCATTTTGGCCGAACCCTGGGGGAAACGGGGGTGTAACGGGCGTGTAACGCCCCCCCGCTACCCTAAGGGCAGATGTACGTGCGAAGCCTTGGGGTTTACCTGCCGAGAGGCCGCATGACGGCGGAGGAGATCGCCGCCTCGTCGGGTCTGCCCGTGGAGGTGGTGCGGGAGAAGCTCGGCATCCGGGAAAAGCCCGTGCCCGGTCCCGAGGACCACCCGGCGGAGATGGCGGCCTGGGCCGCCGAGGAGGCCCTGAGGCTGGCGGGCTTCCCCGGTGAGGGGGTGGACTGGGTGCTTTCCATGGTGGAGGAATATAAGGACTACCCCGTCTGGGCCACGGCCCCCTACCTGGCCCTCCGGGTGGGGGCCCACCGGGCCAGGGGGCTGGACCTGAACCAGAAGTGCGCCACCTTCCTGGGGGCCCTGGAGGTGGCCCGGGGCCTCTTCGCCACCCGGAAGGAGGCCCAGGCGGTCCTGGTGGCCGGGGGGTACCGGAACGGGGACCTGGTGGACTACCAAGACCCCCACACCCGCTTTCTCTACGACCTGGCGGCGGGCGGGGCCGCCGCCCTCCTCACCCGGGAGGGGCCCGGGCTCAGGCTCCTGGGCCTGGCCCACCGCATGGACCCCGAGCTGGCCCTCTCCGTCAAGGTCCCCGTGGGGGGAACCAGGCGCCCCCTCACCCAGGAGAACCTGGGGGAGTACTGCCTAAGGGTGGAGGACCCCGAGGCCATGAAGGCCAGGCTGGACGCCACCTCCATCCCCACCTTCCTGGAGGTGGTTCGCGAGGCTTTGGAGGAGGCCGGGTACGGGGAGGCGGACCTGGACTACCTGGCCCTCCTCCACATGAAGCGCTCCGCCCACCAAAAGGTGCTCCAGGGCCTGGGCCTCGCCGAGGGGCAGTCCATCTACCTCGAGGACTACGGCCACCTGGGCCAGCTGGACCCCATCCTCTCCCTGCAGCTGGCCTGGCGGGAAGGGAGGCTTAAGGAGGGGAGCCTGGTGGCCTTGGCGGCGGCGGGGGTGGGGTACTTCTACGGGGCGGCGGTGCTGAAGCTTGAGGGGAGGCTTTATGCTTGAGCCCAACCGCATGGCCTGGCTGGCATCCCAGCACCCGGAGCGAAGGGCCCTCTTCTTCCGGGAGCACTGGTACACCTACGGGGAGCTCTACCAGAGGGCCAGGCGGGCGGCGGGAGCTCTCAGGGCCCTGGGCGTGGGCCCGGGGGACCGGGTGGGCCTTCTCTCCCACAACCACCTGGCCTACCTAGACCTCCTCTTTGCCGGGCCTCTTCTGGGCCACATCCTCACCCCCTTCAACCACCGCTTAAGCCTCCCCGAGCTCCAGGCCCTCCACGCCTACACGGAGCCCAGGGTCCTCTTCTACGGAGAGGGGTTTGGCGAGGTGGCCCTGGCCCTGGACCCCAAGGCCCTCCCCCTCGAGGCCCTGGAGGAGGGAGAAGAGGCTCCGGAAGCCCTTTCCGTGGGCCTGGAAGACCCCGCCCTCCTCCTCTTCACCGGGGGGACCACCGGCCTGCCCAAAGGGGCCCTCATCCCTTACCGCCAGCTTCTGCTGAACGCCCTGGAGACCGCGGCGGCCTGGGGCCTTTCCCGGGAGGACCGCTACATCCTGGCCACCCCCATGTTCCACGCCGCCCTCAACGCCCTGGCCACCCCCCTTCTCTTCCTGGGGGGGCAGGTGGTGCTCATGGAGCGCTTCCGGGCTGAGGAGTACCTGGAGCTTACCCGCTGCTTCCGGCCCACCATCCTCTTCCTGGTGCCCACCATGTTCCAGATGCTCACGGAGGCCGAGGGCTGGGAGGGGTTGGACCTCGGCTTCGTCCGCTTCGCCATCTCCGGCGGGGCCCCCTGCCCGGCCCCGGTGCGGGAGGCCTTCCGCAGGAAGGGGGTGCGCTTCAAGCAGGGCTACGGCCTCACGGAGTGCGGGGTGAACTGCTTCGCCTTTGAGCTGGCGGAGGCCGAGGCCTACCCCGAGAGCGTGGGCCGCCCCATGCCCCACCTGAGGGCGCGCCTGGTGCGGGAGGACGGGAAGGAGGCGGGGATAGGGGAGGCGGGGGAGCTCTGGCTTTCCGGGGGTGTGGTCATGAAGGGCTACTTCCGCCGCCCGGAGGAGAACGAGAAGGTCTTCGCCTGGGACGGGGAGCGGCTTTGGCTCAAGACCGGGGACCTGGCCTACCGGGACGAGGGGGGGCGCTTTTACATCGTGGGCCGCAGGAAGGAGATGTTCATCTCCGGCGGGGAGAACGTCTACCCGGTGGAGGTGGAAAGGGTCCTCTACGACCACCCGGCGGTGAAGGAGGCGGCGGTGGTGGGGGTCCCCGACCCCAGATGGGGGGAGGGGGGGGCGGCCTTCGTGGCCTTAAAGCCCGGGGAGACCCTCGAGGCCGAGGCCCTGAGGGCCTTTCTCCGCCAGCGCCTTGCCGGGTACAAGGTGCCCAAGCACGTGGTCTTCCTGGAGGAGCTTCCCAAGACCGGGCCGGGCAAGGTCAACAAGGAGGCCTTGAAGAGGCTTTGGGAGGAGGCCCATGGTGAGGCTTAGGTACGAGGTGGTGGGCGAGGGGCCCAAGGTGGTCCTCCTCAACGGCATCTTCCAGCGCCTGGAGAGCTGGGACCCGGTCCTTCCCCACCTTAAGGGCTTCGCCCTTCTCCGCTACGATATGCGGGGCCAGGGAGAAAGCGAGGCCCCGGAGGGGCCCTACACCCCGAGGCTCCACGCCGAGGACCTCCTCGGCCTCCTGGACCGCCTGGGGTGGGAGGAGGCCGCCCTGGTGGGGCTTTCCAACGGGGGTATCGTGGCCATGGCCCTGGCCCTTCTCGCCCCGGAAAGGGTCAGGGGCCTGGCCCTCGCCTGCACCACCCCCTACCTGGACCCGGCCCTCCGGGTCAAGGTGGAAAGCTGGCTCCATGCCCTCAGGGCGGGGGGAACTCCCCTCCGCCTCCGGGTGGCCCTGCCCTGGGTCTTCGGGGCCCGGTTCCTCAATACCCACCCCGAGCTCCTCGCGGAGGAGGGCCTTAAGGCCCTGGCCGCCCAGGCCCCGGGAGAGGCGGCCCAGGAGCGGCTCCTTCAGGGCTTCCTCACCCTGGAGGACCTGAGGCCGCATCTGAAGGCCCTCACCCTCCCCGCCCTCGTCCTCTACGGGGAGGAGGACCTCCTCTTCCCCAAGGCCTACGCCCAGGCCCTGGCGGAGAGCCTTGGGGCCAGGCTTGCCGCCCTGCCCACCGGGCACGCTGCCCCCCTCGAGGACCCCCAGGCCTTCGCCCGGGAAGTCCGGACTTTCTTGGAGGAGGTATATGCTTAGCTATCTGGAGGCTGGACAGGGAACACCCGTGGTTCTGGTTCACGGCAACTTCGCCTGCAAGGCGTGGTGGCGAGGCCTTTTGCAGGACCCCCCGGACGGGGCCCGGCTCCTGGCCCCTGACCTCCCCGGCTTCGGGGAGACCCCGGCCCCCGAGGGCTTCGTCCCCTCCATCCCCGCCTACGCCGAGGCCCTCCGGGGCTTTCTCCGGGAGATGGGGGTGGAGGAGGCGGTCCTGGTGGGCCACTCCCTGGGCGGGGCGGTGGTGATGGAGGCGGCCACGGAGAAGACCCGGGGGCTTGTCCTCCTAAACTCCGCCCCGCCCTCGGGCCTTGAGACCCCCGAGGCCTACTACCCCATCCTGGAGTCCTACCGGTATAACCGCGAGGCCCTGGCCCAGGCCCTTGCGGCCATGGCCCCCACCCACCGCCCCCCATGGTTCCCGGAGCTGGTGGACTGCGCCCAGAGGATGCACCCCGCCCACTATCAGGGGAACGCTCGGGCCCTTGCCGCCTGGCGGGCCTCCCGCGCCTACCCTGGCCCGGTGCTGGTCCTCTACGGAACCCTGGACCCCATCGTGACCAGGGCCATGGCCGAGGAGACAAAGGCCTTCTTCCCCAAGGGCAGGCTCATGGTGCTGGAGGGGGTGGGCCACTCCCTGAACCTCGAGGACCCGGCGCGGCTCAAGGCCATCCTGGAGGACTTTTTGAAGGAGGTGGCCCCATGAGGTTTCGGGTAGGGGACCGGGCCAGCTACACCCAGACCATCTCCGAGGCCCACGTGGCCCTCTTCGTGGGGGCGGTGGGGGACACCAACCCCCTCCACGTGGACGAGGCCTACGCCAAAAGGAGCCGCTTCGGCGGGCGCATCGCCCAGGGCATTCTGGTGGCGGGCCTCATCTCCACGGTCATCGGGACCAGGCTCCCCGGGGTGGGGGCCATCTACCTGGGCCAGACCCTGCGCTTCCTGAAACCCGTTCGCCTCGGGGACACCATCACCGCCACCGCCGTCCTCAAGGCGGTGCGGGAGCGGGAGAAGGGAGGGTATGTGCTCACGCTGGACACCTTCTGTGAGAACCAGAGGGGGGAGCGGGTGATCGAAGGCGAGGCGGAGGTCCTATGGGAAGGATGAGCTGGGCTTGGGTGGCAGCGGTTTTGGCGCTTGGGGTCCTTGCGGGGTGCGGGCAGAGCCCCGCTCCTTCTGCCCCGGCCGAGGTGAGGCCTGCGGGCTCGGGCCAGGTGACGGTGGGGACGTACACCCATCCCTGGGGCACCCGCGGCTACCGCCTCTACCGTCCGGCGGCCGGACAGCTTCCCCTTCTGGTCATGCTCCACGGGTGCACCCAGACCGCCGCTGATTTCGCCTTAGGCACCCGGATGGACCGAGTGGCCGACGCCCTGGGCTTTGCCGTCCTCTACCCGGAGCAGTCGTTCCTGGCCAACGCCAGCCGGTGCTGGAACTGGTTTTACTCCCTCAACCAGGGCCGGAGCGGGGAGGCCGCCCTTCTTGCGGACATGGCCCGGGATCTGGCCCGGAGCTTCGGTTTGGACGGGTCGCGGATAGGGGTGGCGGGGCTTTCCGCCGGAGGGGCCATGGCAGTGATCCTGGCTGCGGCCTATCCCGAGCGTTTCGCCTTTTTGGGCGTGGTGGCGGGCTTGGAATACAAGGCGGCGGAGACCCCCTACGGGGCGTTCCTGGCCATGCAACAGGGGGGGCCGGACCCGCAGGCCCAGGGGGCCAAGGTCTGCCAGGCCTGGGGGCGGGCCTACCGCATCCCTCTCGCCGTCTTCCACGGGGACGCGGACACCACCGTGAACCCGGTGAATGGGCAGCAGGTCTACCTGCACTGGCTTTACGCCCACCGCTACTGCGGGATCATTTCGGGATGGACAGAGAGCAGGAGCACCGTCAGCATGGGCGGGCGCAACGTGAGCCTGAGAACGGCTCGGGACGGCCAGTGGACGCTGGCCGAGTTCTACCTGATCCAGGGCATGAACCACCGCTGGCCCGGGGGCGACCCCAGCGGAAGCTACACCGACCCCTCGGGGCCGGACGCGAGCGGGATCATCGCAAGCCGCTGGCTTGCGAGCCGATAAGGAGGTGTAGGGATGAAAGGGATCAAGTGGGCGCTTCTCGTCGGTTTTGTAGGTATGGTCGGTTTGGTGGGTATGGCCTGGGCTCAGACCCAGGTCAAGGTGGGGGTCATCCTGCCCCTCTCGGGGGTCTCCGCCGTTTCGGGCAAGGCGGCCCTGAACGGCATCCAGCTGGCGGCGGACGAGGTGAACGCCGCCGGCAAGGTACGCCTGGAGCTGGTGGTGGTGGACGACGGCACCGACCCCGCCAAGGCGGTGCCCGCCTTCACCAAGCTCATGACCGTGGACCGGGTGGACATCGTCATCGGGGGGCTGGCCAGTAGCGTGGCTTTCGCCCTCTCGGGCCCGGTGAAGCAGTACGGCCCCCTCTTCCTCTGCATCGGGGCCGCCTCCTCCGTGGTGGAGCAGGCCTTTGAGGGCTACCCCCTCTTCTTCCACTACCACCCGTGGGACTACCACAACGTGACCGCCGCCCTCCAGTTCTTCCAGTACCTCAACCAGGCGCACGGCGCCAAGAAGGTGGCCATCCTTTACGAGGACGGGCCCTTCGGCTCGGCGGGGATCGGGGTCTACAGGCAGCAGCTGGAGCGCCTGGGCTACCAGGTCCAGGCGGAGCCCTACAAGGCGGGCAGCGGCCAGTTCACCCCCATCCTCACCCGCTTCCGGGCCTTCGCCCCCGATATCCTTTACTGGATTGGATACGATGTAGACGCCCTGCCCATCGCCACCCAGACCCGGCAGGTGGGGCTCAGGCCCAAGCTCATCTACGGGGCTCCGCCCTCCTGGCCCATCGGCTTTGAGAAAAACCCCCTCTCCCAGGACGTGGCGGGGATGACCGCTTGGCTCCCCACGGTGCCCAACGCCGAGTCCCGCCGCTTCGTCCAGGCCTACCGCAACAAGTACGGGGAGGTGACGGAGGAGTACATGGCCCCCATGGGCTACACCATTGTGAAGAGCCTGGCCCTGGCCGCCGAGCGGGCGGGGAGCGCCGACAAGAACCGGATCGCCGAGGCCTTGAGCGCCCTCAAGATGAACACGCCCTTTGGCCCCCTGAGCTTCAAGCCCTCGGACACCGGCAAGACCCGGTACCAGGGCTTCGGGCCGGAGATCTGGTTCCAGTTCCAGTACATCCAGGGAACCCGCCGTCCGGTCTTCCCCAAGGACAAGGCCAGTGTGCCCCTCCGTTACCCTGGGGAGTACTACCTGCGCTAGCATGGAGCTCCTTCTCCAGACCCTCCTGAACGGCCTCCTCATAGCTGGGGTTTATGCCCTGGTGGCCACCGGGCTTGCCCTCTCCCTGGGGGTGGTGGGCATCGTCAACTTCGCCCACGGAGAGTTCCTCATGGTGGGGGCCTTCCTCTCCTACCTGCTCTACGCCGCCCGGGGCGTGGACCCCCTCCTCGCCCTGGGCCTGGCCTTCCTGGCCGCCTTCCTGGTGGGGGCCCTCACCTACTGGGGCCTCATCCGCCCCGTCCTCAAGGCCCCGGAGCTCAACCAGATGCTCCTCACCTTCGGGCTTTCCATCCTCCTGCAGAACCTGGCCCTCCTCCTCTTCGGGGCCGACACCCGGGTGGTGGCCCCGCCCTACCAGGCGGCGACCCTGGCCCTGGGGCCTTTCTTCCTGGGGGCGGTGCCCCTGGGGGCCTTCCTTCTCTCTTTGGCCTTGCTCCTTCTACTCCAGGCCTTCCTCACCCGGACCCCCTTGGGCCTGGCCATGCGGGCGGTGGCCCAGAACCGCCTGGCCCCCGGGCTTTTGGGCATTGAGGCGGAGAGGGTCTATCTTTTGGCCTTTGGCCTGGCGGCGGCCTTGGCCGGGGTGGCGGGGGTGATGCTCTCGGTGATGCTCTACGCCAGCCCTACCGTGGGCTTTCTCTTCACCCTCAAGTCCTTCGCCATCGTGGCCCTGGCGGGGCTCGGCAACCTGAGGGGGGTCATGCCCGCCGCCTTGGTCCTGGCCCTGGCCGAGGCCCTGGTGAGCACCTACGTGCCGGGGGGTGGGGGTCTGGTGGAAGCGGTCTTTTTCCTGGTCCTCTTCCTGGCCCTGGTGGGCCGGGCCTGGAGGTGGGGATGAGGGGGGTGGTCCTCTTCCTCCTGGTCTTCGTCCTCCTGCCCTTCCTGCCCCTCGGGGTCTGGCGGGCCTACCTGCTGGACGCGGGGGTCTTCCTGCTCCTTTACACCGCTTTGGCCCTCTCCTGGGACCTGGTGGCCCGCACCGGCCAGCTCTCCCTGGCCCATGGCGCCTTCTTTGGGCTTGGGGCCTATGGGGTGGGGCTCCTCGTGCCCCACGTGGGGACCCTCCCCGCTCTGGCCTTGGGGAGCCTGCTTGCGGGGTTTTTCGCCCTCCTCCTGGGTTCGGTAACCTTGAGGCTCCACGGCCTCTACTTCGCCATCGCCAGCCTGGCCTTCAGCGAGGTGCTGAGGACCCTGGCCCTGAAGCTCCCCTTCACCGGCGGGCCCATCGGCCTTCCCGTTCCCCCGGCCTTCGGCGGTGCGCCTTTGGCGCCCTACTACCTGGCCTTCGCGGTTCTGGCCGTGGCCGTAGGTCTCAGCCTCTGGGCGGAGCACAGCCCCTTCCGCCTGGCCCAGGCGGCCTGCCGGCAGTCCGAGCCCGTGGCCCGGGTTTTGGGGGTGCGGGTGGTGCGGGTGAAGCTCCTTTCCCTCCTCCTGGGAAGCCTGGTAGCGGGCCTGGCGGGCGGGGTCTACGCCATGAAGGCCCTCTTCATCAACCCCTACGAGGCCTTCAGCCTGGGGCGGGCCGTGGAGGCCTTGGTCATCCCCATCTTCGGCGGGCTCTACACCACCCTGGGCCCCCTTCTTGGGGGCGTGGTCCTGGTGGGGCTGGAGCAGGTCTTGAGGCTTTGGATCCAGGAGGGGTACCTGGTGGTCTACGGGGCCATCCTCATCCTGGCCATCCTGTTTCTGCCCCGGGGGCTTCTGGGGCTCTGGAGGAGGCGGCGTGGCTAAGGTCTTAGAGGTCCAAGGGGTGTCCAAGCGTTTTCTCGGGCTGAAGGCCCTGCAGGGGGTCACGCTCCACCTGGAGGAGGGGGAGATCCTGGCGGTCATCGGCCCCAACGGGGCGGGGAAGAGCACCCTGCTCAACGTGATCTCCGGCCTTCTTCGGCCCGATGCGGGGCGGGTCCTCTTCCTGGGCCGGGACGTGACCCCCCTCCCCCCCGAGGCCCGCACCCATTTGGGCCTGGGCCGGGCCTTCCAGATCCCAACCCCCCTGCCCGAGCTCACCGTGCGGGAGAACCTGCTGGTGGGGGCGCTTTTTGGCAGGCCGGGTCGAAGCCGGAAGGAGGCGGAGGCCAGGGTGGAGGCGGTTTTGGAGCTCACCGGCCTGGCCGCCAAGGCCGAGGCTCCGGCGGGGGAGCTCACCCTATTGGAGGACAAGCGCCTGGAGCTGGCCCGGGCCCTGGCCACCGGCCCCAAGGTCCTCCTCCTGGACGAGGTCATGGCGGGCCTCCGCCCCAAGGAGGCCCAGGAGGCGGTGGACCTGGTGCGGCGGATCCGCGACGCCGGGGTCAGCGTTCTCTTCATTGAGCACCTGATGCCGGTGGTGCGGGCCTTGGCGGACCGGGTGGTGGTCTTGGACTACGGGGAGGTCATCGCCGAGGGGCCTTACGAGCAGGTGGCCCGGGAGGAGAGGGTGCGGGAGGCCTACCTGGGGAGGCGGGCATGAGGCTTAGGGTGGAGGCCCTCGAGGCGGGCTACGGCAAGGCCCAGGTCCTCTTCGGCGTGGACCTGGAGGTGGTGGAGAACGAGCTTGTGGCCCTCCTAGGGGCCAACGGGGCGGGGAAGACCACGCTTCTTCGGGCCATATCGGGTCTGGTGAGGCCCTGGTCGGGCCGGGTCCTCTTGGAGGGGCAGGACCTCGGAGGGCTTTCCCCCGCCAAAAGGGCCCGGATGGGCCTAGGGCACGTGCCCGAGGGGCGGCAGCTTTTCCCCCTTATGACCGTGGAGGAGAACCTGAGGCTGGGGGCGGTCTTTCTGGCCCCGGGGCGGGAGCGGGAGGGCTACGAGCGGGTCTACGGCCTCTTTCCCCGCCTGGCCGAGAGGCGGCGGCAGCTGGCGGGGACGCTTTCCGGTGGGGAGCAGCAGATGCTGGCCATCGGCCGGGCCCTTATGGGCTTTCCCAAGATCCTGCTGGTGGACGAGCCTTCCCTGGGCCTTTCCCCGAGGCTCGCTGAGGAGGTCCTTCTGGCCCTCAAGGCCGTGGCGGGGGAAGGCGTGGGGGTGCTCTTGGTGGAGCAGAACGTGGCCCTCACCCTGGATGTGGCCGAGAGGGGCTACGTCCTGGAGCACGGGAAGGTGGTGCTGGAAGGCCCCGCTTCGGCGCTGGCCCAAGACCCCCGGGTGCGGGAGGCGTACCTGAGCCTGTAGATTGGGGCCATGGGAATACTTTCGGGAAAGGCGGTTTTGGTCACGGGGGCGGGGAGCGGCATCGGCCTGGCCATGGCCCGGGCCTTCGCCCGGGAGGGGGCGAGGGTTCTGGTCCACGACGTGAAGGACGCCCGCTGGCTGGCCGAGGAGCTGGGCGGGGTCTTCCTCCAGGCGGACCTCGCCGATCCGCAGGCGGTGGAGGCTTTGGGGAAGGAGGCGGCGGCGCTGGGGGTGGACATCCTGGTCAACAACGCCGGCTTCCAGCACATAGACCCGGTGGAGGCCTTCCCCCTAGAGACCTGGCAGGCCATGGTCCAGGTGATGCTCACCGCCCCCTTCCAGCTCATCAAGGCCCTGATCCCCGGCATGAAGGCCAGGGGATGGGGGCGGATCATCAACGTGGCCAGCGTCCACGGCCTGGTGGCGAGCCCCTATAAAAGCGCCTACATCTCGGCCAAGCACGGCCTCGTGGGCCTCACCCGGACCGTGGCCCTCGAGGCCGGCCCCTACGGGGTCACGGTGAACGCCATCGCCCCGGCCTACGTGCGCACCCCCCTGGTGGAGGGCCAGATCCAGGACCAGGCCCGCACCCTGGGGATCTCCCCTGAGGAGGTGGCGGAGAAGGTCTTCCTGGCCCAGGCGGCCATCCGGCGCCTCATTGAGCCCGAGGAGGTGGCGGAGCTGGCCCTCTTCCTGGCCTCGGAGAAGGCCTCGGCCATCACCGGGGCGGTCTTGCCCATAGACCTGGGTTGGACGGCCCGGTAGACTGGGGTATGGAACTCTTCCTGGTGCGCCACGGCGTGGCCGAGCCCCTGCCCGAGGGGGCGGGGGAGGAGGCGGACGATGCCCGGGCCCTGACGCCCAAGGGGGTCCGCCGCTTCCGCAAGGTGGTCAAGGGGCTTTCCGCCTTGGGGGTGGAGCTGGACCTGATCCTGACAAGCCCCAAGCGCCGGGCCCTGGAGACGGCGGAGCTCCTCTCCGACCTCCTCTCGGGGGAGACCCGGGTCACGCCCCATCTGGCCGAGCCCCCGGGGGAGGCCCTTCTGGCGGAGATCCCCCAGGAAGGCCGGGTGGCCCTGGTGGGGCACGAGCCCTACCTTTCGGCGCTTTTGGGCTGGCTCCTCTTCGGGGACCTTCTGGGGGGGTCGGTGCGGGAGGCCCTCGAGGGCCGCTTCGTCCTCAAGAAGGGCGGGGTGGCCTGGCTGGAGGGGACGCCGCGCCCCGGGGGCATGGCCCTAAAGGCCCTCCTTCCCCCGAAAGTCTTCCGCATATGAAAGACGCCCGGGACTGGGTGGCCCACCTGGAGGCCTACCTGCCCCTGGCCCTCTCTGGCGAGGACCCCGAAGGGGTGCACCAGGTGCGGGTGGCGGGCAGGCGGCTTCGGGCCTACCTGGACCTTCTGGGCTTCAGGGTCTTAAAGGACGACCTTCGCTTCCTGGTGCGCCAGGCGGGGCGGGTGCGGGACCTGGAGGTGGCCTTAGGCAGGCCCCTTCCCGAGGGGTTTCGGGAGCACCTGAGGGCCGAGCTTTCCGAGGCCAGGCGGAGCCTGGTGGCCCTCCTCCGTTCCCCCTGGATGGGGGCCCTTCTCAGGGCCCTCAGGCACCTGCCGCCCCTGGACAAAGGGCAGGCCAGGAAGCGGCTTAGGCGCCCGCAGGAGCGCCTGGAGGCCCGCTTTTTGGAGCTTAGGGCGGAGCCAAGCTTGGAGCGCCTTCACGCCTTCCGCCGGGCCCTCAGGCGGGTGCGCTACGCTAAGGAGTTCCTGGGCCTTTCTACCAAGCGGGAGAAGGCCCTGCAGGAGGTTTTGGGGGAGGTGAACGACCTCAGGGTGCTCAAGGACCTCCTTCTGGCCTACCTCCACCGCCGGGAGGACCCCGAGGCCCGGAGCTACCTGGAGGGGTTGGAAAGCGCCTTGGAGGCCGCTACCCGGAGGGCCCTGGAGGGCCTCGGCCTCGGGTCCATCCCTCGGGGTTAGGGGTTGGGCCTCCAGGAGTAGAGGGCCCGGAGCCCGGCGGTTTTCTTGTGCCGATGGGCCTGCATCCGGGTCAGGACCTCATCCAGGAGGGCTACGGCCTCCAGCACATGGGGTCCCTTGTTGACCATGACGCACTCCGCCCGGGCCGCCAAGGTGGCGTCGGAAAGCTCCGCCCGTTGTTATCCTTGCCTTTACAAGGCAAGGCCGTTTTGAGTTAAAGTCTCTTCATGGGGCGTCTGGACCTGGAACGGGCCTGGGAACTTTTGGAGGAGGGCGACCTGCCTGAGGCCTTGGAGCACGCCGAGCGGGCCTACCGGAGGCACCCCAAGGACCCCGAGGCCCGCTTTCTTTACGGCCACCTCCGCTTCGTCCTGGAGGGGAGCTACGAGGGGCTCCGGCTCATGGAGCTGGGGGCCAAGGCCCTGGGCATGGAGGCTTGCACCCACCTTTGGCAGGTCTATGGGACAGACTTTCCCGCCCACCTCCTGGACCTGGCCCGCTTCCTGAAGCAAAAGGGTCTTCCCCTCCCGGGGGATACCGCCTGGGCCGAGGCGGTCTTGGAGGAGCAGGAGCTCCCCCTAGAGCTGGCGCGGGAGGTTGAGAGGAGCCTCTACCAAGAGGACCTGGTTTCTCTGGAAGGCTTTTACCGGAAACGCCCTACCCCTTACCTGGGCTACCTGTTGGTGCGCCTTTACCTGGTCCGCGGGGCTTTCCTCGAGGCCAGGCGCCTGGCCGAGAGGCTGGACAGGGAGTGGGGCGGGGACTGGCGGGTAGACCTGGCGGTCCTCCTCGCCCGCTTTCCCCAGGAGGGCCCGGCCCTGGCGGAGGAAGCGCGCCCTCTCCTGGCCCGTACCCCCCGGGACCCCCACCTGGCCGAGGGGCTAGCCCTTCTGGCCCTAGGGGTAGGGGAGGGCGGGGTGGCCCTGGGGCTGGACCGCGCCTTTGACCCGCCGTTGCGGGCCCGATTCCCCCAGTTGGAAGCGCCCCTAGCGGCCGCGGAGAGGGGTGAAGCCCTGTTGCCTCTGGAGCTTTTCCTCCCTCGAGGCCGGGCGGACATCCCCCTTCCTCCCTTCGCCTGGGAGGCCCTCCAGCCCTGGTTGCCCCGCCTCGAGGTCCGCGACCTTAACCTTTGGACGAGGCCCTTCCTGCGCTCAGGCCTCCTCTCCCCGGAGGACCCCCGGCTCAAGCCGGAGGCCCGGGACGCGATCCGGCGCCTAGGGGCCCTGGAGGAGGGAAGACCTCCCTTTGTGCCCCTGGCCAGCCTGGGGGAGCTCCTCGGTGCCTCCCCCGAGGAACGGGAGGCCGCCATGGCCGCCTTATCGTTGGAGGAGCTCCGACACTTCCGGAAGGAGTTCCCGGAAAGTCTCCTTCTGGAGCTGTATGACCTCCTCCACCGGCCCCTTCCGGAGTGGCCTGAGCGAGGGGTTCGCCGCCTCCTGGAGAGGGACCTCCCCTGGGGTGTGAGGGAGGCCCTCCGCCTGCGGCTGGAGCTTAAACGGGACCCCCTGGCCCCCCTCCCTGCCCCCGAGCCTCCGCCCGGGGCTCGCTGGCCGGAGGAGTTCTTCTACACCTGGCTTCTCCTGGTCCCGCCCTTGGAGGAGGTGGAGGAGGCGTTCCTCTACCCCCTGGGCGGCAAGGGCGCACTTCTGGACTGGACGAAGGTCTTTGCCTTGCGCCCTCTGCGCCTCGGGGTCCAGAAACCCTGGCGGCAAGAGCCCCTTCCGAGGGGAGGCGGCCTCCAAGACTGGGTCCGGCGCGTGCCCTTGAGCGTCCGGACCTTATGGCTTGCCGACCTGGAAGTGGAGATGGGCCTGGAGCTACCGGACCTCCTGGACCCTACGGCCCTGAGGGACCTCATAGAGGAACTGGAACCCGAGGCCCGCACCCTCTTGGCCCGTCTGGCCCGCGAGGAACGGCTCCCCCTTTCCCAGGTGGAGGAGAAAGTCCTAGGGGAACTGGAGCGCCGCTTCCTGGCCTTCGCTGGGGCGGGAGAAGTGGGCGTGCCCCAGGACCTGAGGGCAACGCTCTCCCGGTTGCTCTGAGGGCCGCTTCATACCACCCCATGCTGGCCCAAGCCAGCATGGGGGCTCCGGCAAAAGGTTCCTGGGGAAGTTACCAGGCCTGGTGGGGGCGGTGGTCCTCGAGGGGCATCCCCTCTACCTGGGGGTCCAATGGCGCCCTGGTCCCTCTTTGGCCTTCTCCGCCAGGCCTAGGCTAGGGTGTGGGAGCCATAAGCTAACTGTGATGGTGCGGTCTTTGGGCCTTCACCGTATAGAAGCTCGGTCCTTTTGGGGCCTGGCGGCCCGGGTCAACCTGATCCTTTTGGTCCACAACCCCGTTCGGAGTCGGGTCTTGCTCAGGATGGCCGGGGTGGAGCTATGAGGTGGCACACGAAGGTATTCACCTCCGTGCGAAGGCCCTTGAGGCCTCCGGAGCCAACATAGGTGAGGCGTGTCATGGGGCGGTCAAACGCTAAGTACCCCGCCGTGGCTCTTGCCACGGCGGGGGCCCCAAAAGGGCCTAGCGCCCTACGCTGGCGTTGTACCTGGCCAGGGCCTGGTCGGCCTTGGCCTTGGCCTCGGCCAGGGCTTCCCTGGCGGGCCTGCCCCGCAGGACCTCCTCCCAGGCCGCGGCCACGTACTGGCGGATCTCGGGGAAACTCCCCATGAGGCACCCGGCGGAGATGTTGTTCACCTTGGAGGTGGAAAGCTGCTGGATGGCGGTGGTGAGGTTGGGGTTCTTCACGTGGGCCTGGCGCACCTCGGGGATCCCGTCCACCCCCTTGACCACGGGGAAGTAGCCCGTGGCGATGTGCCACTTGGCCTGGGTCTTGGGCTCCAAGAGGAAGCGCACGAAGGCCCAGGCCGCCTCGGTCTCCTCCGCCGGGAAGCCCTTCAGCACGTAGAGGGCGGCGCCGCCGATGGCCACCCCGTTCCGCTCCTTGAGGTAGGGGAAGAAGGCGGTGCGCAAGGGGAAGCGGCCCCCCACCTGGCGCAGGACCCCGGTGAGGCTGGCGGTGGAGTAGCTGGCGATGGCCGCCTGGCCCTGGGAGAAGAGGCTTTGGGAGTCGCTCCAGTTCCTGCCCGTGTTGGCGGCCACCCCTTCCCGCACCAGCCGGGCGTAGGTGTCCAGGAAGGCCGCCGCGGCCTCGTTGTCAAAGGTCACTGCCGTGGCCCGGGCCTTGCGCCCGTTCTCGTTGTTGCAGAAGTACTGGCCGGAGTTGTAGGAGAACTGCTCCACGAACCAGGAGTCAATGGGGATGGAGAGACCGTAGCGCACCGTCTTGCCGGAGGCGTCCTTCTTGGTGAGCTTCCTGGCCGCTTCCTCCAGGTCCTTCAGGCTCCAGGTGGGCTTGAAGGCCAGGCCCGCCTCCTGGAAGGCGGCCATGTTGAAGTAGAGGAGGGGGTTGGAGGAGTTGAAGGCGAGGCCGTAGAGCTTGCCCTCCACGGTGTAGTAGCTCCGGGTCTGGGGGACGAAGCTGTCCAGGTTGAAGCCTTTCTGCCGGGCTAGGTCCTCGAGGGGCACCACGGCGCCCGAGTCCGCCATGATCCGGGCCCCGATGTCGTAGACCTGGATCACGTGGGGGTAGCCCCGGCCCGCCCTCAGGGCCGCCAGGAGCTTGTTGATGCCGTCGTCGTAGCTTCCCACGTACTGGCTTTTGACCTCGTACCTGCTCTGGCTGGCGTTGAACTCCTTGACCAGGGCCTCCGTGGCCTCCCCCAGGACCCCGCCCATGGAGTGCCAGAAGGTGATCTGCACCTTCTGGCCCAGGGCCGTGCCAAGGACCAGCGCCGCTAGACCTACCGTTAAAGGCTTCCGCATACCGACCTCCTATCCCTTCAGCCCGCCCAGGGCGATCCCCTTGACGAAGGCCCTTTGGGCGAGCAGGAAGGCCAAAAGGGTGGGCAGGAGCACCAGGAAGCTGGCCGCGGCCACCACGTTCCACCGGGCCACGGCGTCCGCCTCGTTCAGGATGAAGTTGATGGCGATCTGGGCGGTCTGCATCTCCTTGGACTGGGTCACCACCAGGGGCCAGAGGTACATGTTCCAGGTGCCGATGAAGGTGAGGGCGGCCAAGGCCCCTAAGGCGGGGGCGGCGAGGGGCAGGGCCACGTGGCGGATGAGGCCCAGGTGGCCTGCCCCGTCTATCCGGGCGGCGTCAAAGTAGTCCTCGGGGATGGTCTTGATGTACTGGCGGAGGAGGAAGACCCCCAGGGGGCTTGCGGCGAAGGGGAGGATTAGGGCCTGGTAGGTGTCCAACCAGTCCAGCCGGTTCACGAGGAGGTAAAGGGGGAGGAAGGTGACCTCGCCGGGGACCAGGAGGAGGGCCACCGCCAGGCCGAAGAGGGCCCTCTGGCCCCGGAAGGGGATGCGAGCCAGGGCGTAGCCTGCGAGGAGGCTGGTGAAGAGGACCCCAAGGGTGGTTAGCGTGGCCACCAGGAGGCTGTTGCCCAGGTAGCGCCACAGGGGGTAGTCGGTGAGGGCGGCCCGGTAGCCCTCGAGGCTCACCCTGGGGGGCAGGAGGCCGGGGGTGAAGAGGTCCTCCGGGGCCCGGAGGCTGGCCGAGAGGAGGACGAGAAGGGGAAGGGTGAGGAGGAAGGCGTAAAGGGAGGCCAGGAGGTAGGTGGGCCAGCGCTTACGCATAGTGCACCCTCCTTCCCAGTAGCCGGAACTGCAAGGCGGCCAGGACCACCAGGAAGAGGAAGAGGAGAAGCCCCTCGGAGGCGGCGTAGGCGAAGCGGAAGTTGAAGAAGGCGTCCTGGTAGACCCGGTAGATCCAGACCGTGGTGCTCTCCATGGGTCCGCCTCTGGTGAGGAGGTGGATCTGGCCGAAGGCGGTGAGGCTTTTCAGGAGGACCAGGAGGCCCACCAGGAAGAGGGTAGGGGAGAGGAGGGGGAGGACCACCCGCCAGAACCGGGTCCAGGGCCCGGCCCCGTCCACGCTGGCGGCCTCCAGGACCTCCTCGGGGATGTTCTGGAGCCCCGCCGTGAGGAGGATGGCGGTGAAGCCCACCCCGGCCCAGGCGGTGACCACGGCCAGGGTGGGGAGGGCCAGCTCGGGGCTGGTCAGCCAGGGCTGGGGGGAGAGGCCGAGGGCCTTAAGGGCGTGGTTGAGGTAGCCGCCCACGGGGTGGAGGAACCAGCCCCAGGCCACGGCGGCCACGGCGGTGGGCACGGCGGTGGTGAGGAAAAAGAGGGTGCGGAAGAAGGCCACCCCAGGGTAAGGGCGCCAGACCAGAAGGGCCGCCAGAAGGCCCAGGAGGAGCTCCAGGGGCACCACCATGAGGGCGAAGAGGAGCGTGGTCCTCACGCTTTTCCAAAAGGCGGGGTCGGCCAGCACCTGGCGGTAGTTTTCCAGCCCGCTATAGCGGAGGTCCCGGCCGAAGAGGTCCTCCTGGTGAAGGGAAAGCCACACCGCCTGGCCCAAGGGCACCACGTAGAAGAGGAAGAAGAGCCCGATGGCGGGGAGGACGAGGCCCAGGGCCCAGGCCTCTTCCTTGCGCCTGTGCGCCCGGGCCCGCGCGCTAGAGGGGGATGCCCTAACCATCAAGGGCATCCTTCCACGCCTTTGTCAGAAAAGCGTCATCCCACCCTTGACCTTCCCCTGACGGCGGGGGGCTACCATCCGCCCATGGACCTTCGCCTGAGCCTCAACGTGCAGGACCTCAAGGCCATGGCCCCCCGGTTGGAGGCCCTGGGCCTTGGGGCCGAGGCCTACCTGGACCCGGAGGTGCTGGAGGACGACGAGCTCTTTTGGAATGCGCCCCGCCTCCGCCTCCCCCTCTCCGTCCACCTGCCCTTCTGGAACCTGGACCTCCTTTCTCCAGACCCCGAGGTGGCGGGCCTCACCTTAAGGCGCCTCCTCTTCGGCCTGGAGCGGGCGGTGGAGCTGGGGGCCGACCGGGCGGTGCTGCACTCCGGCATCCCCACGGGCCGCACCCCGGAGGAGGCCCTGGAGCGGGCCCCCCTTTTCGCCGAGGCCCTGAGGCCCGTGGTGCGCCGGGCCCGGGCCCTGGGGATGGCCCTCTTCCTGGAGAACACCCACGAGCCTGACCCCGCTTCCCTCAAGGTGGTCCTCGAGGCCCTCCCCGAGCTGGGCTTCTGCTTTGACGCCAGCCACGCCCAGGTCTTCAGCCGCACCCCCCTTCCCGGGCCCTGGCTGGCCCTGGCCCCGGACCACCTGCACCTGAACGACCACGACGGGGCCTACGACCGGCACTGGAACCTGGGGCGGGGCCTCGCCCACCACGAGGACTGGCTGGGGCACTTCCTAGAGGCCACCCTGGTCCTAGAGGTCCGGGGGGACCCCACCCCTTCCCTGCGCTGGCTGGAGGGGTTTCTTGACCAAACCCTGACGGAGGCCCTGTAGCCTCGGGCCATGCGGAAAATCCTGGTCAGCAACGACGACGGCATCTACAGCCCCGGCCTCTGGGCCCTGGCGGAGGCGGCGAGCCGCTTCGGGGAGGTGGTGGTGAGCGCTCCCGACGCGGAGCAGAGCGGGGCCGGGCACGCCATCTCCATCGCCCACCCCCTCAGGGCCTACCCCCATCCCGCCCCCTTCCCCGCCTACCGGGTGCGGGGGACCCCGGCGGACTGCGTGGCCTTGGGAATGCACCTCCTGGGCCCCGTGGACCTGGTCCTCTCCGGGGTCAACCTGGGGAGCAACCTGGGGAACGAGATCTGGCACTCCGGCACCGTGGCCGCCGCCAAGCAGGGCTTCCTCCTGGGGGCCTCGGCGGCCGCCTTCAGCGTGCCCATGAACGGGGAGGAGCCCGACTTCGCCGCCCTAAAGCCCTGGATAGAGGACGTCCTGGAGGTCCTCCTCAGTCTCGAGGCGCCCTTTTTGGTCAACGTAAACCTCCCCCTCACCCCCAAGGGCATGCTCTGGACCCGGCAGTCCGTGCGCCACTACGAGGGCCTGGTGGTCCCCGAGACCGACCCCATGGGCCGGAAGGTCTACTGGTTCGCGGCGAGGCCCCTCAGGGAGGCCGAGGAGGGCACGGACCGCTGGGCGGTGGAGCAGGGCTTCGTGAGCCTCACCCCTCTTCGCCTGGACCTCACGGACGAGGCCAGGCTTTCCCCCAGCTACCGGCATGGGGCCCACCCTTAGCGTGGTCATCCCCACCAGGAACCGGCCCCACCTCCTCCGCGGGGCCCTCCTGAGCCTCCTCCGCCAGACCTACCCCGCCTTTGAGGCCGTGGTGGCCGAGGACGGGGACGGGGAGGGCCTTGGGGTGGTGGAAGCCCTGGGAGATCCCCGCCTCAAGGGGGTCTGGTCCGGGGGAAGGGGGCAGGTGGCGGCCAGGCTACGGGCTCTGGAGGTGGCCCAGGGGGATCTGGTCCTCTTCCTGGACGACGACGACCTTCTCCTGGATCCCGCCTACCTCTACCGGGTGGCCCGGGCCCTCAAGGGGGGCGCGGGGGTGGCCTACTCCGGGGGCCTCTTCCTGACCCCCAGCCGGGACATCCCCTACGAGCCCGGCCCCCTGGGCCCCTGGCTCCTAAAGGACAACCGCATCCTGGCCTCGGGGACCGCCCTTTCCCGCAAGGCCCTCCATGACCTCGGGGGGCTGGACCCCCAGATGGGCCACTACTGGGACTGGGACCTCTGGCTTAGGGCCTACCGGGCCGGGCTTCCCTTCCGCTACCTGCCGGGGCCCAACGTGGGGGTGCGGGTCCACGGGGAGAACCAGAGTTACGGGGCCAACCTGGAGGAGCGCAGGCGGGACCTCGAGGCCCTCATGGCCAAGCACGGCCTCGCGGGCATCGCCCTAAAGGACCACCTCCAGCTGGCCCTGACCGGCCTCTGACAGAGGTGTGCTCCAATGACCCGTGGAGGTGATGGGGATGAAAAGGAGGGACCTCCTCAAGACGGCGGCGCTTCTGGGAAGCCTCAGCCTCGCCCCCAAGGGCCTGGCCCAAGGCGCCCCCCAGAACGCGCCCGCCCTAGGCCGCAGGTACCGGAACCTGATCGTCTTCGTCTACGATGGCTTCTCCTGGGAGGACTACGCCATCGCCCAGGCCTACGCCAGGAGGCGCCTGGGCCGCACCCTGCACCTGGAGCGCCTTCTCACCCGCTACCCGAGTGGCCTCATCAACACCTATAGCCTCACCAGCTACGTCACCGAGTCCAGCGCCGCGGGCAACGCCTTCTCCTGCGGGGTGAAGACGGTGAACGGGGGGCTGGCGGTCCACGCGGACGGCACTCCCTTGAAGCCCTTCTTCGCCGCCGCCAAGGAGGCGGGGAAGGCGGTGGGCCTGGTGACCACCACCACGGTCACCCACGCCACCCCGGCCAGCTTCGTCATCTCCAACAAGGACCGCAACGCGGAGAACGAGATCGCCGAGCAGTACCTGGCCTTCGGGGCCGAGGTCTACCTGGGAGGCGGGGACCGCTTCTTCAACCCCGAGAGGCGCCCCGACAAGAAGGACCTCTACGGGGCGTTCCAGAAGGCGGGGTACGGCGTGGCGCGCACCCCGGAGGAGCTTAGGGCCAGCAACGCCTCCAGGCTCCTGGGGGTTTTCTCGGACAGCCACGTGCCCTACGAGGTGGACCGGCGCTTCCAGGGGGTGAAGGTCCCGAGCCTCAAGGAGATGGTCCAAGCCGCCCTGCCCCGGCTGGCCTCCTACCGCAACGGCTTCGTCCTGCAGGTGGAGGCGGGCCGGATTGACCACTCCAACCACCTCAACGACCCCGCCGCCACCCTTTGGGACGTCCTGGCCGCGGACGAGGCCCTGGAGCTCCTCACCGCTTTCGTAGACCAGCACCCGGACACCCTCCTCATCCTGGTCTCCGACCACGCCACCGGGGTGGGAGCCCTCTACGGGGCGGGGCGGAGCTACCTAGAGGGCTCGGCGGGGATAGACCTCCTCGAGGGCCAGAAGGCCAGCTTTGAGCACATGCAGAGGGTCCTGGGGAGTAACCCCGACGCCGCCCAGGTCAAGGAGGCCTACCGGGCCATGAAGGGGGTCAGCCTCACCGACGAGGAAGCCCAGATGGTGGTGGAGGCCCTCACCAAGAAGGTCTACCGCCCCGACGGCGTCCGCTACGGCATCCAGCCCGCCAACACCATGTCCTGGGCCATGGTCCAGCGGAACGCCAGCAAGCCCGACCGGCCCAACATCGGCTGGAGCTCGGGCCAGCACACGGCAAGCCCGGTGATCGCCCTCCTCTACGGGCAGGGGCTCCGCTTCCTCCAGCTCGGCCTCATGGACAACACCCACATCTTCCGCCTCATGGGCGAGGCCCTGGGCATCCGCTACCAGAACCCGGTTATGTCCGAAGAGGAGGCCTTGGAGATTCTCAAGACTAGGCCCGTGGGGATGCGCCACCCCGCGGACGCCTGGGCCTAGCCAGCCCTCCTCCTTCCTTTCCCCCGGGGAGCCCCGGGGGTTTTCGCCTGGCCCTGACCGCCCTCTGACCGAAGGACTTTACATTGAAGAGGGCAAGGGCTTTACATTGAAGGGGGTGAACGAAGATGGCTCCTTCCCTCTGGTCCCGCGCCTTGGCCGAGTTTCTGGGCACCTTCGCTCTCCTCCAGGCCAGCCTGGGGAGCCTAGCCTGGGGGGAGGGGCCTCTGGTCCCGGCGCTGGCCAGCGGCCTGGCCATCCTGGTCATGGTGGTGGCCCTGGGGGGTGTTTCCGGGGCCCACTTCAACCCGGCGGTGAGCCTGGTCTTCTTCCTAGAGGGGGCCCTGAAGGCCAGGGAGCTTCTCGCCTACTGGCTGGCCCAGCTTTTGGGGAGCCTCAGCGCCTCGGGGATGGCCGCCTTTCTCTACCCGGGGGTCCTGGCCAAGGGGCTTCCCACCTCCTCCGACTGGGGCAGGGGACTGGCCGCCGAGGTCCTGGGGGCCTTCTTCCTGGTCCTCGTCATCCTCATGGTGGTGCGGACCAGGCACCCTCTGGCGGGGGTGGCCATCGGCCTCACGGTGACCCTCCTCGTCCTCGCCCTGGCCTCCCTTTCTGGGGGCGCCTTCAACCCCGCCCGCTGGGCGGGCCCGGCCCTCCTCCTCGGGGACCTGGGCGGGGCCTTGGTTTACCTCCCCGGCCCTTTCCTGGGGGGGCTTCTGGCCCTGGCCGTCTCGCGGGCCCTGGCCCGGGGAGAGGCCGGGTAGCGGGTAGCGGGCCCACCCCTTTTCTCATCTCGGTGGGCTAGAATGCCCTTAGGGCGATGGAGTCCGCCCTAACCGCCCGCTTCGGGCTGATGACTCCTACCGGGTTTCCGGTAGGGGTTTTTGCTTGGGAGGGACCCGTGGAGAGAACGGCAGAAAGGCCAAGCCTCCTCGGCCCGGAGGGGCCCGTGGAGGAAGGGAAAGGGGCGTCCCCGCCCACTTCCAGGACCTCCACCTGGACGAGCTGGAAGCCGCCCTCTTCGCCCCTCACGGGGGGATGGGCCTGGAGGCCATCTTCCGCAGGCCCCTTCAGGACGAAAAGGCCGTGGTCCACCGCCAGAGGGTGGCCCAGGACCTGGAGGCCGAGCCGCTGGCCCAGGCCTTCCGGACCTTTTTCCGGGGCATGGAGAACATGCGCAAGGGTCTGGAGCTGGCGGAGGGGGCCCGCCACCCCTGGCAGAAGCGCCTCTACTTCCTCCTGGCGGCGGAGGCCTACCTGGAGGCCTTGGAGGGCCTTTGGAAGAGGAGGCCGAAGACGGCCAGATAGGCGGCGATGACGGCGCTGGGGTAGGGGAGGAGGCGGTTTAGGAAGCGGACCGCCGGGTCCAGGGCCGCCGCCAGGGTGAAGGCCAGAAAGACGTAGAGAAGGGGGTAGAGATGGGCGATGGCCCAAAGGGCCAGGAGGAAGAGCCCCGGCTAAAGGAACCAGCGCCCCATGTCTGCCGGTCTACCCGGCTTTGGACGGAAGCCAAGGGCCTTGCCCAGGAGGGCTTTTTCGTGCTAGGGTCAGGGGCATATGTGGCGGGTTCTGGTTTCCGACGAGATGCGCCTGGGAGAGGTCAAGTACCCCGGGGTCCTCCTGGACTACCGCCCAGGCATCGGCCGCGAGGAGCTTCTGGAGATCATCCCCGCCTACGATGCCCTCATTACCCGAAGCCGCACCCAGGTGGACGCCGAGCTCTTAAAGCGGGGCAAGCGCCTCAAGGTGGTGGGCCGGGGCGGGGTGGGGGTGGACAACGTGGACCTGGAGGCGGCGAGCCGCCTGGGCATCCTGGTGGTCAACGTCCCCGAGGCCAACACCCGCTCGGCCGCCGAGCTGGCCTTCGGCCTCCTCCTCTCGGCCGCCCGGGGCATCGCCCTCTCCGACCGCAAGATCCGCGCCGGGGAGTGGGACCGCAAGTTCCTGGGCCTGGAGCTTAAGGGCAAGACCCTGGGCATCGTGGGCTTGGGCCGCATCGGCGGCCAGGTGGCCCGCTTCGCCAAGGGCTTTGAGATGCGGGTCCTGGCCTACGATCCTTACATCCCCAGGACCCGGGCCGAGAGCCTGGGGGTGGAGCTTCTGGAGCACCTGGAGGACCTCCTCCGCCAGAGCCACTTCCTCACCGTGCACACCCCCCTGACCGAGGAGACCCGGGGGATGATCGGCCGCCGGGAGCTCTACCTCCTTCCCCGTGGGGCGGTGGTGGTGAACGCCGCCCGGGGCGGCATCGTGGACGAGAAGGCCCTTCTGGAGGTGTTGGAGGAGGGGCACCTCTTCGCCGCCGGCCTGGACGTCTTCTCCGAGGAGCCCCCGCCCAAGGACCATCCCCTCCTGAAGCACCCCCGGGTGGTCCTCACCGCCCACCTGGGGGCCAACACCCTCGAGGCCCAGGAGCGGGTGGGGGAGGCCATCCTGGAGAGGGTGGTGCGCACCCTGGAGGGGGACCTCTCCTACGCCCTGAACACCGGCTTTGACCCCGAGGCCCTTCAGGCCCTACGGGGCTTCCTCCCCCTGGGCGAGGCCCTGGGCAGGCTCCTGGCCCAGATCACCCGGGGGCGGCCCCAGGTTTTGGAGGTGGCCTTTCTGGGCCAGTACGAGAAGGACCCCGAGCCCGTGGCCAGCGCCGTGGCCAAGGGCCTCCTCTCCCGGGTCCTGGGGCCCGAGGCCGTGAACCTGGTCTCCGCCAGGCCCCTCCTGAAGGAGCGGGGCATCCGCCTCGTCACCCAGAGGCAGGAGGAGGCGGGAGAGTACACCAGGCTCCTGGAGGTGCGCCTCACCACCGACCAGGAGACCCGCCGGGCCCGGGGGGTGGTCATCGGAGGCAAGCCCCGCTTGGTGGGCATTGACGACTACTCCCTGGAGGTGGTGCCCGAGGGGTACATGCTGGTCTGCGTCAACTACGACCGCCCGGGGGTGGTGGGCCAAGTGGGAACCCTCCTGGGCGAGGCCGGGGTCAACATCGCCGGGATGCAGTTGGGCCGGGACGTGCCCGGGGGGCGGGCCCTGTTCGTCCTCACCGTGGACCAGAAGCCCGCCCCGGAGGTCCTCGAGGCCCTGAGGGCGTTGCCCGTGCTGGAACGGGTGGACCTGGCGGAGCTCTAATACCACCCCACGCTGGCGCAAGCCAGCGTGGGGGCCCCAAAAGGGCGTACCGAAGGTAGCTACTTAGCAAGTTGGCCTCGGGACTCCACCCTTTTTTGTAGACCGCAATCTCACCGATTGGAGGAGATGGCCCTCCTTCTTGAGGGAGCGGGCCTTCCCAGGATGGCGGGCCGGGTGCTGGCCTGGCTCCTTGCCGCCGACCTCCCCCGAAGAGACGCCTCGGGAGATAGGGGAAGGGCTGTCCTGAGGGCTTTCGGTTAGCGGAGACTTCTTGCACAAGCGAGAAACATCGTGATTTGTATCACTTACGCTTGCCAAAGGCGTACACCAACTCCTCCCCCTTCCGCACCACGAGGAGCAGGGCGGGCCGGCCCAGGCCGTCCTTGAGCAGGTACTTGGTCCGGACCTCCCCGTCCACCACCTTCTCCTCCTGCGCCTCCACGAAGTAGCCCGCGGCGGCGAAGGCCGTGAGGATCTGCTGGACGAAGGCGGCGTGGAGGCGGCTTGCCAGGCCTTTGGCGGCATAGACCTCCAGGGCGTAGCCCCTGGCCTCGGGAAAGCGGGCCAGGATGGGCTCCGGGCTTCTCGCCTTGTAGCTCCCCTGGGGCAGGCGGATGGCGGGGTCCAGGCTCGAGGCCACCGCCGCCACCGCCGTCACCTCTACCAGGGTCTGGGCTAGACCCCCTCCCCAAAGGGCCAGGAAGAGCATCACCACCTTCCACTGGGCCATGCCCCCATGATACGCCCCCTTGCGCCCCGGAAGCGGGCGTGGTATCTTGCCTGCAAACCTAAGGAGGTGAATGAGCATGAAGCGCAGAGAGTTTCTAAAGAAGGTGGGTGTGGGTTCCTTGGCGGCTTTGGGCATGCCCTACCTGGCCAGGGCTCAGGCCAGGCCGGTGAAGATGGCGCTGCTTCTGCCCCTCACCGGTCCCTTCGCCTTCGCCGGCAACGCCGGGCGGGAAGGGTTTGTGGACGGCGCGGACTACGTGAACGAGGTGCTGGGGGGGATCGCCGGGCGGAAGCTGGAGCTCATCGTGGAGGACACGGGCTACGACGTAGCCAGGGGCACGGCGGCCTTTAACCGCGTCCTCGCCCGGGAGCGGCCGGACGAGCTCCTCTTCGTCTACGGGGACTCCACCGGCCTCTCCAAGGCCCTGGCCCCGGAGATCGCCCGCCTGGGCCTGCCCTACTCGGCCACCAGCTTCGCCAGCGAGCTGGCCGACCCCAAGACCTACCCCACCATCTTCGTCTTTGGCCCCACCTACAACGACATGATGGAGGCCCTTCTGCGTCAAGTGCGCCTGCAGAAGGGCAAGGCCAGGATCGCCCTGGTCTACTCCAACACCGAGTTCGGCCGCGACCCCATCCCCTACGCCAAGGAGCGGGCCAAGGCCCTGGGCATGGAGGTGGTTCACGAGGAGGTCACGCCCCCGGCCTTCACCGACGCCACCCCCGTGGTCCTGAACCTGCGCCGGGCCAACCCCGACTTCGTCATCCTCCAGGGTTACGCCCTTTCCGTGGAGCCCTTGATCCTGCGCGCCGCCCGCGAGCAGGGCCTCAAGGCCCAGTTCATGGGCACCTACTACTCCGCCGAGCTGGTCCTCATCCAGCGGGCGGGGCCCGCCGCCGATGGCTTCACCGTCACCTACCACAACCCCTACTGGTACGAGGCCCTGGTCCCCGCCGTGGACGAGATGCGCAAGTTCCGGCAGCGGAAGGGCCGGGACACCTCCTACCGGCCCACCTACTACATGGGGAGCCTGGCCGTGGTCCTGGCCGTCGCCGAGGCCATGCGCCGGGCGGCCCAGGCGGGGAAGCTCTCCCGGGCCGGGCTGGTGGAGTACCTGGAGAAGATAGGGGACTACAACGCCCTGGGCCTCACCCGGGGCTTCCAGTTCGTGGACCACCGCATCCCCTACACCAAGCTCTACCGGGCCAGCGTCAAGGACGGGCGCTTCAACGCCATCACCGACTGGATCAAGCTGGCCTAGGCCCGCTTGGGCCCCGGGCTGGCGCGGGCTGGCCCGGGGCCTTTAGGAGGCTCCTGTGTCCGACCTCTTGCCCTATCTCATCGGCGGCCTGGCCAACGGGGCTCTTTACGGCCTCCTGGCCTTGGGCTTCGTCCTGGTTTACCGGGCCACCAGCGTGGTCAACTTCGCCATCGGGGAGTTTCTCCTGGTGGGGGCCTACCTCACCTACACCTTCGCCCTCTTCCTGCCCCTTCCCCTGGCCATTCTGGCCGCCCTTCCCCTGGCCTTCCTCTTCGGCCTTCTGGTGGAGCGGGGGTTTGTCCGTCCCCTCCTGGGCAGGAACGTGGTGGCGGTCATCATGGCCACCATCGGCCTGGCGGCGGCCCTGGACGGCGGGGTACAGCTCCTCTGGGGCCCCGACCTCAAGTACCTGCCCGGGAGCCTTCCCGACCTGGGCTTCGCCATGGGGGAGGTCTTCGTGCCCTCCCGGGCGGTGTGGAACCTGCTCCTGGCCGTGCCCCTTGGGCTTCTCCTTCTTTTCCTCCTCCGGCGTAGCCGGTACGGCGTCCTGGTGCGGGCCATCTCCGAGCGGGAGGTGGCGGCGTTGGCCCTAGGCATCCCCACGGCCCGCATCCTGGCCGGGGTCTGGGGGGTTTCCGCCCTCCTCGCCACCCTGGCGGGGGCCCTGTTGGCCGTGGCCAGCGGGGTGGGGCACAACCTGGTCTTCCTGGGCCTCAAGGTCTTCCCGGTGGCCATCCTGGGGGGTCTGGACTCCGTGGGGGGGCCCTGGTGGCGGGGTTTTTGCTGGGGGCCCTCGAGGCCCTCTCCCAGCGCTACCTGGAGCCCATCCTGCCCGGCTTCACCGAGGCCCTGCCCTTCGTGGTGGTGCTCCTTGTGCTCCTGGCGCGTCCTTATGGCCTTTTCGGCGAGCGGCAGATTGAGAGGGTGTGATGCTTTCCGTGGAGAACCTCAAGGTGGTGTATCGGGGCGTGATCCTGGCCCTGGACGGGGTTTCCCTGGAGGTGCGGGAAGGGGAGGCCGTGGCCCTTTTAGGCCCCAACGGGGCGGGGAAGAGTTCCTTGGTGCGGGCCATTGCCGGCCTCCTGCCCAAGTTTGAGGGGCGGGTCCTGGACGGGCACGTCCGCCTCATGGGCCGGGAGGCCACCCACCTGGACCCGGTGCGGATCTCGGCCCTGGGCCTGACCGCCGTCCTCGAGGGCCGCCCCCTTTTCCGCTACCTGACCCCGGTGGAGAACCTGGTGGCGGCGGGGCACCGCCTCTCCCCGAGGGAGCTCAAGGAGGGCATGGAGGAGGTCTTCGCCCGCTTTCCCCGCCTCTACGAGCGCCGCCACGAGCAGGCGGGCTACCTCTCTGGGGGGGAGCAGCAGATGCTCCTTCTGGGCATGGCCCTCCTCACCCGGCCCAAGCTCCTGGTGGTGGACGAGCCCTCCTTGGGCCTGGCCCCCAGGCTGGTGGCGGAGGTCATGGCCACGCTGGACGCCCTGAGGCGGGAGAAGGGCCTAAGCCTCCTCTTGGTGGAGCAGAACGCCCGGGCCGCTCTCTCCATCGTGGACCGGGTCTATGTGCTGGAGCGGGGGCGGGTGGTCTTTGAGGGGGAGGCCAAGGCGGCGGCGGAGGACCAGGACGTGATGGAGTTCTACCTGGGTAAGGAGGAGGTGGGCTTCCGCCAGGCCCGGCGCTACCGGCGAAGGAAGCGGTGGGTGTGATGCCACCCCACGCTGGGGGCCCTAGCAAAAGGTTCCTGGGGAAGTTACCAGGCACGTTGGGGCGAAGGAAACAGGAAACAAGGGTATGAAGATGATTCTGGAAGTCAAGAACCTCCACCTCGCCTTCAAGGGCGTCAAGGCCCTGGCCGGAGTGGAGTTTTCCGTGAGCCCAGGGGAGTTCTTCGCCGTCATCGGCCCCAACGGGGCGGGGAAGACCACGCTTTTAAACGTCCTCTCCGGGGTCTACGAGCCCGAGCGGGGCGAGGTCGTCTTCCTAGGCCAAAGCCTAAGGGGGAAGTCCCCCCAGGAGCGCGCCCGGATGGGGCTTGGGCGCACCTTCCAGGGGCTGGAGATCTTCCGTGGCATGAGCGTCTTGGACAACGTGAAGCTGGGGGCGGAGCTGGCCCTGGAAACCTACCCTATGGCCCTCCCAAAGGCGGAAAGGGAGTGGCGCCTTCGCGCCTGGGCCGAGGAGGTCCTGGACTACCTCCACCTCTCCCCCTACCGCCACGCCCCCGCCGGCCTCCTCCCCTACGGCCTGCAGAAGCGGGTGGAGGTGGCCCGGGCCCTGGCGGGAAAGCCAAAACTCCTCCTCCTGGACGAGCCCATGGCGGGGCTTTCCCTGGAGGAGAAGCAGGACCTGGCCCGCTTCCTCCTGGACGCCCGGGAGGAGTGGGGGGTGACCCTCCTCTGGGTGGAGCACGACCTGAGGGCGGTCCTGGAGCTTTCCGACCGGGTTCTGGTCCTCTCCTACGGCGAGGTCCTCTACTACGGGCCCCCTTCCGGGGTGCGCCAGGACCCCCGGGTGGTGGAGGCCTACCTGGGCCAGGGGTGAGTATGCGGGGAACGCTTTTAGAGCACCTGGTGAACCACGCCAAAGAGCGGCCCAAAGCCGCCGCCTTGCGGGTAAAGAGGCTTGGCATCTGGCAAAAGACCTCCTGGGAAGACCTCCTGGACCGGGTCCTGAGCCTGGCGGGGGGCTTGGCCGCCATGGGCCTAAAGGAAGGGGAGGTCCTGGCCATCCTGGGCCACAACGCTCCGGAGTGGGTGGAGGCCGAGCTCGCCGCCCAGGCCCTGGGGGCCCTGCCCATGGGCATCTACGCCGATGCCATGCCCGAGGAGGTGGGCTACTTCCTGGAGTTCACCGGGGCCAGGGGCATCGTGGTCTCGGACGAGGAGCAGCTGGACAAGGTCTACCCCCACCTGCACCTGGTGGACTTCGTCCTGGTGTGGGAGGAGGCGGGGATGAGCCGCCACTTCGGGGGGAAGGTCCGCCGCTTCAGCGAGGCTCTGGGGGATAGGCGGGTAGGGGAGGAGGCCATGGGAAAGCGGCGCCCCGAGGAGACCGCCCTCCTCGCCCCCACCTCGGGGACTACGGGGCGGAGCAAGCTGGCCATGCTCTCCCACGCCAACCTCCTGGCCGGGCACAGGGCTTTAGCCCAGGCCCTGGGGTTCCAGAAGGGGGCCTGGGTATTCAGCTACCTGCCCCTCCCCTGGATCGGGGAGCAGATGCTCACCGTGGTCCAGAGCCTGGTGGAGGGCTCCACCGTCCACTTCCCCGAGGACCCCACCACCCTGAGGGAGGACCTCAAGGAGGTGCAACCCGACTTCTTCCTGGCCCCGCCCAGGCTCTGGGAGGACATGGCGAGCCTCATCCAAAGCCGGATGGCCGATGCGGACTTCCTCAAGGCCTTCTTCTACCGGGTGGGCATGGGGGCCCTCCTGGAAGGGGCTAACCGGGAGTTCCGCGGCGAGAAGGTGGGCCTTTGGCTGGACCTCAAGCGGGCCCTCTTCTACCCCCTGATCGCCAGGCCCCTCAGGGCGAGGCTGGGCCTCGCCGCTTGCCGCATCGCCGTGACCGGGGGGGCCCCTTTAGGCCCCGAGGTCTTCACCTTCTTCCGCGCCCTGGGGCTGGACATCCGCCAGGTCTACGGCCAGTCGGAGACCGCCGCCGCCACCACCGCCCACACCACCGGGGACGCCCCTCCCGAGACCGTGGGCCCGCCCCTCCCCGGCACCGAGGTGCGCCTCAGCGAGGAGGGGGAGATCCAGGTCCGGGGCCCCCAGGTCTTCCAGGGCTACTTCCGGCAGGAGGCGGCCACCCGGGAGAGCTTCACCCAGGACGGCTTCTTCCGCACCGGGGACGCGGGCTTCTTTGACGAACGGGGGCACCTGGTCATCCTGGGCCGGGTGAAGGAGGTAGGGGCCCTTTTGGACGGCACCCGCTTCGCCCCGCAGTTCCTGGAAAACCGGCTCAAGTACTCCCCCTACATCCGCGAGGCCGTGGTTCTGGGCCACGGCAGGCCCTTCGTCACCGCCCTCGTGGAGCTGGACCCAGAGAACGTGCAGAACTGGGCCCGCAAGCGGGGCATCCCCTTCACCACCTACCTCTCCCTCACGGAGCGCCCCGAGGTCCGGGCCCTCATCGCCGAGGAGATTCGCATGGTGAACCAGACCCTGCCCGAAAAGCTCAGGATCCGCCGCTTCGCCATCCTGCCCAAGGAACTCCACCCCGACGACGAGGAGGTTACCCGCACCCGCAAGGTCCGCCGCCAGGTGGTGGAGGCCCGCTACGCCGCCGCCATCCAGGCCCTCTACGGCGAAGGGGGGCGGGTGGAGGTTACCCTTCCCATACGCTACCTGGAGGGGGAGGGAAGGCTGGAGGCGGTCCTCGAGGTCCAGGAGGTCTAAGGTGTACGCCCTCTCCAAGCGCCTCACCGACGCCTTCAGCCGCCGCTACGCCCGGACGGTCCGGGAGACCTACCGGGAGGACGAGGCCTACGCCAGCACTCCCCTGGGGCGGCTTGGCCTCTTTGCCCTCCTCCTTCTCCTCCTCTTCCTGCCCTTTCTCCTGGGCCCCTACCCCATGTACGTGGCCACCCTGGTGGCCATCGGGGCCCTTTCCGCCCTGGGGCTTCACCTTCTGGTGGGCGGGGCGGGCCAGATCTCCTTGGGGCACGCCGCCTTCATGGGGGTGGGGGCCTACGCCGCCAGCCACCTGGCGGGGCCCCTGGCCCCCCTGGGCATCCTCCTCGGCGGGGGGATAGCCGCCCTCCTGGGCCTCCTCCTCGGCCTTCCGGCGCTCCGCATCAAGGGGGTGTACCTGGCCATCGCCACCTTGGCCTTCCAGTTCTTGGCGGACTATGTGTTCAAGAACTGGGAAGCGGTCACCGGGGGGATTCGGGGTCGTACCCTGCCCCCGGCGGAACTCTTCGGCATCCCCTTGGACTCCCCGGAAAGGCTCTGGTACCTGGTCCTCCTCTTCCTTCTACCCCTTTTCTTTTACGGCAAGCGCCTACTCATGACCCGAACCGGGCGGGCCTTCATGGCGGTGCGGGACAACGACCTCTCCGCCCGGGTGGCTGGGGTGAACCTGACGCGGGTGAAGCTCTTCGCCTTCGCCCTCTCCGCCTTCTACGCCGGGGTGGCCGGGGGGCTTCTGGCCCAGCTCTACAAGGCGGTGACCCCGGAGTACTTCCCCCTTTCCGTGAGCATCCAGTACCTAGCCATGGTCATCGTGGGCGGGGCGGGCACGGTTCTGGGGGCCATCTTGGGGGCCTTTTTTGTGCTCCTCATTCCCGAGGTCCTCAATAGCTACGTGGGCGCCCTAGGGCCCCAGTACGCCGCCGCCCTGGCGGCCTGGCGCAACGTGCTCTTTGGTCTCCTGATCCTGGCCTTCTTGATCCTCGAGCCCCTGGGTTTGGTGGGGCTTTGGGGACGGGTGCGCAACTACTTCCGCACCTGGCCCTTGCCCTACTGAGCCTTTCTGTTGCAGAAGGGGAACCAGCCGGTTCCCCTTCTTCGCGTGACTGGGGGAGGAGGGCCTGGTCAAAAGCGCTTTCACGCGGTTTTCACAGCCCTACCCCTACGATGTGTGCGGGAGGTGGGAACCTTGAGAAACCGCAAACCGCTGACCGTCTTTCTGGCCTTCCTCCTGGCCCTGGGTTTGGCTCTGGCCCAAACCCTCCTCCTGGACCTAAAGGCCCAGAAGGTGGTGGTCAAGGAGGGCAAGGAAGTCTTGGAGGAGGCCCTGGCGGTAGCCCCTGGAGACACCCTGGAGTGGCGCCTGGTGGCGGAGAACCGGGGTAAGGAGACCTTGCGCCAGGTGGCCCTGGTTATCCCCATCCCCAAGGAGACCTTCTACCTGGATGGGACGGCGGCCCCCTTGCGGCTAGGTAACGCCACCATCCGCCCGGAGTTCAGCTTTGACGGGAGCAAGACCTTCGGTCTGCCACCCCTGAAGAAGCGGGTCCGGGTGGTGGAAAACGGAAAGGAGGTGGAAAAGGAGGTGGAAGTGGACCCCAAGGAGTACACGCACGCCCGTTGGGTACTGCCGGAGCTGAGACCCGGCCAAAAGGTGGAGGTCCGCCTGCGGACCATGGTCAAATAGGTGGATGTTAGAGGCTGTCGTAAAAGGGTGGTATCCTTGAAGGGTGCCTCTTAGACGATGTTACCCCAGCGACCTAACCGACGAGGAGTGGGCCCTCCTGGAGCCCCTCATCCCCGCCCCCAAGCCCGGCGGCCGGCCCGCCAAGGTGTCCAGAAGAGAGATCATGAACGCCATCCTTTACGTCCTGAAGAACGGCATCCCCTGGCGAGCCATGCCCCATGACCTGCCCCACTGGTCCACCGTCTACCACTACTTTCGCCGGTGGCAGAAGGAGGGGGTGTGGGAGAAAGCGGTGCAAGCCCTGGTCCGCCGGGACCGGGAGCGAGAAGGGAGACCCGCTTCCCCCAGCGCCCTGGTCATGGACAGTCAGTCGGTGAAAACGACGGAAAAAGGGGGCCCCGGGGAAACGATGGGGCGAAAAAGGTCAAAGGGAGAAAGCGCCAGATCCTAACGGACACGGGGGGCCGCCTCCTGAAGGTCTTTGTCCACCCGGCCAATGAGCATGACAAGTGGGGTGGGCGGGCCTTGCTGGCGGGGATGGGCCTCTCCTTGTGGCCACGGGTGCGGAAGCTTTTCGTGGACTGGGGGTACCGGGGCCTCAAGGAGACGGCTTCTTCCCTGGGTTTGGAGCTGGAGGTGGTGGCCCGTCCCTACGCGGGGGTACGGGGGGTCTGGGTGCGGGAGGGGGCGGAGGTGCCGGAGATTCCGCGGGAGCGTGGGTTCAAGCCTTTACCTAAGAGGTGGGTGGTGGAGAGGACCTTTGCCTGGCTGGGGCGGAACCGGCGTCTTGCCAAGGACTATGAGGAGAACCCTCGGGTAAGCGAGGCCTGGGTCTATCTGGGCATGCTACGATTGTTGGTGAAGCGGCTAGCCAGGGCCGCGTAACTGCCCCTGGAGGACTTTTACGACAGCCTCTTAGGAAAGGAGGTAGCAGATGCAAGGAAACGCTAAGAGCTTCTTGAAGGCAGTCCTCCTGGGGTTCGGCCTAGCCCTTTTGGTCCTGGGCACGGCTTTGGCCATGACCCCAGCGGGGACGCAGATCCAGAACCAGGCTTCCGCCAGCTACATTGACTCGGCAGGCCAGCCCCGCACCACCACGTCCAACCTGGTGGTTACGGTGGTGCAGCAGGTCTACGACTTCACCATAACCCCAAACGGCACCGAAAGCGCTCCCGGACAGATCAGGACTGCCCTTCCCGGTGGCCAGGTGATCTTTAACTACTTGGTCACCAACACCGGTAACGGCACCGACACTATCAACCTGAACACGGTCCAGGGCACCTCTGACAACTTTGACCTCCTGAGCCCCACCATCTACCTGGATGCCAACTGCAACGGCAACCTGGACCCCGGGGAGACCACGCCCATCACCAGCGTGACCCTGGGCATGGGCCAGCAGGCCTGCGTCATCGTGAGGGCCACCATTCCCGCAGGCGCCACCAGCGGCCATTACGGGAACCTGAACCTGGTAGGCACCTCAGCGGGCAGCCCCAGCGTCACCGACAACAACAACTGGGCCCGGGCCCTGGCCACCGCCCAGGCCGCCCTCACGGCCTTCAAGAGCGCTTCGCCCACTGGCCCCGTGGCCCCTGGCGGCACCATCACCTACACCATCTCCGGTGCTAACGTCGGTGGTAGCCCCGCTTACGGCTACCCCGTCACCGTGGACGGCACGCCCAGGAACGGCATCCTGATTGAGGACATCATTCCTACTGGGCTCACCGTTACCCAGGTTTCCGGCTCCGCCGGCGCTGGTACCGTTCGCTTCATCTACTACGATGGCACGGCCTGGACCACGTTGACTTCCACCACCGGTCTGAGCATCGTGGGCGGTGGCAACAAGAAGGTGGGCATGCTCATTGAGGGCACGGGGGCCTTCTTCCCCGTGGGCGCCGGGTACACCTTCTCCTTCCAGGCCACGGTGCCCTCTTCTGCGCCCGCCGGAACGGGCTATGCCAACACCGCCACCGTGACCTTTGACGCCAACGGCAACGGGAATGCCAACGACCCCGGCGAGACCGTTACCACCAACACCACCACCAACACCGTGGCGGCCGCCTACAACGTGGCCGTGGGGCCGTTTGGCTTCCCTCAGGGGAGCGCTACCGGTACCTACACCGTGGGTGGCTACACGGTGAACCGCTCCGGTGACCAGCAGACCATCGCCTCCGTCAACAGCGGCACCACCGTCATCTTCCGCCACACCCTTAAGAACACCGGCAACACTGCCGATAGCTTCACCCTGAGCTTTAGCGGCGCACCCGCTGGCTGGGCCTGCAGCCTGGTAGCCGATGACCTCACCACGCCCATCAGCGGCCCCGTGGGCCCCGTGGCCGCGAATAGCGACTTCAACTTCGCCCTCAAGTGCCAGGTTCCCGCCACCTACACCTCTAGCACTGCCACTACCATCACCATTACGGCCACCAGCGTGGGTGACCCCTCCAAGAGCGACACCACCACGGATGTGGTAAGCGCCGTGGCCGATGGGTTCCGCTTTGACCTCTACGGTGGTCTGACGGCTCCCTACCAAGTGGGCAAGACTCCGGATGGTCTGCAGCACACCTCTGATGACACCAGCACGACCCGCCCCTCAATCCCCACTACCACCGCCAACCCAGGGACTTCGGTGACCTACCGCCTGCGTGTAGAAAACCGCAACCCCAACAACCAGGCGGACAACTACCTGCTTCTGGTGCAGCCAGTTCTGAACTTCGGGCAGGTGGATAGCGTCCTCTTCTATGCGGACGCCAACGACGACGGTATCCCCGATGGTGCGCCCATCTCCAACACGGGTCTGGTCAACTTCGGAGACACCTTCAAGTACTTGGCCGTGGTCACGCTGAAGGCCAACGCTGCCCCCGTTTCCGTAGGCTTCAACTTCGCCGCTCAGAGCACGGCGTCCACCTCGGAAGGACTGGACTGGGTCTATGCCCAGATTGACGTGAACCTGGTGGCCCAGGTCACCCTGGACCCCGACCGCTCCGGCACCGTGACCAGCCCGGGCACCATCCAGTACACCCACACCCTGACCAACAACTCCAATACGCCGCTCTACTGCTACGTGGGTGGCAACGGCGGTAGCTACGGCTGGACCTACCAGTACTCTACGGACGGGAGCAACTGGTACAGCGCTTTGGGGAACGTGTCTGTGGGCGCGAACGGGGGTACCCAGACCATCTACGTCCGGGTGCTGGTACCCGCTGGCGAGCCCATCGGTCGGACTGACGTGAACACCGTCCAGGCCCGCTGCTTCGTCACCTACCCGTCCGATCCCCTGGCCACTACCCCCGATGCGCAGGACACCGCCACCGAAACCACCACCATCGTGGGCGGTGAGCTGCGCGTGACCAAGCGCGCCAAGACCTACGTGGGCACTGGCCCGGCCGTGCGCGATGCCACCGGCGCCACCGCCTTCCCCGGCGACGTGATTGAGTACACCATCGAGGCCGAGAACATCGGCACCGGCGACCTCACCAACGTCAAGATCTCCGCCCCCATCCCCGCCTACACCACCTTCGTGAGCGTCTCCGCCACGGCCACGGGCTTCAGCGGTAGCTACACCGTCCTCTACTCCACCGACGGCACCACCTGGAGCGCCACGCCGCCTGCCAGCGTGCCCACGGGTGGTACGGTCTACGTGGGCGTGGACACGAACGGAGACGGCAACATCACGAACGCCGACACCATGCCGCCCGGCGCCAAGATCACCATCACCCTGAGGGTCCAGGTGCAGTAGGCCCTAGTTCCCGCCCCGGGGAAGCCCCCGGGGCGGGCCCCACAAAGGGGGCTTCAAAGGTTTTTCACAAGCGCTTTTTAGGGTAGAAAACGATGAGACTCGCCCTCGCCCTCCTCCTGAGCCTCTTCAGCCTCGCCTGGGCCCTGACCCCGGCGGGCACCGTGATCCGCAACCAGGCCGAGGCCCGGGTGGGAGGGGAGCGGTATTTGAGCAACGTGGTGGAAACCCGGGTCCAGGCCCTCTGCGTGCCCAGCGTGACCCCTGACGGCACCATCCCGAGCCCGGGCCAGGAGGCCCAGGCCCCGGCGGGGGGCTTCGCCTACCTGGTCTACCGGGTGGCCAACCTGGGGAACGCCCTCTTTACCCTGGGTCTGGACTATCTGGACCAAGATGCGGGCTTCCGCCCCGAGGCGCTCCGCCTCTTTTTGGACGTGAACGAGAACGGCCAGCCGGACCCCGGGGAGCCCACGGTGGCCTCCCTGGACCTGGCTCCCGGGGAGGCGAAGCGGGTGGGGGTTGAGGTCCGGCTTCCTAGCCCCGCCTCCGGCTCCTACTTCTTCACCCTCAGGGCCACCTGCGCCGACAACCAGGGGGTGAAGCGGGACGAGGACAACTGGGCCCGGGTGCGGGTGGGGGAGGGGCCCGTCCTCCAGGTCTTCAAGGAGGCCACCCCCACCGCCGCCAGGCCCGGGGAAGCGGTCACCTTCCGCCTCACCCTCCACAACCTGGGCGGGGAGGCTTTGGGCCCCATCTACCTGACGGACGACCTCTCGGGCCTGCCCCTGGTCTACGTGGGTGGCTCGGCCAGGGCCCCTGTGGGCCGGGTGGAGTTCTATGACGGAAGCGCCTGGACCCCTCTGGAGCCCGCAAGCCCCAGGGCCATCCGCCTGGTCCTTTCCGGCCTAGCCCGGGGCGGCATGGCCGAGCTCTCCTTCCAGGCCCGGGTCCTCGAGGGAACGCCTCCCCAGACCCTGCGCAACCTGGCCCGGGCGGAGGGGCCGGGGGGCCCGGCGGAAGGGGCGGCGGAGGTCACCGTCCTGCCCCTCTACCAGCACCACCTGGGCCCCCAGGGGAACCCCAGGGCCCTGCCCGGGGGCGAGGGGAGCGCCGACGACCGCCAGGCCAAGGAGGCCCTCGAGGGCACCCGGGTCTGCTTCGCCCACACCCTGGAGAGCGCCGGGTCCGTGGCCGAGGCCTACGCCCTCCGGGTGGAGGGGCTTCCCGGTGGGGCGACGGCCGCCTTCCTCACCCTCTCCGGGACCCCTCTCGCCAACCCCCTGCCCCTGAACCCGGGGGAGAGGGCGGACTTCCTGGTCTGCTACGGGGGCTTCACCGCCCCCTTCGCCGCCAGGGTGGTGGCCCGGGGCGGAGCGGGCGACAACGCCACCTGGGACGAGATCACCCGGGTCCATCCCCAGGGGAGCCTCACCCTGCGCAAGGCGGTGAACCCGGCGGGCACGGTGAGGCCCGGGGACACCCTCACCTACACCCTCACCCTGGAGAACGCCATCGGCCCCATGGAGGTGGAGGTCCGGGACCCCCTGGACCCCCACCTGGAGTTCGTGTCGGCCTCCCACGGAGGGCGCCTGGAGGGGGGGAAGGTGGTCTGGCGCCTCACCCTTCCCCCGGGAACCACGACCCTCACCCTGACGGCGCGGGTGAAGCCCTCCACGCCGGACGATACCCGCATTCGCAACGGGGCTAGGCTCCACGCGCCCCTCTCTCCGGACCCCATCCCCTCCAACCCCGTGGAGAACCCCGTCTGGAGCGCTGGGCTCCTCCTCCAAAAGGAGGTGACGCCCAAGGAGGCCCAGCCGGGCGACCTCCTCACCTACACCCTGCGGGTGGCGAACCCGGCGGGGGCGGCCCTCGAGGTCCGGGTGGAGGACACCCCTGACCCCCGCCTGGCCTACGTGGAGGGAAGCGCCACCAAAGGGTGCCAGAGCCCCGTTCCCTGGCCCGTGGAGGTGCGGGATGGCAAGCTCCTCTTCGCCCCCTTCACCCTGCCCGCCCAGGGCACGGAGTGCCTGAGCTATCGGATGCGCCTCCGCCCTGGCCCCGCCGGACAGATCGGCAACGTGGCCCAGGCCCTTGGCCTCTCGGCTAACGGGGCTGCCACCGCCTCGGCCCAGGCTCAGGCGGTGGCTCGCCTGCGCCCCGGGGTTTTTGAGGAGAAGGGCCTCCTCCTGGGCCGGGTCTTCCTGGACCTGGACAAGGACGGCCTCTTCTCCCCCGGGGACATCCCGCTTCCTAGGGCCAGGCTCCTCCTCCCCGGTGGCCTACAGGTGCTCACCGATGCCGAAGGGCGCTACGCCTTCCGGGACCTCCCCTATGGGGTCTACGAGGTCATGCTGGACCCCGCCACCGCTCCCTTCCCGCCCCGGCCCCACCCCGAGGCCCTGGGCGAGGGGTACCGCCACCGGGTGCCCGTGTACGGCCTGGCGGTCAGCGACTTCCCCCTCGCCCTGGACCTCAGCGTGAAGGTGCGCCGAAGCACCACCTTGCGCATGGGGCCCCTCACCGTGGAGAAGCGGGTGCTGGAGGCGGAAGGGGCCAGGCTGGTGGTCCTCACCCTCAAGGCGGCGGAGCCCCTGCCCGAGTTCCGCCTGACCGACCCCGTGCCTGGGGGCGAGGACTTCGTCTTTGAGGCCGAGGTGCTGGAAGGGGAGAAGACCCTGAGCTACAGGCTCCCCCCTGAGGCGCCCTTCACCGATCCCGAGGTGCGCTGGAGGTATCCGTGAGGAGGCTCATCGCCCTCACCCTGCTCCTTGCCTTGGCGCAGGCCCAGCCCGCCCTGCCCCCCGATTTGGGGGCACCCCCGGCGGGGACCGACTGGGGGGTTATGGGCGTGATCCCGGGTAGCGGCCTTGGCTGGGCCAGCGACACCGTGGTCCTCCACTTGAGGGCCAAGGGGGAGGTCCGCCTCTTTCTCTACTCCCCGGGCCTGGACCCCGAGGACTACCGCTCGGCCCTGAAGGGGAAGCCGGAGCTCGGGGACGAGCGCTACGACAAGAACCCGGTCAAGACCACCTTCCGCCTGTTGGATGCCGACGGGCGGGTCCTGGCGGAGAAGGTCTACGGCCTCGAGCCCCACCGCTACGACCTCCTCTACCGGGGGCCCCTGAACGGGGAGTACCGCCTCGAGGCCCGCCTCGAGGGCCTGGCCAAGAACGCCTTTGCCCTCTTCCTGCCCAAGGGGGTGGAGGCCTACGCCCCGCCTGGCCTCTCGGTCTTTTCGGTGCGCTCTCCCCAGACCGCCTACCGGGCCAAGGAGCCCTACCCCCTTTACCGCCTTTTGGTGAAGACCCCGGGCTTCCGCCTGGGCCTTTACGACGGGGACGGGCCCGAGGAGCTGGAGGCCTACCTGGACGGCCCCAAGGGGCGGGCCAGGATGCCCGTGAGCGGGGATAGGGAGTGGGTCTTCTACGAGCTTTCCCCTGGGGCTTACACCCTCTCCTTCCGGGTGCCCCCCACGGCCAAGCAGTACTCCAACACCGTGGCCTTGGGTTTCCCCACCTGGATGCGCCTGAGGGAGGACGGGGTCATGGAGGAGTTCAGCCCCCTGCCCGTAGAGGTGCGGGCGGTGGACACCCAGGGGAACCCCGTGCCCATGGAGCGCCGCCTGGTGGAGGAGCGGGGCTATAGGGTGGTGGAGCCCCTCCTGCCCCAGGGCTACCGGCTTTTGCGGGTGCAGGTGGAGGGGGGCGAGCTTCTTGAGGGGAACCGGGTGCGCTTTGGCCTCATGGGCGGGCGGGCGGTTTACGTGCTGGAGAAGCCCGCGCCCAAGCTCGAGGAGAAGAAGGCCACGCTCCGCCTCGAGGCCCTCCTGGTCCTGCCGGGGAGCGAGCGGCCTTACGCCCTCCCCTTGAGGGTGGCGGACCGGGAGGTCCGCACCCCGGCCACCCTGGAGCTTTCCCCCGGGGCCTACTCCTGGGCGCTTCCCCAGGTTCCCGGGGCCCAGGTGGAGGGGCCCACCCAGGTGGCCCTGGAGCCCGGCGGGTCCAAGACCCTGGTCTTTAGGGTCTACCCAGAGGTGAACCTGGAGCTTTCCCCCATAGAGACCTCCCTGAGGGAAGGGGAGAGGGGGGTCCTGGTCCTCAAGGCCACCACGCCCTTCCCCGACCTCCTGCCCGCCGAGCTCAGCCTGGAGCTTCCCGAGGGCCTCGAGGCCCTCGCCCCCACCCGGGCCACCCTCCCCCTCAAGGGCGAGGCCCGGCTGGAGGTGCCCTTCCTGGCCAAGGAGCGGGGCACCTACGGGGTAACGGGGACCCTTCTTCCCTACGGCCTCAAGCGGGAAGGGCGGGTTTTGGTCAGGCGCCCCGCCACCTTCGCCCTGGAGAAGCGGGCCCTGAGCCCCCGGGTTCCGGTGGGGGAGAAGGTGGACTTCCTCCTTCTGGTGAAGAACCTGGGGGATGATCCTGGCCAGGTGGTTCTGGAGGACGTGGCCCCGGAGCTGAACCTCGCCTATCGGGAGGCGCTCTCCTTGGGTTCTGGTGAGGTCAGGGAGATCAGGCTTAAGGGCCATGTGAACCGCCCCGGGCCCACCATCAACACCGCCCGGCTCCTCCAGGGGGATAAAGAAGTCGCCCGGGCCCAGGCCGAGGTGGTGGGCCTCGCCCCCGGGGCCCAGCTGGAGCGGGAGGCGGACCTGGGCGCTTACGTGCCCGGGCAGGAGGTCTTGGTCTGCCTGCGGGTGAGGAACACCTCTGAGGTTCCCCTGTCCTACACGCTTCGGGACGAGCCCCCCGAGGTGGTGGAGGCGCTTTCCCGCACCCAGTTCCAAGGGGAGCTCAGGCCCGGGGATGCCCAGGCCCACTGCTACGGGGCCCGGGTGCGGTTTGGGCCTGAAGGGGAGGGGCGCTTCCGGGCCACCCTTACCTACGGGGGCGAAACCCAGGTGAAGGAGGCGAGGCTTAAGCGGGTCTTGCCTTCTTTGGTGAAGGAGGCTTCGGCGAGTAGGGTTCTTGCGGGCGGCGAGGTGCGCTTCCGCCTGCGGGTCAAAAACCCCCTTCCCCGTCCCCTGGCCCTTACCCTGCGGGAGTCCCCTGACCCCGGCTTGGGGATGGAGGCCCAGGAGGTGCCCCTTCTCCTCTCTGCCAATGAGGAGAAGGTGATGGAGTTCAAGGCCACCCCCAAGGCCCCGGGCCAGTACCGGAACCAGGCCTCCCTGTTCTTCCAGGGCCCCCCGGCCGCCTTCCCCGCCGAGGCCAGGGTCCAGGTCCTGCCCCTCCTGCAGGCGGAGCGCCTTTCCACCATTGAAATCCCCTACGGCGTGAACGCCCAGGCCGGCCAGGTGCTCCTGGGCTTCGCCCTCCCCGAAGGGGCGGAGTACGAGCCCGGCAGCGCCCGGCTGAACGGGAACCCCATCAAGGCCAGGCTCCTTAAGAACAAGGTCCTCTTCCTGGCGCCGGAGACCCAGGGCCTGGTGAGCTTCCGGGTGCGCCACGCCCAGGCCCTTCCGCCCCTGGCTGAGCCCGAGCTCACCCTGGTCTACGGCGGCCGGGAGGTGGCCTTCCGGGGCACGCTGAGCCTGGCCGACTACCGCAAGGCCTCTCCTGAGCCCGAGTCCAGAAAGGCCCCCATCCTCTACCCGCTCCCCGGCGCCCTGGTGCCCGAAGGGGTCACCCGGGCGGTGGTGGAGGTGCCCGCCGGGCTCACCCCCCGCCTCCTGGTGAACGGGGAAGAGGTGCCCTTCGCCAACGTGGGCCTGGTGGCCGAGGACCGGGAGAGGGGCGTGACCCGGGTGGAGTACTACGGCCTGAAGCTGAAGCCCGGCAAGAACCTCCTGAAGCTTCAGGCCCCGCCCCTCTACGACGAGGTGGAGGTCTTCGTCCCGGGCAGGCCCAAGGCCATTGAGGTCCTTCCTTTGAGCCTCCAGGCCGACGGGAGCACGCCTTTGGAGTTCCTGGTGCGGGTGATGGACGAAAACGGCCTGCCCACGGGCTTCGGGGCCCTCACCCTCGAGGCCAGCCCCGAGCCCCTCCTCCCCGATGCCTTCCCCCTGGAGCCCGGCTACCAGCTCCTCCTCAAGGACGGCGAGGCCCGCCTCCTCCTCAGGCCCACGCCCGTGCCCCGGGAGGTGGTGGTGCGGGCCCGCTTCGCCCCCCTGGAGGCCGAAAAGCGCTTCTTCGCCGGGGGTCTGGACAAGCCCCTCTGGCTCCTCCAGGGCGGGCTGGTGTGGCGGGTGGCGGAGGGCGAGTTCTTTGGCACCCTCGCCGCCTACGCCGAGCTTCCCTTCCTCCGGGGCCGGCTCCAGGCCGCCATCGGCTACCCGGCCGGGCTTCCCGCTTCCCAGGCCCCGGACCGCTTCCCGGTCACGGGTTCGGCGGGAGAGGCCCAGAGGATCCTCCCCTCCCAGGACCCCGTGGCCTTCCGCTACGACGACCACCTCCTCACCCTGGGCTACGGGGAGATGAACCTCTCCCTGCCGGGGGTTTCCGCCCCCAGGGCCACCGGGGCCTACCTGGAGACCCGGGGCGAGGTCGGCCTCAAGGCCTACGCCGCCCTCGTGGCCTCCGGGGAGAAGGAGGTGGAGATCACCCCCGACGGCACCCGCCTCTACTTCCTGGGCGAGGCGGTGAAGCCGGGGAGCGAGAAGCTCACCCTGGTGGAGGGGGCTTCCGAAAGGGTGCTGGTCCCCCTCAAGGACTACACCCTGGACTACCCCACGGGCCTCATCGCCCTGGCCAGGCCCCTCTACCCAGTGAGCGAGTCCGGCCTCTCCGTCCGCCTCAAGGTGCGCTACACGCCCATGGAGGCGGGCCGGGACTTCCTGGCCTACGGCTTCGGGGCCGAGTACCGCATGGGGGCCTTCAGCGTGGGGGCCGCCTACCAGCGCCTCCCCTCCGGGGAGGAGTGGGGGGCCGAGGCCCGCTACCAGGAGGGCTCGGACCGGGCCCGCCTGGCGGTGCAGAGGGGGAGCAAGACCCGCTTCGCCCTCGAGGCCGCCCTGGGGAACCCCACGGCCCTCCGCCTGGAGGCCAACCTCACCTACACCCTGGAGGACAGGGCCCTGAGCGGCCAGGCCAAGGCCTCCTACCCCTTGGGCCCCGGCCGGGTCTCCTTGGAGCAGAGGGACTTCCAAACGGCCCTCCTCTACGAGATAGACCTTAAGCCCCTGGTGGTGGGGGCGGGCCTGGGCTACGCCTGGGACCAGGCCCTCTTCCTGGCCCTCCTCCGGGGCGGGTATCGGGAAGGGGGTACGGAGGTCCTGGCCACCCTCACCAACCAAGGGGCCGCCCTCGAGGCCCGCCAGGCCCTCTCCGACACCCTCACCGCCGAGGCCTTCCTCTCCACCGACTGGGAGAGGGTGAAGGGCCGCTTCGGCCTTAAGCAGAGGCTAGGGGACGGCAACCTGGCCGTCTCCTACGAGCTCCCGAACGAGGCCGGGGAGGCGGGCCGGGCCCGCTTCGGGGCCGAGGTGCCCCTCCCCATCACCGACAAGCTTTCCCTGAACCTCTCCGGCCAGCTGAGCCTCCCCGGGGGCTTTGGCCTCTCCGCCGCCCTCCGCTACCGGGAGGAGGCCCTCTCCGCCCTCCTGGCCCTGGACTACGCCGAGGGGAAGCTCGTCCTCCGGGCCGGGGCCACGGGCGCGTTGGACCGGGAGAGCACCCTGGGCCTGGACGCCACCTTCCAGCTCCTCCCCGAGCTCAAAGGCCGCTTCAGCGTGGCCTACGCCCTCCGGGGAAGCCGGCTCGCCCTCCTCACCTACCACCGCCTGGTCTACCCCGAGGGGGAGCTCAAGGGCGAGGTCCAGGCCGCCTACCTCCTCACCCCGGGCCTGCAGGTGCGGGCGGCCCTGGCCTACCGCCACCTCCTGGAGGACCCCTTGGCCTTCACCTACCAGCTCTCCCTGGCGGCTTTGGGCTACCTGGGAGACACGGGCTTCGGCCTGGGGGGCGGGGTCCACTACGCCGCCCAGCCCGGCACCGGCTACAGCGCCCTCGCCTTCAGCGTGGAGGGGGCCTACCGCCTCCGGGACTACGCCAGCCTGGCCCTGGGCTACACCTTCACCGGCGCCCCCCTCTTCCTCACCCCGGAGGCCAGAGGGGGCCTCTACCTGCGCCTGGACATCTTCGGAGGTAGCCGATGAAGCGAGTTCTGATTCCGCTTTTGTTGCTTTTGCCGGGACTGGCTGAAGCCCAAGTGGTGCGCCCTTTCCAGTTTGCGTATAACCAAGACATCCACGGCGACATTGTGATCATTGGCAATACCCTCATGACCTGCGGAACCAGCACCGTTACCCCCTCCAACCCTCCCAACTGCAACACCAACGACACCAGCCTAAACAACGACCGGCAGATGGTTTTTGTGGATTTTGACGGTGACCCCAGCACCCCCAACTCTTCGCGGGCCACCTTAAACCTACCTTCCGGGGCCAACGTGGTTTTTGCAGGCCTTTACTGGGGAGCCCGGGCTAATCCCACCAGCACCGCCCGGAACCAAATCAGGCTTCGGCCTCCCGGGGCAGGGGCCTATCAAACCATAACCGCTACCTGGCTCGAGACCATCACCACCCAGGGTACGAGCACCACCCGCCCCTACGCCGCCTTTGCCGATGTAACAGCGATTGTCCGGTCTGCTGGCAGTGGAGACTACTGGGTAGCCGGGATCACCGCGGCAACTGGTAACGACGGACTTGGTTTTTATGCGGGCTGGAGTCTGGTGGTCGTTTACCAGCACCCTTCCGAACCCCTGCGCCGCCTATCGGTGGCCCACGGATTGGCCGTTGTGAGCAATGGGAATAATGTAACTCAGACTATTTCGGGACTTTTGACGCCTTTGGTGGGACCAGTGGAGGCCCGGATAGGAGCCGTGGCTTGGGAAGGAGATGCAGGAATTACAGGAGACCAATTCCAGATTCGCCCAACTGGGAGCGCTACCTGGCAGAGTTTGAGCGACAGTCAGAACCCGTCTAATAACTTTTTCAACTCCAGCATCAGTCGCTTGGGTTCCCGCTTCTCCGCCAAACTCCCAGACTACGTCAACCAGTTTGCCCTTGATGCCGACCTGGTGCAGTACAATGGCCTACCTAACGGTACCACCTCGGTAGACCTTCGGTTCACTTCTTCTCAGGATGTCTATTTCCCCCAGGTGCTCACTTTTGCGGTCAACCTCTACCTTCCCGACCTCGTCACCACCTTCACCAAGACCGTCCAGGACCTAAACGGGGGCGATGTCCTGCCGGGGGACGTGCTGGAGTACACCATTAGCTTCACCAACACCGGCCTAGACGGCGCAACCAACGTGGTGGTGCGCGATCCCATTCCTGCCCACACCCAGTACGTGCCCGGCAGTCTGCGGGTACTCACCAACGCCACCGGAGCCCCCACCGGCACCTTTACCGATGCCGCTGGGGACGACATCGCCGAGTACGCCGCCTCCTGCCCCGAGTTCTCGGGCGCCCCCTGCGTGCGCTTCCGGCTGGGTACCGGGGCCAACGCCACCAGCGGTGGGTTGATTCTGCCCACTCAGGGGGCTAGTGTGCGCTTTCGGGTACAGGTGCTGCCCTCCGCCGCGGGCCAGACCATCACCAACACTGCCCATGTGAGCTACAACAGCCAGACCCTGGGGACGGGCTACAGCAAAACCGCTTCGGCCAGCGTCCAAATCCCGGTCTACCAGAGGATCAGCGGCAAGGTCTACGAGGACCCCATCGGCAACGCCCAGCCTTCGGGCTTCGTGCCCCGGCCCGGGGTTAGGGTCCGCCTCTACCAGGACCTCAACAATAACGGCCAGATAGACGCCTCCGACACCTTCGTGGCCGAAACCACCACCGCCTCGGACGGGAGCTACACCTTTAGCGTGTTGAACGGTTACTACCTGGTGGCCGTGGATTCCCGTTCCGTGAGCCCCAGCGCTGGCTTCAACACCGGCTACGGCCAGGGGGATGTCTGGGCGGAAGAGACCTACGGAGACGACCCCACCACCCCCGCCTTGGACCTGGGCCCCCGCTACGGCGGGGCGAACCCCGGGGCCTCGGACGGCTTCAACCCCTCCGACACCGCTCCTTCCGCCAACACCGGAGCCAAGCACCTGGCCCGGGTCCAGGTTTCGGGTAGCGACGTGAGCGGCGTGGACTTCGCCTTCAGCTTCAACGTGGTGACCAACCTGCGGGGCGGGGACACCGCCGACGACGACGCCAGCGCCAACCGCACCGTCCAGGGCTCGCTTCGCCAGTTCCTGCAGAACGCCAACGCCATTGCAGGCCCCAACGCCATGCGCTTCGTGCCCGCAAGCCCCTACGCTCCCAATACCTCAGGCTCAGGTGGGAGCTGGTGGACCTTAAGCGTCAGCAACCCCCTGCCCTTCGTCCTGGACCAGTACACCACCCTGGACGGCACCGCCTACGATGCCCAGAACCCCCTTTCCCTGCGGGACACCAACCCGGGCGTTTTGGGCACCGGGGGCACGGTGGGGGTGGACGGCCTTCCCCTGCCCCAGACCCCCAGGCCCGAGCTGGCCCTGGACTTTAGCGCCCAGACCAACGCCAGCGGCACGGCGGGCATCCGGGTGGAGGCCCAGAACACCACCATCCGGCGTCTGAGCCTCTACGGCCAGCGGGGCTTTAGCACGGGGGGACAGGCGGCCATCTTCGTCACCAGCGCGGGCCAGGCCACCCTGGAGGAGCTGGTGGTGGGGGCAGTTCCCGATGGAAGCGACCCGACCAGCGTGGGGGCCCAGCAAAACCGCCGCTACGGGGTGCGCCTCGAGGGGCGGGCCACCGTCCGGGGGAGCTTCTTCGCCTACAACGGCTACGCCATCCTGCTCAACGGCCCCTCGGCCCAGGGGAGCCAGATTGAGGGGAACGAGTTCGCCTACAACGGCCCTAACTCCACCTCCACGGAAGGAGCGGCGGACGGGGACACCGTGGCCTTCTGGAACAGCGGGACCGCCTGGACCACCCCGACCGTCTTCCGGGGGAACCTGGTGCGGGACGTGCGGGAGGTAAGTGGGCTTGCGGCAGCCACCGACCGGGGGAAGGGGCTTGAACTCTGGTACTCGGGCACCAGGAACGTCCTCATAGAGAACAACACCATCCTGCGGGCCAGGACGGCGGGGGTGGGGATCCACGGCGGGGCCCAGGGCAACACCCTGCGGAAGAACATCATCCAGGACACCCTGGGCTACGCCGGCCAGGGCGGGGCGGGGGTGCACCTCTCCAACACCGGGGGCACGCCCCTCCGGAACCGCATCACCCAGAACCACTTCGGCAACAACCGGGGCCTGGCCATAGACCTGGACAGCGGTGCCGGGACGGTGGGGAACGGGGTTACCCCCAACGATGGGAACTGCAACAACACCTCCGAGCCCAACGTGGGCCTGGACTTCCCCGTGATCACCCGGGCCCAGGCGGTGGGCAGTAGCCTCCTCGTTGAGGGCACGGCCTGTCCCAACGTGACCGTGGAGGTGTACAAGGCGGTGGCGGGGAGTGGGGACTTTTTGGGAGGCCTCGGCTACGGGGAGGGGGTCCTTTACCTGGGGTCTGGCACCGCCAGCTCTAGCGGGGCCTTCAGCTTCACCGTGCCCCTTTCGGGCCTGAGCCCGGGCGATTACGTGAGCGCCATCGCCATTGATACGGGCGGCAACACCTCGGAGTTCAGCGCCAACTTCCAGGTGGTCTTCGGCTACACCCTTTCCGGCCAGGTCTACCACGACCGGGAGCCCAACGGCATGAGGAACGGGGAGGACTGGTCGGACGGGGTGCCTGTCTACGTGAAGCTGGTGCAGGGCAGCACGGTGGTGGCGGTAGAGACGGTAAACCCTGGGAGCGGGACCTACACCTTCACCGGGGTCGCCCCCGGCAGCTACACCCTGGTCCTGGACGATAACAACGACCCCGCCGACACCACCCCCACGCCGCCCTCGGGCTGGCTCTTCATCAACCCCGCTGGGGGCAGCCGGGGTGTGACCGTCACCAGCGCCGATGTGACCGGGCAGGACTTCGGCCTCTTCCGGGGCTTCCGCCTGGAGGGGCGGGTCTTCCTGGACGACGGGGAGGGGGGCGGCGACGCCAACAACGCCTGGCAGGACGGCGGGGAGCGGGGGGTGCCCGGGGTGGTGGTGACGGCCACGGACGGCACCAACAGCCGGACGGCCACCACGGACGGCCTGGGCTTCTACCGGCTTTACATCCCCTATAGCTTCGGGAGCGTGACCCTCTCCCATCCGGCCCGCCCGGCCACGGGCTGGAACGACGGGACCACAGCTTACCAGGTAGCCTCCTGGGCGGAGGCCACTGCGCCAAACTCCAGCGGGGCCACGGTGAACTTGGACCCCTCGGCGCTTTCTGGCGTGGTGGTGCGGAACTTTGGCGTGGTGCGGGAGAGCCGGCTTTACCCGGACGCCTCCGGGCAGACGGGCTCTCCCGGGGCCATAACCTACGCCCACTTCATCAAGCCCGGGACCCTGGGGAGCTACACCCTGAGCCTGGCCAACGCCCCCCGGTTCGCCTACCAGGTGCGCCGGGACGTGAACTGCGACGGGGACTTTGACGACCCTGGGGAGGGCTTCCAGGGGCTTCCCCTCACCTTCACCGTGGACGCCACCTGGCCCCGGGAGGCGGACGGGAGCCTGAAGGCCTGCGGCCTGGAGGTTCGGGTCCTGGTGCCCGCCGGGGAGCCCGACGGGAGCCTGGACATCGCCCTCTTGAGTGGGGCCCTCAGCTACGCCAACAACCCTGGGGTGGTGGAGGCCCGTGGCCTGACGGACACCACCACAGTGTCCACGGGGCAGGTGCGGCTGGAGAAGCGGGTGCGGAACGTGACCCAGGGGACGGCCTTTGGCGCCTCGGCTTCGGGCAAGCCTGGGGAGGTGCTGGAGTACTGCATCGCCTTCCGGAACCTGGGGACGGCGGCGGTGACGGGCTTTGTGCTGACGGACCCCATACCCTTCTTCACGGACCTGTTGTCTTACGGCTCCTCGCAGGACATCAAGCTGACCTTTGGCACCACCACCTACCTGACGGCGGCACAGGACAGCGACCAGGGCGAGGTGGTGGGGGGCGTGGTGCGGGTGGCCTTGGGGACGCTAGGGCCTGGGGCCTATGGGGAGGTATGCTACCAGGCCAGGATCCGCTGAGCGTCGTGTCGGCCGCCCCAAAGGGGGGTCTCCCCTTTGGGGCTTAGGAGGAAGGCGTTGCGGTCGTCCTTGAGCTGGCGCTTGAGGACCTCGAGGACCTTAGCCTTTCCCTCCTTGTCTAGGACGGGGAAGAGGAGCTCAAACCGGTTCTGGAAGTTCCTGGGCATGAGGTCGGCGCTGGTCAGGTAGAGGGCCCAGCGGCCCCCCTGGTAGAAGGCGGCCACCCGGGCGTGCTCCAGAAAGCGCCCCACCAGGCTCCGGGCCCGGAAGCGGGGGTGGAGGAGGGTGAGGGTGCTCCGCACGATGAGGTCCACCCGGGCCCCCTTGTCGGCGGCCCGGGCCAGGGCCTCGAGGAGGGCCGGGTCGGTGAGGTGGTTGCACTTGAGGAGGATCCGGCCCTTGGGGTGGCTTTCGGCCCGGATGTGCTCCAGAAGAAGCTCCTGGATGGCCTCGCCCGTCTTGAGGAGGTTAAGCCTAGGGGTCCGCCCCTCCTGGAGGGCCCGGAAGAACTCGGCCACCTCCATGACCACCTCCTTCCTGGCGGTGAAGAGGGAGAAGTCCGTGTACTGGCGGCCGTTTTGCGGGTTGTAGTTGCCGGTGCCCAGGTGGGCGTAGCCCCCCTTTTGGGTGAGGAGGAGGAGGGCCTTGGCGTGGACCTTCCTCTCCGAAAGGGGGAGGACCGCCACCCCGGCCCGGAGGAAGCGCAGGTACCAGGAGAGGTTCAATAGCTCGTCAAAGCGGGCCCGGGGCTCCAGGAGGACGTGGACCCGCTTGCCCGCCCTGGCGGCCTGGATCAGGGCCTCGGCCAGGGGGTTGGCCTCGCCGATGCGGTAGAGGGTGGCGTAGACCTCCTCCACCTCCTCGCTTAAAGCGGCCTCGGCGAAGCGCTCAAGGGCGGCGTAGTCCTCAAAGGGGTGGTAGAGGACCAGGTCTTTTTCCTGAAGCCGCTTCAGGGGGTTTTTCATGAAGGCCCGGGGCCGCTTGGGCTCCAAGGGGGGAAAGCGCCACCTAGAGGGGCCTTCGGCCACCAGGGTCTCCACCAAGGTCAGGTTCAAAGGGGGCGAGAGGAGGATCACCTCCTCGGGCAGGAGGCCCAAAGCCTCCTGGAGGCCCTCAAGCCAGCCCTTTGGGAATCCCCTTTCCGCCACCAGAAGGGTGGAAAGCCCCTCCTGGCGGCCCTCGAGGGCCTGGGCCAGCTCGTCCCAGTCGGCCCGGGCCCGCTCGCTTTCCAGAAGCCTGAGGACGCGAAACTCGTAAAGGGGGCTTTCCCGGGGCAAAAAGAGGTCGCTCCTGGCCCGCATGAGGGCCCCCAGGCGCACGTAGGTCCCCTCCCGGCCCGGTACCTTGAGAAGCCGGGGCAGGTCCTGGGGGAGGCGGACCAGGTGGTCCTCGGAGGCGAAGTAAAGGGCCCCGTGGCTGGCTTCCTTGGCCGCCTCCCAGGCGATGAGGTCGGTCTTGGGGACCACCACCTCCGCCAAAAAGACCCGGAAGTAAAGCCAGTCCAGGTCGTCCAGCTCCTCGGGCTCCAGGATCTTTAAGTGGGGGGCGGCCTCGGCTAAGAGGGCCCGGTAGCGCCCTTCGGCCAAACGGGCCTGGTCCTCGGCCTCCTTCAGGAGCCTTAGGTGGGCCTCGCTTCCCCTATGCTTCAGGAAGGGCTTGGCGATGCGGGCGGCGAAGAACTCGTCCAGGTTCCGGTTCCAGATGGCCAAAAAGCGCATCCTCTCCAGGAGGGGGAAGTCGGGCCTCTCGCTTTGGCGGAGGACCCGGCGGTTAAACTGAAGCCAGCTCTCTTCGGGGAGGAGGCGCATGTGCTACAGATTACGCCAGAGCAAGGTCAGATAGCGGTCAAAAGGAGAAGCCTAGCGGTCCTGGACCTGGGCTCGGGCACCTTCCGCCTGGTCCTCTACGCCTACGAGCCCGGTCGGTACTTCCAGCTTCTGGACGAGCTCAGGGAGCCCGTGGCCCTGGGGGAGGGCCTGAGCCGGGGGAGCCTCGCCCCCGAGGCCCTGGAGCGGGGGAGGAAGGCCCTTAAGGCCTTCGCCAGCTTCCTCGAGGCCCTGAAGCCCGACGAGGTCCTGACCCTGGCCACCAGCGCCGTGCGGGACGCCGCCAACGGGGGGGTGGTCCTCGAGGAGGCCAGGCGCCTGGGCCTCCAGGCCAAGCTCCTCCCCGGCGAGGAGGAGGCCAGGCTCGGGGTGCTGGCGGTGGCCAACGCCCTCCCCTTCCAGGCGGCCTTGGTGGTGGACCAGGGGGGTGGGAGCGCCCAGGTCTCCCTGATGGAGGGGCGCCGCTTCGCCTTCGGTAGGGCCCTGCCCCTGGGGGCCCTCCGCCTCACGGAGGCCTACCTCCGCTCGGACCCCCCCAAGAAGGCCGAGGTCAAGGCCCTGGAAAAGGAGGTGGCCCGGCACCTCCAGGGCCTTCCCCTCCCCAGGGGGCTTCCCCTGGTGGCCCTTGGGGGGAACCTGCGGGCCATCGCCAGGCTCCACCAGAAGCGGAAGGGCTACCCCCTGGACCTCCTCCACGGCTACTACCTGCCCAGGGGCGATCTGGAGGACCTGGCCGAGGACCTCCTTTCCCTTTCCCTCAAGGCCCGGGCCTCGCTTCCCGGGGTCCAGGCCGACCGGGCCAGGACCCTGCCGGCGAGCCTCCTCTTCCTGCGCCTCCTCCTCAAGGAGGCGGGCGCCCCAGGGGTCTATGTGAGCGGGGTGGGGATCCGCGAAGGGGCCCTCTTCACCCGCCTCCTCCCCGAGCCCCACCTCCTGCCCGACCCCCGGGCCTTCGCCGTGGAGAACCTGTTCCGGCACTACCCCTTCAACGAGGCCCACCGGGAGCGGGTGAAGGCGTTGGCCCTGGAGCTATTCCAGGGCCTCGCCCCCCTCCACGGCTACGGGGAAGGGGAGAAGCGGCTTCTTCTGGAGGCCGCCCACCTGCACGACATCGGCATGCACATCGGCTACCACGAGCACCACAAGCACGGGGCCTATCTGGTGCTCTCCACGCCGCTTTTCACCATGAGCCACCGGGAGCAGGCCCTGCTGGCCCTTCTGGTGCGCTACCACCGGCGGGGAAAGCCGGAGCCCGGGGCCTTCAGGAGCCTCCTGAATAGGGGAGACGCCAGGCTCCTTCTTCGGCTCTCCGCCCTCTTGCGCCTGGCGGAGATGCTGGAAAGGACGCGCTCGGGGCGGGTCCGAGGGGTGCGGGTGGCTTTGGGTGAGCAGGTCCGGCTTCTTCTGGAGGCCTCGGAGGAGCCCTGGGTGGAGGTTGTGGAGGCCAGCAAGCAGGAGGGGCTTTTCCGGGAGGCCTTTGGTCTTGGGTTAGAGGTGGCGTGGTAGGTTGAAGGGGGGAATGGTGTCACAAGCCGATAAAATCGTGATACTTAACACAAATAGATCACCCTGAGGCTTGACAACCTCCCCCAGCCAGGGTAGAGTACCTTTACCAACCGGTCGGTAGACTATGATCGCCACCACCCGCACCCGCATCCTGGAGGAAGCCGCCAAACTCTTCACCGAGAAGGGCTACGAGACCACCAGCGTTCAGGACATCGCCCAGGCCACCGGGCTCTCCAAAGCGGCCCTCTACCACCACTTCCGCAGCAAGGAGGAGGTGCTCTACGAGATCAGCCTCCTGGCCCTCGAGGGCCTCATCCGGGAAGGGGAGAAGGCCCTGAGCGAGCCCCATCCCTCCCTGGCCCTCCTGCACTTCATGGAGGGGCACGCCCGCTTTTTTGAGGAAAACCACGCCTTTTTCGTCACCATGCTCCAGGGCATCAAAAGCCTTTCCCCCGAGAAACGGGAGAAGACCGTGGTCCTGCGCGACCGGCACGAGGCCAACCTCCGTACCATCCTGAGGCGGGGGATAGAGGCGGGGGTCTTTCGCCCGGTGGACGTGGCCCTGGCGGGGCGGGCAGTCCTCTCCATGCTTAACTGGATGATCCGCTGGTTCCGGCCTGGCGGCCCCATGCGGGCCGAGGAGGTGGCCCGGGGCTACTACGACCTGATCCTAAGGGGGTTGGAGCGTGAAGGTGCCTGAGCACAAGGAGATCCGGGAGCTTGCCCGGAGGTTTCTTTCCGAGCAGGGCGGGGCGCTTAGGGCCTACGAAGAGGAGGAGGCCTTTCCCTGGCCCCTTGTGGAGGGGATGGCGAGGCTCGGCTTCCTTGGGGTCTTCGTCCCCGAGGAGTTGGGTGGGGCGGGGCTGGACTTCTGGGCCTACATCGCCCTCCTGGAGGAGATGGGGGGGTACGCCTCCTTGCGCTCTGTCCTCTCCGTGCAGCAGAGCCTGGTTCTCACCCCTCTCCTGGCCTATGGCACCGAGGCGCAGAAAGAGCGCTATGTGCCCAGGCTGGCCCGGGGCGAGGTCCTGGGGGCTTACGCCCTCACCGAGCCGGAAGCCGGCTCGGACGCCGGGAGCCTAAAGACCAGGGCCTACCGCGACGGGGATTTTTACGTCCTCGAGGGCCAGAAGACCTTCATCTCCCACGCCAACGTGGCCGAGGTCTTCATCGTCTTCGCCAAGACGGACCCTGACCAAGGCAGCAAGGGCATCAGCGCCTTTCTCGTGGAGCGCCAGGATGGGGTGAGGACCACCCCCCTCAAGGGGAAGCTGGGCCTGAGGGCTGCGGACACCGGGATGGTCTTCCTGGATGGGGTGCGGATTCCCAGGGACCGGCTCCTGGGCCAGGAAGGGGAGGGGTTTAAGATCGCCCTGTCCACGCTAGACACGGGCCGCATCTCCCTGGCGGCCGGAGCCGTGGGCCTCATGCAGAGGGCCCTGGACCTCTCCTTGGCCTACGCCAAGGAGAGGCGGCAGTTTGGCAGGCCCATCGCCAGCTTCCAGCTCATCCAGGAGAAGCTGGCGGAGATGAAGCTGGACCTGGAGGCCAGCCGCCTCCTCACCTACCAGGCGGTGGCCAAGAAGCTCTCCGGGGAACGGTACACCCTCGAGGCCAGCATGGCCAAGCTCTTCGCTTCCGAGGCCGCCAACCGGGTGGCCTACCGGGCCATCCAGGTCCACGGCGGGTACGGCTTCTTTGAGGAGTACGAGGTGGCGAGGCTTTATCGGGATGCCCGCATCCTCACCCTCTACGAGGGGACGAGCGAGATCCAGAAGCTGGTCATCGGGGCCCACCTGACGGGGATCAGGGCCTTTGCTTGAGGAGGTGCGCCATGCCCTTATACTTTGAGGACTTTCAGGTAGGCCAGCGCTTCACCACCCCCGCCCGCACCGTCACCGAGGCCGACATCGTCCACTTCGCCGGGGTCTCCGGGGACTTTAACCCCATCCACACCGACGCCGAGTTCGCCCGCTCCACCCCCTTCGGGGCCCGCATCGCCCACGGCCTCCTGGTCCTCTCCATGCTGACGGGCCTCAGGCAGCGCTCGGGCCATTTTGAGGGGACCCTCATCGCCTGGCTGGAGATCAGGAACTACCGCTTCCTGAAGCCCGTCTTCATCGGCGACACGGTCCACGGGGAGACGGAGATTCTGGAGAAGCGGGAGACCTCGAGGCCCGACCGGGGCATCCTGGTGCAGAAGGTGCGGGTCCTGAACCAGAAGGGCGAAGTGGTGCAGGAGGGGGAGTTCGTCACCATGGTGAAAAGAAGGGAAGGAGGCGCCTGATGGGCAGGCTGGAGGGGAAGAACGTTCTCATCACCGGGGCGGCCCACGGCATCGGCCGGGCCACCCTGGAGCTCTTCGCCCGGGAGGGGGCGAGGCTTGTGGCCTGCGACCTGGACCGGGAGGGCCTCGAGGCCGCCTCCCAGGCCACCGGGGCCATCCCCGTGGCCATGGACGTGGCGGACCCCGCCTCCGTAGAGCGGGGCTTCGCCGAGGCCCTGAAGGCTTTAGGCCGCCTGGACGGCGTGGTCCACTACGCCGGCATCACCCGGGACAACTTCCACTGGAAGATGCCCCTGGAGGACTGGGAGCTGGTGCTCAAGGTGAACCTCACCGGAAGCTTCCTGGTGGCCAAGGCCGCCAGCGAGGCCATGCGGGAGAGGAACCCGGGGAGCATCGTCCTCACCGCGAGCCGGGTCTACCTGGGCAACCTGGGGCAGGCCAACTACAGCGCCTCCAAGGCGGGGGTCGTGGGGCTCACCCGCACGCTGGCCCTGGAACTGGGGCGCTACGGCATCCGGGTGAACGCCCTGGCCCCCGGCTTCATTGAGACCCGGATGACGGAGAAGGTGCCGGAGAAGGTGCGGGAAAAGGCCATCGCCGCCACGCCCCTGGGCCGGACCGGGAAGCCTCTGGAGGTGGCCTACGCCGCGCTCTTTCTGGTTTCCGACGAGTCCAGCTTCATCACCGGCCAGGTCCTCTTCGTGGACGGGGGGCGGACCATCGGCGCGGCCCCGGCCTAAGGGGTAGGATGGGGGAGGAGGTCCACCATGAAAGGGCACCCCGAGGTGATCCAGAGCTTGCAGGAGCGGCTTTCCGAGGAGCTGGCCGCCATTTTGCAGTACATGGTCCACGCCGAGATGGCGGAGAACTGGGGCTTCAAGGCCCTGGCCAAGCACCTGAAGGCCCACGCCATCACCGAGATGCGCCACGCCGAGAAGCACATTGAAAGGATCCTCTTCCTGGAGGGCTTTCCCGAGGTGAGCCGCATCGGGGAGATCAAGATCGGGAAGAACGTGCAGGAGATCCTCTTCAAGGACTACGAGGGGGAACTGCAGGCGGTGAAGGGCTACAACGAGACCATGAACCTGGCCCAGAGCCTGGGGGACAACGGCACCCGGGATATGGTGGCGGCCATCCTCGAGGACGAGGAGGCCCACGTGGACTGGCTGGAGACCCAGCGGGAGCTTCTGGACCAGATGGGCCTCAGCAACTACTTGCAGTACCTGGCCGGGGGCCTGGACTGAACGTTTGCAACTCCTCAGGACACCGGGGCCTTCAGGTGCTTGCGGGCCCAGCGGTCCACGGCCTGGATGACCGCCTCCAGCTCCTCGCCCGAGGGGGTGAGGCGGTAGCGGGTGCGGGGGGGCATGTAGGACTCCACGGTCTTCTCCACGAGCCCCAGCCGCACCAGGTGGTCCAGGCGCTGGGAGAGCGTGGCCGGGTTCACCCCGCCGATGGCTCGGGAGAGCTCGTTGAACCCCTTGGGGCCCTCGAGAAGGGCCCGGATGATGTGCAGGGTCCACTTCTCCTGCAGGAGGTTGAGGGCGGCGTAGACGGGGCAGAAGGCGCCTTCTTCCCGCGCCGGGGCATCGGCCATAGCCCTATGGTAGCACTAAAGGTCGGGGAGCCGGGAGGCCGCCTCCTTAAGCCTTTCCCGGGAGGCGTGGAGGTAGATCTGGGTGGTGGCGATAGACTCGTGGCCCAGGAGGTCCTTGACGGCGTCCAGCTGGACGCCCCTTTCCACCAGGAGCGTGGCGTAGGCGTGGCGGAGCTTGTGGGGGGTGAAGCGCCTGGGGTCTAGGCCCGCCCTAAGGGCGGCTTCACGGAACTTGGCCTCCACGTACCGGGCCGAGGGCACCCGGCCCCGGCACCGCCCCTGGGCAAAAGTGAATACATTCACATTTCCCTGGGGTGGGCCCAGCTCCAAGAGCGCGCTCTGAGCGGTCCGGGAAAGGGGTACCAGCCGTTCCTTGTTGCCCTTACCCACCACCCGCACGGCCACGGGGCGCCCGCCTTCCTGGACGATGTTCTTGCCCTTCAGGGAAAGGGCCTCGGAGATGCGGAGGCCCGTGCCGTAGAGGAAGCGGGCAAGGGCGGTGAGGAGCCGGGCCTCCTTTTCCTGGGCCAGGGCCTCGAGGAAGCGCAAGAGCTCCTCGGGGGCCGGGTGCAGGGGAAGCCGCCTTCCGGCCTTGGGCCGCCCAATGCCCTCGGTAGGGTCCGCCACGGCCTCGCCCCGCACCTGGGCCAGGTAGCGGTAGTAGCTCCTCAGGGCCGCCAGGAAGCCCTGGACCCGCCTGGGGGCCCAGCGCTCCTCCAGGAGGATGGCCCGCACCGCCTCGGGGCCTGGCGGGAGGGCGCGGGCCTCGAGGAAGCGGAACCAGAGGACCAGGTCCTGGAGGTAGCGGCGCACCCCCCGGGGCGAGTAGCCCCGCTCCAAAAGAAGGTATTCGGCATAAGGGGCCAGGGGCAGAAGGGCCTTCTCGGGCTTTTTAACGCCGATGGTTTTCCAGATAACACCCTGGGTGGTCGGCCCAGCCATGGGGGCATTATACATGCGCGAAATGTACCTTTCGCGAAGATGGAGGACTTGCGCCCCTCAAAACTTCCAGCGCTCACCCCACGCGCGTGGGGCCCACGCCAGATGACCTCCCAGGCCATGGCGCCCTTCCCCGACCCCGACTTGCCCACGATGAGGAGCCGGCGGGCCTATCTACCGCCCATAGTCCCGCCAGTTTGCTACCTTTACCCAGGCGAAGGCGGCGAAGTCGCCGATGTTTTCGGTAAGCAACGTGCGGTTGTGCGCCCAAGCGGTCGTCGCAATCATTAGGTCAAACAGCTTCTTGTGGGGGTTGGGAAGCTTCGGCAGGTTCAGCTTCGCCGCTTCCCGCATGGCCTTCCTAGCCACCTTGCCCTCAAAGGGCAAGACGGCAAACCGCGCGAACATGGCCTCCACACTTCTTTCCCGCCTTGGGTCAACAACAAACTCTCCGGTGGCGTACTCAACCTGAACGATGGCCGAAGTTACCAGTTGCTCCTCGCTTAGCCTAGCAAGAAAACGATAAGCCTCCGGCTCGCCGCGCCGGAGGGCAATGAAGAAGTTGGTGTCAAGAAGAAGGCGCTTCGGCGGCCTCATTCTTGCGCCTAACCTTGCGCAAAGGGTGGCGGCGTCCGGTTACTCGCTCTATGGCCTCCACCATCTTCCTGGCATCCTCATCCGTAAGGGGAGGCATAGACTGGACGATCCTGAAGACTTCCGCCGCCTTCTTGGACTTGAAGACCAGGCCCTTAGCCATCGTGCCCTCATCTTACCTCAAGCTTGGTAGGCCCGCCACAGCTCCCACCTAGCCCAGGCGGTCAGGGCGAGGGCTACCACGGCCGGGTGGTCTCGCCCCTCGGGCACCCCTGGCCCTCCGGTCCATCCCCACGTGCGTGGGGACTACCCCCTGCGCACCCCGCTAAAAACCCCGCGAAACGGTCCATCCCCACGTGCGTGGGGACTACGCGGCCCTGGTGCCCACCCGTCCATATGTGGCCGGGCCATCCCCACGTGCGTGGGGACTACGGAGGACGTTTTGGAGACATAACGGCCTACCTCGGGCCATCCCCACGTGCGTGGGGACTACGGATTTGCCCGTCTGGCGGGCCCAGAAGCCGATCGGGCCATCCCCACGTGCGTGGGGACTACCCGTAGGCATCACTCCAGGAGCCCCCACTCGTCCGGGCCATCCCCACGTGCGTGGGGACTACGTCAAGGCCCTCCTTGAGGAGGAGGCCCCTATTCGGGCCATCCCCACGTGCGTGGGGACTACGCCCGGGTTCCCGACAGGCGTTGTCGGGTTGCCGGGCCATCCCCACGTGCGTGGGGACTACCAGGTTCGGCGAGGTGAGCAGGGCGGCGTAATCCGGGCCATCCCCACGTGCGTGGGGACTACGCCAACGCCGCCGCCTGCATCCTGGAGTCGGCCGGGCCATCCCCACGTGCGTGGGGACTACTATATGGCCGCTCGAGTGTGTATATATGTCTCCGGGCCATCCCCACGTGCGTGGGGACTACCCATCTAGCACCTCCTCAGTGAGTTCGGGTTCGGGCCATCCCCACGTGCGTGGGGACTACGTTCAGGAGTTTTTCTAGCTCCTCCCGGTAGCCCGGGCCATCCCCACGTGCGTGGGGACTACCCCGGCCATAGCCTGGACCACGCCCTTGGTTACGGGCCATCCCCACGTGCGTGGGGACTACTGACTACGAGGTCCTGCCTGACCAAGAAGAGCGGGCCATCCCCACGTGCGTGGGGACTACATCTGCCCCACATACTCCCCTGGCTCCAGCTCGGGCCATCCCCACGTGCGTGGGGACTACTGTGAGTGACGATCAACACGGCTGATCCCTGCCGGGCCATCCCCACGTGCGTGGGGACTACTGGAGGGCCATTCGCCCTTAGGGTTCCGCACCGGGCCATCCCCACGTGCGTGGGGACTACGGCCACCTCCACATTAGCCACATTATAGGCCACGGGCCATCCCCACGTGCGTGGGGACTACTCTTAGACACGGGCCCCAAAACTACAGAAGACCGGGCCATCCCCACGTGCGTGGGGACTACACTTGACCAGGACGGCAAAAATGCCGCTTCACCCCCCGTTATGTGTCTTTTAGGGAATGATTACGGTTTTTGGTTTTCAAGATCCCCTTCGGAAGCCTTGGCGAGGCGCTTTTTGTACCTCTCAACTTGCCTGGACAACTTCTCCGCCTTCCGCGCCGCCTCGGCGTTCCGAACGCCCACCAACACTATACCATCAAAGTCCCGCAGGAAGCGATCCGGGTAGCCGTGAAGCCGCAAGGCGAAGCCCTGCTCGTTGTTGGTACGGTAGGCGAGGGCCACCCTGCCGCCCTCGGCCTTCTCCACGGCCCGCTCCCAGAGGAGTTCCCGCACCGTGGCGCTAACCCGACCCACGAAGACCCCGGTGTCCACCTCCACCAGGAAGCGGGTGAGGTCCCCCCTAAGGCTCTTCGGAACCTTCTCCAGGATCATCACCACCATAGGCCACCCCGCCCTCCACCTCCCCCTCGAGGTCCCAAAGGCCCCCAGGACGGGTTGGGTCCTCTTCCACCAGGTCCTCGTCCCCGGGAAGGCCCAAGCCCCGGAAAAGCTCCAGGAGGTCCTCGGCCATACGCTCCAAAAGCCTTCCCTCCTGAATGGCCTCCCGCAGCATCCGGCGCACCCTACGCTCCACCCCCTCCTCGGACTCCGCCACGGTGCGGAAAGCGGCCGGGACGAGGTAATCCGCCTTGTAGAGATCGGCGATGTCGTAGACAAAGGAGAGGAGCTTCCCGGTGTGGATGAAGCCCAGGGCAGGGCTAAAGCCCATGGAGACGATGGCGGCGTGGGCGAGGCCGTAGAGGTAAGCGGCCCCGGCGGAGAGGGCCCGGTTCACGGGGTCCGCCGCCCGCCAGTTGCCCCGGTCGTAGCTCCGGCCGTGCCAGGGCACGCCCGTCTCCCGGCTCCAGCGGGCGTACGTCTCCCGCACCCGCACCCCCTCGAGGCCCCGCACCTGCTCCAGGGTCAGGCCCTCGGGCAGGGGCTCGGGGAAGCGCATGCGGTAAAGCCGCATCACCACCTGGAGGTGCAGGGCCGGTTCGGCCCAGGCCCGGGCCTGCCGGTAGAGCCGGACGGCGCTCCGGGTGTCTCCCAGGCCCTGGGCGTAGAAGCGGGCCATGCCCTCCCCCACCCAGGCCACGGTGCAGCCGTTTTCCGCGAGGAGGCGGATGGCGGCGTGGGTGATGCGGGTGCCGGGGCCCAGGAAGAGGACCCCTAGGCCCGCCACCGGGGCCAGGGTGAGGCCTTCTTGGTCGTAGATGCCGATGCCTCCCGCCTCCCGCTCCACCACGGCGTGCTCCACGTAGAGGTAGGAGAGGCCATCCCGGAACTTGGGAAGCTCCTTGAGGTTCCTGGCGCTGGGCACGGGGGGCATGGGCCCTCCTAGGGAGCGAGGGAGAGGAGGCCGAGGCCGAGGGCCTTGCCGGGGCCTATGCCCTGCTTCAGGGTGGCCTGCGCCTTCCCCGGGTCCACCACCTCGAGGCGCCCCTCAAAGAGCACCGCTTGGACCTGGAGAAGCCTCCCCTCGCCCCCTTCCCCTTTGCCGCGGCGGGCTTCTAGAAAGGTGTCCTGAAGGATGCGGACCAGGGGTCCCTGCTCCCCCTCAAGAAGGCGGAAACCTCCCTCCAGAAGCCGCCTCTCCAGCCAGGCGACCTTCTCCGCCGGGGTCTTCAAGGCCACCCGCTTCCCCGTGGCCGCAAGGCGCTTGGCGGGGTTGGCCCGCAGGCGGAAGCGGAGGCGCTGTCCAGGGTGGAGGGCTGGCTCAAAGGGCTTCGGGGGGAAGACCTCGGCGTACCCCTCCTCCAGCACGCTCCAGTCGGGCTCGGTGAGGGTCTGCACCAGGACCACGGGAGGCTCCAGGCCCCGGGTGGGCTCCAGGCGCCAAAGAAGCCGCTCCCTTCCTTCCTTAAGGGCCTCGGACACCGCCTTGGAGAGGGTGCGGTGCATCTCGTAGGGGTTGGCCAGGTCCCGTCGGGCCGCCTTGGAGGCCGGGTTTAGCACCAGCTTGCTAACCCACATGGGCCACCTCCCACCTTGGGGGGCCTTCCGGAACCGCTTCTTGGGGAAGCACCTCCTCCCGCACATACCGGGCGGCGAAGCGGCGCTCGCTAAAGGGCCCCGAGGGCTGGTCGTAGACCAGGCGGCCCTCCCCGGCTTCCAGGACCAGGAGAAGTTCCCCCTGAGGCCTTCCCCTCCCCAGGTAGGGGTAGGCCTTCAGGGCCTCCACCAAGGGGGCCTCGAGGAAGCCGTCGGGCAGGTAGGGCGGGGGGCTTGGCACGTAGCCCTTGCGGCCCAAGTAAAGGGGGAAGCGGGGGCGCTTCAGGGCGCTATGGAGCTCGCGAAGGAACCCCCCGTCCCCCTCGAGGCCCACCAGGAAGGCGGCGTCGGAGAGGAAGTACCGCCAGCTCTGCACGTCCCGCTTGGCCTTGAGGTCGGCGGCGAGGACGCCCTGAGCCGTCTGGTAGTCCACCCGGAGCACCCCCTTCCGGTCCACCCGCACCCCCATGCGGAGGGCGGCCAGGTCGGAGATGTCCTCCCTCCGGTCCCGGCCCAAGGCAGCGGCCAGAAGGCCCACTACCCCGCTTTTCGTGGGGTAGGGCCAGGTGTCCCGGTGGTCAAAGCGGCTCCGGGTGCCCCAGGACTGCAGGGGGCCTTGGAGCCTAAGGAGGAGGGTAGCCACGCTACACCTCCAGAAGCGCCCTCACGGCCTCCGCCACCTTCTCCTTGAGGGCCTTCAGGTCCCCTAACCGGGGAAGCCCGTCCCCCTGCGCTTCCGTGAGGTCCAGGGCCCCCTTCCACTCGGGGCTCAAGGGCCCATACACCCGGTCAAACCTGGCCCACTCCTCCATCAGGGCCTCCGCCGAAAGGCGGGAAAGGGGCGCGTCTTCCCTGGGCCGGATGGGCCGCTCAAAGGCCGTGGCCAGGTTCCGGGGCATCCCCTCCCCGGCCCGAAAGGCCACGAAGAGGGGCGGGTTGTGGGCGGCGAAGCTGTTCTGCTTGCCCGAGGGCAGGGTGAGGGCGAAGGCCTCGAGGAAGGCCAGGGCCCCCTTGAGGGCCAGCTCCTTGTCCCCCTGGAGGTTTTCCAGGAGCTTTTCCAGGTCCACCACGGCGTAGCGGTAGAGGGTAGCGGAGTAAAACTCCACGTCCCCCATCATCCCCGCCCCGGTCTCCTCCTTGGGGTTCAGGTCGTCCACGGCGGTGTAAAAGTCAAACTCCCGGTCCACCTTGTGGGTGGAGAGGGCGTGGGCTACCTGGGCTGCGGCGTCCTTCCCGAGCTCGGGCCGGTCCGCCAGCATCCGGCCAAAAAGGGCCAGGTCCACGGCCTTACCCCCGTCCAGGACCCGCTCCAGGGCCTTTTTGAGCTCGTCAGGGACCTCCGCCTTTTTCTTGCCCTTCACCTCCCCGGAGAGGGCCTCGAGGTTCTCCCGGATGCCCTGGGCCAAAGCGTCCAGCTCACGGTTGCCTAGGAAAAACAGGTACTCCGTCCGCCCCTCCTTCACCCCAAAGCCCAGGGCATTCAAGGCGTTTTCCACGGCTCGGCGGGCAAGCTCCTCCTTCACGTCCTCAAGCCTGCGGAGAAGCTCCTCCACAAGCCGCTTGGTCCGCACCGCCCGCTCCTCCTCGGAAAGGAGGGGCCAGTCCTTGAAGGCCACCCGCACCGCCCGCTTCTGGGCCTGGCTAGAGATCCTGGCCCGGCGGAAGCCCCCAAAGAGGGCGTCCTTGGGGCTTCCCGTGTCGTCCCGGTTCAGGTTGCTGGGAGCCACCGTCTGCAGGATGTGCACTTCCAAAAGCTTCATGCCTCCACCTCCTTCTCCTTCTCTTCCTCCGAGGCCTCGGTTCCGTAAAACTCCCTGGCCCAGCGAGCCTGGACCCGCCGCTCTGGGGAAAACCAACCGAGGAGGTCATCCAAAAGCCGGGCGAAGTCCAGCCCCTCCCCAACAAGCCCCACCGCCTGGCGCAGGCGGAAGGCGATCTGGTCCCGGTCAGCGTCCAAAAGCGCCAGGAAACGCTTCTCCACGCTATCGGACTCCTGGGCTTTCTCCCTTAAGGCCCGGGCCAGGGTGCGCCCCTTCTGGTGGGCACCGTCTTTAAGGGCGTAGAGGGCCGCCACCAGGTAGTGGGCCTCCCGCTTCCAGCCCTCCTCCCTGACAAAGGGCTCCACGTAGGGCATGGCCTTGGGGTAGGCCCCCGGGGGAAAGGCCAGGCTCCGCCTCAGGGCCGCCCGCGCCGGTGTCCAGGCCCTTTTTCCCTTCAAGGCCTCCAGCCACTCCAGAAACCGCTCTCCTTGGCTCACTTCACCACCTCCTTCAGCTCACCCAGAAGGCGCCCAAGAACCCGCTCCCCCTCGGCCACGGCCTTGAGGTGCCTGGCCTCGGTGCCCAGGAAAAGGCGGGTGGCCGCCCAGGCTTCCAGAGCGGCCCTCTTAAGGGCCTCCTGCCATAGCCCAAGCGCCTCCCCTTCCCCCACACGGGCGAGAAAGCCAGGGAAGGCGCCGTCCAGAGCGTGCCAGTAAAGCCGCCCCAGGGGGAGGGAGCGGGCGAAGTCGGTGAGCTCCTTGCGGTCCCGCTCGCCCACCACCGCCCGGGCCACTTGGAGGGCCAAGCCCTGTAAACCCCGCCCCAGCTCCTCGGCATCCTTCAGGGCCTTCTCCAGCTTCCCCTCCGCCTCCGGGCATAGAAGACCGGGCGGCAGAGGGTAGACCTCCCGGCGCACGTCCAGGACCTTGGCCTGGTCCGAGACCTGGCCCAACACCCTCAAGGCCACCCTGGCCTCTTCGCCCCCATCCTCGAGCTCTCCCTGTAGGTTCTCGGCGTGCTCCACGGTGGCGGCCACTTTGCCCCCCTGCCTGGGGAGCATGGCGGAGAAGTCCCGCCAGAAACTCCTGTCCTCGGAAAGGCGAAGGGCCGCCAGGTTGCCTCTGCTATCTAGGCGCTGGGCCACCATGGGGTCCCGGTAAGTGGCCTCTAGGGGCTCCACCCCGGGGCCGTACCCCATGAAGCGCACCCCGCCCCCCTCGTCCAGGAGGCGCACCCCCCGGGTGGGCCAGGTGTAGACCCGGGTCCGGCCGGCAATGGGCCATTTGGTCCTGCCGCCCTCGAGGTCGGCGAGCCTCAAAGGAGGCACCTCCCAGATGGGGGCGTCCTCCTCCGGGGTGTAGGGCACAAGGTTGAGGAGCAGGGTTTCCAGGAGGTTCCCCCCGGTGGGCAGGAAAAGGGCGGGGCGGGCCACAGGGGCGTCCTTGGCCGAGGCCACCCCAAAGCGGCGGAGAAGCCCACCGAGGGCAAAGGTCTGGTGCACCAGGAGCGCCCGGGCGGCCTGGGCGTAGGCGACTTTGGGGACGTTTTCCTCGGTGGTGTGGTCAAAGAGGGTGGGGTTGTTGCCGCTTGCGAGCTCGGGGAGGAGCTTGCTCCAGGGGAGGGCGTTCTCCTCCGGGAGGTCCGCCACCTGAAAGAAGGGGGTCTTGGGGTGGAAGAGGAAGAACCTGTCAGCAAAGCGGTCCAGGTAGTTCGTCAGGGGCCCCTCGGGGAAACGGCCCGCCCGCCACCAGTCCAGGACGTCCTCCAGGCGGCGGGGGCCCATAAGGGCCCGGTGGAGCACCGCCAGGAGAAGGCGGTGCAGGGCGGCCTCCTCCAGAGGCGAAGGGGTTTCTATGCGGGTAATGTTGTGGGCCTGGAGGAGGGCCTCTCTAAGCCCCACCTCCTCCACCCTCCCTTCCCTGAGCACGGGGATCCAGGGTTCCTCCAGAAGCGAAAACTTCTTCATGCTCCTCCCTTTATACCTCCTCTTCCCGACAACCCCTGTCGGGTTTAAACCTCCTTGTAGACCACACCCAGCTCTGGGTCCAGGTCCACTTGGAAGGCGCTTTTCTTTAGCGCGAAGACGCTTCCCACCTCTAAGGGCCTAAGGCCCCATAGGAGGCCGCTTCTTTTCCAGGGGCTGGGCGGGTCCTGCCCGAGGAGGGTTTGGGGTATGGGGTAGCGGGAAAGCCGCACCGCCCGCCGGAAGAGGGCCTCGGCCTCCTCCCGGGAGACCTCCCCCTTCAGGGGCGCCCTCCGCCGCCCCTCCCGGTCCAGGAAAAGCCCCTCACCCACCCGGAAGAGGGGCACCACGGCCACGCTGGGGTCCCCCAGGCGGGTGAGGAGGCGCTGGGTCTCCGCCTTCTCCTCATCGTCCTCGAGACGCTCCTGGGCCACCAAAGCGCCTTCGTCCCAGTAGGCCAGGAGGCGGGCTGGGTCCCTCAGGGAGAGGGCCCTGGCGGTCTCAGCCTCTTTGGCCCGGCGCTTTTTGAGGCTCTCCAGGCTCTTCCGGGCCCGCTCCAAAAGGTCGGCGGGGAACTCGCCGGGGTCCTCTTTGGGGACCCCTTCCCCTAGATGAACCGCCTCCTCGTAGACCGCCTCCAGGAGGGGCTCCAGGTCCTGGGGGAGCCGGAAGGAAAGCCGCCCCTCGAGGGCCCTCCAGGTGGCCAGCAGAACGAAATCTTCATAGACGGCGTCCCAGTAAAGGGGTTCGCCGAAGTCTAGGCCCTCCGGCACGCCCAAGAGGAGGCGGGGGAAGGCGTGTTTTTCAGGCCGGGACCGCCCGTGGCGGTGAAGCCTGCCGGCCCGCTGGAAAACCAGGTCCACAGGGGCCAGGTCGGTATAGAGGAGGTCAAAGTCCAGGTCCAGGCTCTGCTCCGCCACCTGGGTGGCCACCAGGATGGCCCGTTCGGGCCTGGGCCCCTCCTTGCCGAAGAGGGCCACGATGACCCCTTCCCTGAGGGCCCGCTCCTCGGCGGGGAAGCGGGCGTGGAGGAGGAAGACCAGGGTGCCATCGTCCAGGACCTTCCCCACCACCTCGCCCCCACGCTCGGGCAAGGTCCCAAGCACCTCCTCCCAGGCCTTCCCGCCCGAAACCCCTCCCAGGCGGCGCGCCAGCCCTTCCAGGGTGAGCGCTTCCCCCTTCCCCAGGGCCTGGTAGAGGGCCTGGGCCCGGTCCACGGTGTTCACAATGGCCCCAAGGGCCCCGGGGAGGGCTTCCTTCAGGGCCTTTGCCACCTCCTCCACCCCCACGGGGACCCGCTCGAGGGCCAGTTCCACTTCCCGGGCGGGGGATAAGGAGGCGCAGCGCACGGCTTCTCCCTCCACCACCACCACCCGGGGGTAGGCCCCCAGGTCCTGGGTCACCTCCCCACCCGCCCAGGCCGAAAGGAGCTCCCGCCGCCTCGAGGGGGGCAGTGTGGCGGTCATGACGATGGCGCTGGAGCCCAGGGCCTTGAGCCACCTGAGGAGCGAGAGGAGAAGCCCCGAGGTGTAAACGTCGTAGGCGTGGACCTCGTCCAGGACCACCACCCGGTTCATGAGGCCCCAAAGGCGGATGAAGTGGTGCTTGACCCGCAGGACCCCCAACAGGGCCTGGTCCAGGGTGCCCACCCCGTTAGGGGCCAGCATGGCCCGCTTGCGGGCGGAAAACCAGGCCGAGGCCACGGCACCCCCTTCTTCCCCCTCGTCCCACACTTGGGCGGGGTTGGCCCGCTCCAGGAGCTCGGCGTAGCGGGGGTTGAGGAGGGCGGTGCCGTGCTGGAGCTGGACCTCGGGCTTTTCAAGGATCTGCTCTAAAAAAGCCTGGACCCTGGGAAAGAGACCGTTGGCCGTGGCCTGGGTGGGCAGGCCCACGTAAAGCCCCCGGTGGTAAAGGCTCTGTTGCAGAAGGTGGTGGGCGAAGAGGGCGGCCTCGGTCTTCCCCATGCCCATGGGGGCCTCCACCAAGACCAAGACGGGCTCCTTGGGGCTTCCCAGAACCTGGGGAAGCGTGGCCTGAAGAGGGTTGGGTGGAAAAGGGAAAAGCTCCTGGAAGTCCCGCCTTTCGGGAAGGTGGAAGGGCCTCCAGCCAAGCCGCTCCAGGGCCTCGGCGGCGAGGTCTTGGGCCTCGCCGTAGTAATCCGGGGCAAGCGGGTCCCGTCCGTAAGGGAAAAAACCGGGGTCCGAGGCCACCCAGTCGGCGAAGGAGGCCAGGGCCATGACCCGAAGCACGGCCTCGGGCCTGGCCTCCCCGCCTTCCAGCTCGGGGAGCCGGGCCCCAAGCTTTTGGAACAGCTCCTCCAGAAGCCAACTTCGGACCTCCCACCAAAGGGGGTCTTCCTGTTTGAGCTGGCGACGGGCGGCTTTCTTCTCCTCGGGGCTTGCCAAGAAGCCGTGGTGGGCCCCGAGGGCGGCGGCGAGGTCGTTGGCCGCACGCTCGGGGAGCCCCTTCTCCTTAAGGAGCCGCTTCAGGAGGAGCTCCGTGAAGACCCCGTGGGCCACCCACTCCAGGCCCTCCTTCAGGGGTAGGCCCGCCGCCTGCACCCGCCTCGCCCCCTCCTCCCAGGCCGCCTGGAAGACGGGGCTCGCCTTGCCCAGATCGTGGAGGCCCACGAGGAGGGCCACCCAGGCCACAGCCTCCTCCACGGAAAGCCCCCAGTCCTCCGCGTAGAGGGCCAGGGTCCGGAAAGGCTCGCGGAAGAGCACCGCCTGGGCCACCGCCGCCGTGTCCAGCATGTGGGCGAGGAGGGGGTGGAAGGGATCGCCGCTTTTAGCCCACAGGGCTAGGGCTGCCTTTTCTGCGCTCATGCGCCCACCTTAAGCGGGGTTCCCGACACCTCATGTCGGGTTCCGTAGAGCTCCAAGAGCCGCTTTGCTTCCTCTAGCCAGAGGTGCCGGAGCTCCGGGGGGCTCAGCACCTCCACCCGGGGACCGAAGCTTTGGATCCAGGCCAGCACCTCGTAGGGCACCCCGTCCTTGAAGGGAGCGGCCTCGAGGCGGGCGAGGAGGCTCCCGTCGGGAAGCTCCGCCTCGAGGTGGAGGCCCGGGTAGTCCCCCTCCAGAACCCGCCAGGCCGCTTCAGGGGCGAAGCGGAGGCGCACTTCCACCCCCTTCTCCCGCACCCCCACCACCCCCCAGGCCTGGCGCAGGTAGGTCCTAGGGTCAAAGTCCTGGGGGATCTCGTAGGTCTCGTCCAGGAGGCGGGCGTTGCGCATCCGGGAGAGCTTAAAGGTGTGGACCGCCTTGTGGAAGGACCGCTCGTAGCCGATGGCGTAGAGGCCGAGGTTGGTGCGGTTCGCTTCCAGGAAGTAGACCAGAAGCTCCTTGGGCCGCCAGTTTTTGGAGCCGCCCGAGCGGTACTCAAAGGCCAACACCCTTCGCTCCAGAAGGGCCCGGGCCACGAGCTCCAAGGTGCGGCTATCCCCGTTTCGGGCCTCCAGACCCTCTGCGCTCTTCAGAAGGAGTTCCCGAAGCGGTTGGGGCAGGGCGCGGGCGAGCTTCTCCAGGGCGCTGCGGTACTGGCGGGTCGGGGCCTGGTGGTAGATGAGCCTCCCGGCAGCGAAGAGGGCCAGGGCCTCTATGGGGTGGAGGGGAGGGGGAAGGTCCCGGATAACGTAGACTCCCCGGCGGAGGCGCTCCACAGGCTGGCCGAGGGCTTTGAGGGCCTCGAGGTCCCGCTCCACGGTGCGCTCGCTCACGCCGAAGCGCCGCGCGAGCTCCGTCACCCGGTAGGGCCGGAGCTTCAGGAGGTCGGCCAGCGCAAGCAGTCGGGCGCTCTTGGCCTCCTGTCCCATGGAAAAAGCTTAAGTGCACTCCCCTCAGACTTGCAACTCCACTCCTTCAGAAGTCCTTCAGAGCCCGGACCACCGCCCTCTTAGGCTCTTGAAGGCTCGCGGGACTGTTAAAGCCGGCTTCCAGGGTTGCCGTGCCAAGCCTGACCATGCTAGGCTAGAGGTAGCCTCTTCTTTCCTCAGACCTACGCCTCGAGGCTGTGGAGCTTGACAAGCTTACCTGCACTATCTCCCGGAAAGACACATAACGGGGGGCGAGAGGGTATTTTTGCCGTCCTGGTCAAGTGTAGTCCCCACGCACGTGGGGATGGCCCGGGGGGCTCGCCACTCAGGCCCGCTAAATCTCCGTAGTCCCCACGCACGTGGGGATGGCCCTGTAGGAGGTGGAAGATGCGCAGGATTTTGGTGGTAGTCCCCACGCACGTGGGGATGGCCCGGAGTTCAGGAAGCAACTGGCCGAACTCCAGGAGTAGTCCCCACGCACGTGGGGATGGCCCGGAGAAGCGTGCTCTTCCCGTGCTGCGGCGGAGGTAGTCCCCACGCACGTGGGGATGGCCCGTTGCCGTAGTCCAGGGGCGTGCCCCGGGTGGAGTAGTCCCCACGCACGTGGGGATGGCCCGGTATCCTCGTCTTCTTGGACGATGGGGTACCCGTAGTCCCCACGCACGTGGGGATGGCCCGACGGCGTGGGCCTTCAAGCTGACGAGCTTCTTGTAGTCCCCACGCACGTGGGGATGGCCCGAGGCACTTCCCCTAGACGCTTCTTCTCCCCCGTAGTCCCCACGCACGTGGGGATGGCCCGTGGGGCGTGGCGGACCCTGGGGCCCTCTTCGCGTAGTCCCCACGCACGTGGGGATGGCCCGTCAACACTCGTCGCGGCCAACGCGCGAATCACGTAGTCCCCACGCACGTGGGGATGGCCCGTTCCTTGTTTTGTCTCCAAAGGACTACGCCGCGTAGTCCCCACGCACGTGGGGATGGCCCGGCCGCCCGGAAGGCCGGGGTGTGGCCCAAGCGGTAGTCCCCACGCACGTGGGGATGGCCCGACCTCAGAGAGAGGCATCCCCCGAGCGTGCCGTAGTCCCCACGCACGTGGGGATGGCCCGTGCTCCGGGAACTGGGGTTTTACATGCCCAAGTAGTCCCCACGCACGTGGGGATGGCCCGCGGGCCGAAGCCTGGCGGGGCCTCTATGAGGGGTAGTCCCCACGCACGTGGGGATGGCCCGTTCGGAGACGTCCCGGTCGTGGTGGGTGCCCCGTAGTCCCCACGCACGTGGGGATGGCCCGGCCTTGTGGGAGCCCTTTGGCCATGCCGTCCACGTAGTCCCCACGCACGTGGGGATGGCCCGCCCCCCGACTTCTCCCAGGGCTTTGAGCAGGGGTAGTCCCCACGCACGTGGGGATGGCCCGTAGCTCGTAAAGTCCGGCCAGGGCATCGGGGTGTAGTCCCCACGCACGTGGGGATGGCCCGGCCTCCTGGTCCCCGAAGCGCTCAGGGTCCAGTAGTCCCCACGCACGTGGGGATGGCCCGGCCCGCAGGAAGGCCAGCATCTTCGGGGAGGCGTAGTCCCCACACCCGTGGGGATGGCCCCAGTACGAGGCCGCCCAGCGCCAATACGAGGAAGTAGTCCCCACACCCGTGGGGATGGCCCGGTTTTCGTGGCCACTAGCGATCGTTCTCTCCATGTAGTCCCCACACCCGTGGGGATGGCCCGCACGTGGAGGTGGCCAAGCGCCTCCAGGAAAGCGTAGTCCCCACGCACGTGGGGATGGCCCGACGTGCGCCTCCTTACCCGGGAAGAGGCCGCCGTAGTCCCCACGCACGTGGGGATGGCCCGGAGGGCCAGCCTCAGCCTGAGCCTCGGGAGGGGATGGCCCGTAGCGCATAGCACCTCTTGGGCTGGGTGGGAGCCTCCCCCAGCCAGCCTTCCCACCCCCTGCCGGCGCCGGGGCCAGGCCCTGGAGTGTGAGGCGGGACACTTGTCCCTTACCTCCGGACGTGCTAACCTAACAAGCGATCGTTAGGTATGGACCGCCGCAGCCAAATCCTCCAGATGGCCGGGCACCTCTTCAGCCAGCGGGGCTACCACGCCACCAGCATCCGGGACCTGGCCAAGGCCCTGAACCTCCAGGGGGGAAGCCTCTACGCCCACATTGCCTCCAAGGAGGAGCTCCTTTTAGAGGTGGTGCGCCAGGCGGCGGCCCGCTTCCAGGAGGTCCTAAACAGCCTGCCCCAGGCGGGGCCCAAGGAGAAGATGGTGGCCCTGGTGAAGGGCCACCTCAGGGTCATCGCCGAGGAGCTTCCCCGGGCCACGGTCTTCTTCCACGAGTGGAAGCACCTCTCCCCTCCCCTCCTAAAGGAGGCCAAGGCTCTAAGGGACCGGTACGAGGAGGGGGTGCAGCGGGTCATCGCCGAGGGGGTGGAAAAGGGGGTCTTCCGGGTGGCGAACCTCCGGCTGGCCACCCTCTTCGTCCTCTCGGCCCTCAACTGGACCTACCAGTGGTACCGGCCCGAGGGGCCCATGTCCCTGGAAGAGCTCGCGGAAGCCTACGCCCAGATGGTGCTCAAAGCCCTTGGGGCTGAGGAAGGAGGCGAGGATGGTGAGGCTTAGGATCGGCTACCCGGAGGACCCCGACTACCAGGAGCGCCTGGAGGAGTTTGAGGCCAGGATCGCCCGGGGGGAGAAGATTGAACCCGGGGACTGGATGCCGGCCGAGTACCGGCGCCAGCTCATCCGCATGATCTCCCAGCACGCCCACAGCGAGTGGGTGGGGATGCTCCCCGAAGGGGCCTGGATCACCCGGGCCCCCTCCCTGAGGCGGAAGCTCATCCTCCTGGCCAAGGTCCAGGACGAGGCCGGGCACGGCCAGTACCTCTACCACGCCGCCGAGACCCTGGGCATCACCCGGGAGGAGATGGTGGAGGCCCTGCTTTCCGGCAAGGCCAAGTACTCCAACATCTTCAACTACCCCACCCTCACCTGGGCCGATGTGGGCATCATCGGCTGGCTGGTGGACGGGATGGCCATCAAGAACCAGACCATGCTGGCCCAGTGCTCCTACGGCCCCTACTCCCGGGCCATGGTGCGCATCTGCGCCGAGGAGACCTTCCACCACAAGCAGGGGAAGGAGGCCGTCCTCCTCTACGCCAGGGGGAGCAGGAAGCAGAGGCAGATGGTCCAGGACGCCCTGAACCGCTGGTGGTGGCCCACCCTGATGATGGCCGGGCCCCACGACTCGGAATCCCCCCACACCCCCCTTCTCCTCCGCTGGGGCATCAAGACCAAGACCAACGACCAAATCCGCCAGGAGTTCTTAAACGAGCACGTTCCCGAGCTCCTGGAGGCGGGGCTCACCCCCCCTGACCCCGACCTCCGCTACGACGAGAAGACGGGGAACTGGATCCACGGCCCCATCCCCTGGGACGAGTTCTGGAAGGTGATCGGCGGCGAGGGCCCCATGAACCGCCACCGCCTCGAGGCCAGGAGGCGGGCCCACGAGGAGGGGCGCTGGGTGCGGGAGGCCCTCGAGGCCCACGCCAAGAGGCGCCTGGCCCAGGCCGCCGACTAGGAGGAGGCCATGTGGGGAACCGAGTGGCCCCGGTGGGAGGTCATCAAGCAGGACACGGAGAAGAGCCTGCCCCAGATGGTGGGCTCGGTCCACGCCGCCGACCCCGAGCACGCCCTCCTCGTGGCCCGGCACGTCTTCGTGAGGCGGCCCTCCGCCTACGCCCTCTTCGTGGCCCCGGCCGAGGCCTTCTTCCACGTGACCCGGGAGGCCCTCAAAGACCCCAAGGCCCTGGAGGTGCCCGAGGGGGAGGAGGAGGCCTACTGGGTCTTCGCCAAAAGGAGCCACCGCCGGAGCATGGTCTACGGGGACCTGGTGGGCCGCTTCCTGGCCAAGAGCCCGGGGGAGGCGGTGAAGGAAGCCCTGCTCCAGACCCAGGGGGTGGCCTTCTGGGCCGTGCCGGAGAGGGTCATCGTGGGCACGGAGCCCAAGGCCGAGGTCATAGAGAGCTGGTTCGCCCCCGCCAAGGACAAGACCTACCGGCTGCAGTCCTACTACGGCCTCATCACCGCCAAGGAGGTGGAGGATGCTTGACCCCTACCTGAAGGAGGCCCTGGTGGGGAAGCTCACTGCCCTGGCCGACGACGAGGTGGTCCTGGCCCAGAGGCTTTCCGAGTGGGTGGCCCACGCCCCCATCCTGGAGGAGGACATCGCCATCGCCAACCTGGCCCAGGACGAGCTGGGCCACGCCAAGCTCTACCTGGAGCTGAGGCAGGAGCTGGACGGCAGCGACCCCGACCAGGTGGTCTTCTTGAGGGACCCCCTGGACTACGGGAACGCCGTCTTGGTGGAGCTTCCCCGGGGAGACTGGGCCTTCACCATGGTGCGGCAGTACCTCTTTGATGCCTACGAGGGGCTTTGGCTCCGGGAGGCCGCTTCCTCCCGCTACGCCCCCCTGGCCGAGGTGGCGGCCCGGATCCTAAAAGAGGAGCGCTTCCACCTCCGGCATTCGTCCTTGTGGGTGGAAAGGCTCGCCCTGGGGACCGAGGAGTCCCACCGTAGGGCCCAGGCGGCCCTGGACCTCCTCTTCCCCTACGCCCGCCAGCTCTTCCGCCCCCTGGAGGGGGAGGAGGCCTTGGTGGAGGCGGGGTTCGTGCCGGACCTAAAGGCCCTGGAAGGCCCCTACCTGGAGGAGGTGGGAAGCTTCCTGAAGGGGGTGGGGCTCAAGGTGCCCGAGGGCGGGTACGTGCCCAAAAGCCGCCGGGAGCACACGGAATACCTGTGGTCCCTCTTGGCCGAGATGCAGTCCGTGGCCCGCTGGGACCGGGAGGCCAAGGCGTGGTAGAACGCTACTTTGAGGCCTTAAAGGGCGTCAAAGACCCGGAGATCCCCGTCCTCAACATCGTGGAGATGGGGATGGTGCTGGGCCTCGAGGCCGAAGGGGATAGGGTCCGGGTCCGCTTCCGCCCCACTTTCTCGGGCTGCCCCGCCTTGGCCCTCATCCGGGAGGAGATCCGAAGGGCCCTGGAAGAGGCGGGAGCCAAGGAGGTGGAGGTGGTGGAGGAAAGGACCCCCTGGACCACCGAGCCCATGACCGAGGAGGCCAAGGAGAAGCTTCGCGCCTACGGCGTGGCCCCGCCCCTCCCCCTCCCCATGGCCCACCAGGACCCCCCCTGCCCCCGGTGTGGGAGCCGGAGGGTGGCCCTCAAAAACCCCTTCGGGGCCACGCTGTGCAAGATGCTCTACCAGTGCCAGGCCTGCGGGGAGGTCTTTGAGGCCTTTAAGACGGTCTAGGAGAAGGCATGCGCAAGCTGCAGAGCTACCTGATGGGCGCCTGGCATGAGGGCGCCGGGGAAGGCATGGCCATCCGGGACGCGGTCACGGGAGAGGAGCTTTACCGGGTGACCTCGGAGGGGCTTCCCCTGAAGGAGGCCGTGGCCTGGGGCCGGGAGGTGGGGGGAAAGGCCCTTCTTGCCCTGGGCTTCCAGGAGCGGGGAAGGCGGCTTAGGGCCCTGGCCCAGCACCTCTCCGAGCGGAAGGAGGAGCTTTACCGCCTCTACGCCACCACCGGCGGTACCCGGCGGGACGCCTGGTACGACGTGGACGGGGGGATCGGGGTGCTTTTCACCTACAGCTCCCTGGCCCGCGCCCTCCCCGAGGGGAACCTGCTGCCCGAGGACGAGTACATCCCCCTCTCCAAGGACCTCTCCTTCCAGGGGCGGCACGCCCTGGTGCCCAAGGGGGGGATTACCCTCCAGATCAACGCCTTCAACTTTCCGGTCTGGGGCCTTCTGGAAAAGTTTGCCCCCGCCTTCCTGGCGGGGGTGCCCACCCTGGCCAAGCCCGCCACGCCCACGGCCCACGTGGCCGAGGGGCTCGTGCGCCTCATGCTGGACTCGGGGCTTCTTCCTGAAGGGAGCCTGCAGTTCGTGGCCGGGGGGCTCGGGGAGGCCCTCGAGGCCCTGGACCACCGGGACAGCGTCTACTTCACGGGCTCCAAGGCCACCGCCGACCGCCTGCGCCTCTACCCCGCCTTCCAGAGGGGGGCTCTTTTCAACGCCGAGACCGACTCCCTAAACGCCGCCATCCTGGGCGAAGAGGCGGGGGAGGAGGAGCTGGAGCGCCTCGCCGAGGAGATCGCCCAGGAGCTCGCCATCAAGACGGGCCAGCGGTGCACGGCCATCAGGCGGGTCCTGGCGCCGGAAAAGAAGCTCACGGCGCTTCTGGAGGCCACCCAGGCCCACCTAGCCCCCCTCCGCCTGGGCGACCCCAGGGAGGAGGGGGTGGACCTGGGCCCCCTGGCCTCCCTGGCCCAGAAGGAGGAGGTGGAGCGGGCGGTGGCGGCGCTCCTTCAGGCGGGGGCCAGGGTCTACTGGGCCCACCCCGGGAGGCGGGATGGGACCTTCTTCCCGCCCACGCTCCTCCTGGCCGAGGACCCCTGGGCCGAGGCCCTCCACCGGATTGAGCCCTTCGGCCCCGTGGCCACCTTCTTCCCCTACCGCACCAAGGAGGAGGCCCTGAGGCTCGCCCGGCTGGGCGGGGGCATGCTGGCGGCCACCCTGGCCACGCCGGACCCCGGGGAGGCCCGCTTCTTCCTCCTGGGCCTCGGGGGCGAGGTGGGCCGGCTCCACCTCCTGAACCGGCGGGACGCCAAGACCTCCACCGGCCACGGCTCCCCCCTGCCCCGCCTCCTCCACGGCGGGCCGGGGCGGGCGGGGGGCGGGCTGGAGCTGGGGGGGCTCCTCTCCGTCAAGGCCCACCTGGCCCGCGTTGCCCTCCAGGGGGACCCCGAGACCCTCCAGGCCCTTCTTTTGGAGTACGCCAAGGGGGGCGAGCGCCCCGCGGAGGTCCACCCCTTCCGCAAGTACTACGAGGAGCTCCAGGTGGGCGAGACCCTCATCACCCACCGCCGCACGGTCACCGAGGCCGACATCGCCCTCTTCTCCGCCCTCTCCTGGGACCACTTCTACGCCCACACCGACGAACTCGCCGCCCGGGAGAGCCTCTTCGGCAAGCGGGTGGCCCACGGCTACTTCGTCCTCTCCGCCGCCGCCGGGCTCTTCGTGGACCCGGCCCCGGGGCCGGTCCTGGCCAACTACGGCCTCGAGGGCCTCCGCTTCACCGAGCCTGTGGCCGCCGGGGACACCATCCAGGCCCGCCTCACCGTCAAGGGCAAGCGTCCTAGGGACGAGAAGAGCGGCGTGGTGGAGTGGGCGGTGGAGGTGCAAAACCAGGAGGGCAAGGTAGTGGCCGCCTACACCATCCTCACCCTGGTGGCCCGGAAGCCCTCCTGAGGAGGCGGGCCCACTCCTCCCGGATGGCCTTGGCCATCCGGGGAAAGGTCCGGTGGTAGGCGGCGAGGAGGGCCCTTTTCTCCTCCCGGCTTGCCGGCGCGCCTTCCGCAAGCCGGGCGCGGAAAAAGGCCCGGGCCTCCTCCGGGGGGCCGTGCCAGCGGGCGAGCTCCTTTAGCTTCCGGTCCAGGAAGACCAGGGTGAGCACGATGCGCTTCTCCCCAAGCCTATAGGCTTCGCGAAGGTCCGGGTTCTCGTCCCGGAAGAAGAAGCGGGCCCGCTCCCCGGCGGCCTTGGCCAGAACGGGCGCGGCCTGGTGGCAGTCGGGGCACCAGTCCTCCACCAGGGCCAGGACCCAGGCCACCTCCTCCGGCAGGGGCTCGGGAGGGGCGGCCTCGAGGAAGGCCAGGAGGAGGGAGGCGTGGCGGCTTCGCTCCAGGAGCTGGGTGAAGGTCATGCCCTGGGCGAGGCGGGTCTGGAGGGCCGGGGCCATATCATGTGCTTTTGTTCACGATTCTCCAAGCTTGCGCTTTTCGTCTCCACTAGCCGCACCCTGCCGAAAGGCCTCCCACCGCGCGCGAAGCCTGGCGAAAAGGGCCTCCACCTTGGCCTTGGGCAGGATCACCTGCTCCGTCCGCCCCCGGCCCAAAAGGTCCCCCAGCTCGTTGTAGGCCTCCATGACGGCGTGGACCCGGTTCCCCTCGGTGCGCTCGTGGCGAGCGATGATCCGCACTCGCATGCCGGGCAGGGCCGAGGCCAGGTGGCGCACCTCCACGTAGCTCCCGATCCCCTCCTCCCCCTCTTCCAGAAAGGGCAGGATGATCTTCCGCCCCGCCAGCTCCATGTGCTTGGCCATCCAGTAGGTGGCGTACACGGGGTGGACCGGCCCCAGCTCCTCAAAGTCCACGGTCATGGCCTCGGTGACCACGGTCTCAAAGACCGCCTCATAGCCGATGGGGATGGGGCGCATGGCCTACTTCCTCAGGTCCAGGACCCGCCTCAGCTTGCCCCCCTCGCTCCTCGGGGCCTGGCCCGGGGCCAGGAGGGTCACCCGCATGCTGACCCCGATGGTGTCCTTGATCTTGTGGGCCACCTTCTCCCTTAGGGCGTGCAGGCGGTGGTCCGCCTCAATGACCTCGTCGGAGAGGGCCTTCTCGCCGATCTCCCGGAAGAACTCCTCGGAGACCTCCACCTTGAGCTCGGCCTCGTCCAGGGTGCCCTCCCGGCGCACCACGATCTGGTAGTAGGGGACCACCTCGGGGATCCCCAGGAGGACCGCCTCCACCTGGGTGGGGTAGACGTTGACCCCGCGGATGATGAGCATGTCGTCGGTGCGGCCCAGGATGGGCCCCATGCGCACGTGGGTGCGGCCGCAGGCGCAGGGCTCGTAGGTGAGGAAGGTCAGGTCCCCGGTCCAGTAGCGGAGAAGGGGCATGGCCTCCTTGGTGAGGTTGGTGAGGACCAGAACCCCCACCTTGCCCTCGGGAAGGGGTTCCCCGGTGTCCGGGTCCACCACCTCGGGGAGGAAGTGGTCCTCCCAGATGTGGCTTCCCTGCCGCTCCTCCACGCACTCGTTGGCCACCCCGGGGCCGATGATCTCGGAAAGCCCGTAGATGTTGGTGCTCCTCACCCCAAGCCCCTCGTCCACCTGCTTCCTGATGGCCTCGGTCCAGGGCTCGGCCCCCAGGACAGCGTACTCCAGGGAAAGCGCTTCCGGGGAAACCCCCCGCTTCCTGAACGCCTCGGCCAGGGTCTGGGCGTAGGAGGGGGTGCAGGAGATGACCTCCGGGCGGAAGTCCTGGATCAGCATGACCTGGCGCTCCGTCATCCCTCCGGAGACCGGCACCACCGTCATCCCCAAGGCCTCGGCCCCGCCGTGGAGGCCAAGCCCGCCGGTGAAGAGGCCGTAGCCGTAGGCGTTGTGGAGCATCATCCCCGGCCTGGCCCCCGCCGCCGCCAGGGAGCGGGCCACCACCTCGGCGAAGACCTGGAGGTCTTTTTTGGTGTAGCCCACCACCGTGGGTTTCCCCGTGGTGCCGCTACTGGCGTGGATCCGGGCCACCTCCTCCCGGGGCACGGCGAAGAGGCCGAAGGGGTAGTTTTCCCGCAGGTGGTCCTTCCTGGTAAAGGGGAGCTTGTGGAGGTCCTTAAGCCCGCCAAAGGCCTTGGGGTCCACCCCCGCCTCGTCCAGGCGCTGGCGGTAGAAGGGCACCCGCTCGTACACGTAGCCCACCACGAAGCGGAGCCTTTCGTCCTGAAGCTTCTCTAGCCTTTCCCGGGAAAGGGTTTCCAACTCGGGCTGGAAGATCATGCCGCCTCACCTCCTAAGCGAAAGACCGTGCCGATGAAAAGGGCCACCTTCTTGCCCTCGGCCACCACCTCCACCTCGTAGGTGGCCGTGCGGCGGGAGAGGTTCACCTCCTTGGCCCTGGCCTCCACCCTGGCCCCCAGGGCCAGGGGCCGGAAATAGTCCATGCGGCAGGAGAGGGCCACGGCGGGGCCCCGGGAGTTGGAGGCCAGGGCGAAGGCGCTATCCGCCAGGGCGTAGAGGAAGCCCCCGTGGGCGGTGCCGTGCAGGTTCAGGTGGGCCTCCCCCACCTCCCCCGCCACCACCGCCTCCCCCGGGGCCAGGTGGAGAACGGCAAAGCCCAGGTGCGCCATGAAGGGGTCTTTCATCCCTCCTCCGCCGTCCCCAGGTAGGCCTCCACCACCCGGGGGTCTTCCCGAAGCGCCGCCGCCGGGCCCGAGAGGACCATCTCCCCCGCCTCCATGACCAAGCCCCGGTCGGCCAGCTCCAGGGCCACCTTGGCGTTCTGCTCCACCACCAAGAGGGTGGTCCCCTCCCCCTTGAGCCCGGAGAGGATGCGGTAGATCTCCCGCACCATGAGGGGGGCGAGGCCCAAGGAGGGCTCGTCCAGAAGGAGGAGCCTGGGCCTGGCCATGAGGGCCCGGCCCAGGGCCAGCATCTGCTGCTCGCCGCCGGAGAGGGTGCCTGCGGGCTGCCGACGCCTTTCTAAAAGCCTGGGGAAGAGGGCGTAGATCCGCTCCAGGTCAGGCCTCAGGTTCTCCCGCCTGCGGAAGCGGGTGAAGCCCCCGAGGAGGAGGTTGTCCTCCACGGAGAGGCCGGGAAAGAGGGCCCGCCCCTCGGGGACCAGGACCACCCCTCGGGCCAGGAGGCCCTCAGGGGTTCGGGAAGGAACCTGGGCCCCGTCCAGAACAACCCGCCCCTCGGCGCGGGCGAGGCCGAGAAGCCCCCGGAGGAGGCTCGTCTTCCCCGCCCCGTTGGGGCCGATGACCGCCAGGGCCTCCCCTTCCTTAAGGGCGAAGGAGACGCCCCGCACCGCCTCGAGGGGGCCGTAGCGCACCGAGAGGTTTTCCACGAGAAGCATCAGGCCACCTCCCCCAGGTAGGCCGCCCGCACCAGGGGGTCCTTCTGCACCTCTTTGGGCGTGCCCTCGGCGATCTTCTCCCCGTAGTTCATGACCACCACCCGGTCCGCCAGGCCCATGATCAGGTCCATGTCGTGGTCCACGATGAGGATGGAGTAGCCCTCGCGGGCCAAGGACTTGAGGAGGTGGGCCAGCTCCCGCTTCTCCCCCGCCCTAAGGCCCGCCCCCGGCTCGTCCAGGAGGAGGACCGAGGCCCCCGAGGCCAGGGCGCGGGCGATCTCCAGGAGGCGTTGCTGGCCTGCAGGAAGCCTCTCCGCCTTCTCCAGGGCCAAGCTCTCCAGGCCCACGCGCTTGAGGGCCCGGTAGGCGGTGGCCAGGGCCCGCGCCTCTTCTTTCCGGTGGAGGCCCAGGAGGACCTGGAGGAAGCCCGCCCGGGTGCGGGCGTAGGTCCCTAGGGCCACGTTCTCCAGGACGGAAAGCTCGGGGAAGAGGTGGGGGTGCTGGAAGGTGCGGGCCAGGCCCAGGGGGTGGATGCGGTGGGGGGGAAGGCCGGTGATGGGCCGGCCCAGGAGGCGCACCTCGCCCGCGTCCGGGGGGATGGCCCCGGTGATGAGGTTGAAGGTGGTGGTCTTCCCCGCCCCGTTGGGGCCGATGAGGGCCAGGATCTCCCCCCGTCTGAGCCTTAAGGACACGCCGTTGACGGCGAGGAGCCCCCCGAAGGCCTTCCTGAGCCCCTGGGCCTCGAGGACCACCTGGCCCTCCCCGCCCAGAAGGGGCCTTTCGGGTAGGGGCGCTTCCCGGGGCAGGCGGCCCTCCCGCCGGGGGAGGTAGCGCGCCAAGAGGGGCCAGAGGCCTCTTGGGGCCAGGATCAGGATGGCGGCCAGGATGAGGCCATAGGCGATGGTCTCGTAGTTGCCCTGCCGCCCCAGGAGGAGGGGGAGGAGGTCCTTAAGCCAGTCCTCCAGGCCGGTAAAGAGGGCCGCCCCCAGGAGGACCCCGGGGATGGCCCCCACCCCCCCGGCCACGGCCATGACCAGGTACTTGATGGAGGCCTCGAGGGAAAAGGGCGTGGGATTCACGAAGCGGAGGAAGTGGGCGTAGAGGAAGCCCGCAAGCCCCGCCAGAAAACCGGAGAGGAGAAAGGCCTTAAGCCGCAAAGCCGCCGGGTCCACGCCGAAGCTGGCGGCGGCTAGGGCATCCCCCCTCAGGGCGAGAAGGGCCCGGCCCAGGCGGCTTTCCCGGAGGTTATGGAGGGCGAGGACGAGGAGGGCGAGGAGAAAGAGGCTTAGGAAGGCGTAGCGGAAGGCGCTGTCCAGGGGGAGGCCGAAGAGGACCAGGGGGGGTAGGTCGGTGAGCCCCGTGTGCCCCCCGGTGAGCCCCACCAGGTTCCCCGCCAGGATGTAGAGGGCCACCTGCCAGGCGATGGTGGAAAGGGGCAGGAAGTGGCCCTTAAGCCGCACCGTGAGCCCCCCCAGGACCAGGGCCAGAACGAGGGCGAGGCCCAGGCCCAAAAGGAGGCCGAGCCACGGGGAATACCCCCCCTTGACCGTCAGGAGGGCCGTGGCGTAGGCCCCCATGCCCATGAAGGCCGCCTGGGCAAAGCTGGTCATCCCCCCAAGCCCCGTGAGGACGTAGAGGGAAAGGGCCACCAAAGCGGCGATGGCGAAGAAGTTGAGGAGGGTCAGGTAGAAGGGAAAGGGGGAAAGGAGAAGGGGAAGCAGAAGGAGGGAAAACCACAGGTAGCGCATCACTCCTCCACCGCCCGGGCCTTCAGGCTCTGGAAGAAGAGGGCCGGCACCAACAGCAGGAAGACCAGGGCCTCCTTGTAGGCGCTGGCGTAGAAGCTGGTGAAGCTCTCAAAGAGGCCCACCAGAAGGGCCCCCAAGAAGGCCACCGGGTAGCTCAAAAGCCCCCCCAGGATGGCGGCCACGAAGCCCTTTAGGCCCAGCATGAAGCCCATGAAGTAGGCGGCGTTGATGAGGGGGGCGAGGAGAAGCCCGGAGACCGCCGCCAGAAAGCTGGCGATGGCAAAGGCTACCATCCCCGCCTCCTCCGGCCGGATGCCCAGAAGCCTGGCCCCCAGGCGGTTCTCCGCCGCCGCCAAAAGGGCCTTGCCGAAGAGGGAGAAGCGGAAGAAGAGGTAGAGGGCCACCACGGCGCTCAGGGCGAAGAGGAGGACCAGGACCCCCTGCCAGGAAAGCCCCACCGTGACCTCCCCCGAAAGGAGCGGGGCCGGGCGGTACTGCTCCGGGCCGAAGAAGACGAGGCCCAGGCCCTGGTAGGCCACGTGGAGCCCCACGGCCATGATGAGGTAGGCCAGCACCGTGGCCTCCCGCATGGGCTGGAAGAAGACCCGGTAGGTGGCGAGCCCCAGGTAGACCACGAGGAGGATGGCCGCCGGGTAGGCCAGGAGGGGAAGCTTCAGCCCCAGGAGGGCGAGAAGGAAGAGAAGGGCCCCCAGGCCCAGGGGCCAAAGGCTCCCCCGCCCCCGGGAGAGGAGGGCCCAGAGGAGGCCCAGGGCCAAGGCCAGCCACAGGGTCCCGGGAAGCTTACCCCCATGGAGCCACACCAGGGAAAGGGGGGCGAACATGAGGAGCTCCCCGATGGGCACCAGGATCACCCGGGTCACGGCGAAGACCAGGACCAGGGCCAGGGCCAGGAGGCCGTAGACCACCCCGTTCTGCAGGGCATCCAGGAGGAGGAAGCCGAGGATGGTGGCGTCCATGGCCTAGCGAAAGGTGCGGACCAGCTTCCAGCGGCCCCCTTCCACCTGCACCATCACCGCGCTGTCCTCAAAGCGGAGGCCCAGGTGGTCCTCCTTGCTGAAGGTGAAGACCCCGTGGGTAGCCACCAGGCCCCGGGTGGCCTCAATCTCGTCCCGCAATGCGGCGCGGAAGGCGGCCAGGTCCTTGTCGGGGTCAGCCTTCTTGAGGGCCCGCTCCAGGGCCGGCCTCAGGATCAGCCAGGCGTCCCAGGCGTGGGCCCCGAAGGTGGAGTAGGAGCCGATACCGTACTTGGCCTCGTAGCGCTGGATGTAGTCCAGGGCCACCCGCTTGCTGGGGTAGCCGGAGGGGAGCTGCTCCGCCACCAGGATGGGCCCGGCGGGCAGGAGGGTGCCCTCCACGTCCTTGCCCCCCACCCGGAGGAAGTCGGGGTTGGCCACCCCGTGGGTCTGGTAGATGAGGCCGCCGTAGCCCCGCTCCTTCAGGGTGCGCTGGGGAAGGACGGCGGGGGTGCCGCTAGCCCCGATGAGGACCGCCTCGGGCCTCCTGGCCAGGATGCGGAGCACCTGGCCGGTGACGCTGGTGTCCGTGCGGTTGTAGCGCTCGCTCACCACGAGCTGGAGGCCCTTGGGCTTGAGCTCGGCCTCAAAGAAGCGGGCCCAGCCCTCGCCGTAGGCGTCGTTGAAGCCGATGTAGCCCACGGTCTTCACCCCCCGGGCCACCATGTCGGCCACGATGGCCCGGGCCATGAGCTCCTCGGTCTGGGGGGTCTTGAAGACCCAGTAGCGCTGGGCGTCCACCGGGTGGATGATGTCCTTGCTGGCGGCCAAAGAGATCATGGGCACCTTGGCCTCGGCCACCACGGGGATCATGCCCAAGGAGGCGGGGGTGGTGGTGGTGCCGATGACGGCCACCACGCCCTCCTCCACCAGGCGCCTGGTGTTGCGCACGGCCTGGGTGGTGTCCGAGGCGTCGTCCAAGATGGTGAACTGCACCTTCCTCCCCGCCACGCCCCCCGTGCGCTCCAGGATCTCCTGGATGAGGAGCATGGTGTTGCGCTCGGGGATGCCCAGTGAGGCAGCGGGCCCCGTGGCGGAGACCACCACGCCCACCTTGAGGGCGCCTTGGGCCAGGGCCGAGAGGGCCAGGAAAAGGCCTGCCAAAAGCCAACGCTTCATCTCGCACCTCCTCTTTCCCACGGGCCTAGGGCCCGGTCGGGCCTAACTAACGTTTGCTTCAAGCATAGGAAGGGACCTTTGTCCTGTCAAGGGCTCTAGATGACGTGCTGGGGGATGCCCTCGAGGCCCGAAGCCCGCGTGGGCACGGGCCTTTCCTCCAGGTCCAGAAGGAGGCTTCCCTCCAGGAACCAGCTCTTGGGCGTGCGGTGGCCCCAGAGGGTCTGGCGGCGGGGGTCGTTGAGGGACCAGCGCAAGGGAGGGTGGTCGGGGTCCACGGTGAGGTAGTCGGAGGTGTAGAGCTCCACGCGGTGGCCGTCCGGGTCCTTGAGGTAGAGGAACATGGCGTTGGAGATGCCGTGCCGCCCAGGGCCCCGCTCAATCTGGTCGGTACGCATGGCCCCCGCCAGGATGTCGGCCGCCCGGATGATGGCCAAGGCGTCGGGGAGCCAGTAGGCGAAGTGGTGGAGCCTGGGGCCCTCGCCGTTGGTGAAGGCGATGTCGTGGACGTTGCCCTTGCGGTGGAGCCAGCTGGCCCAAAGCCTCCCCTCCTCGTCCTCGGTGTATTCGCTTAGGCGAAAGCCCAGGGCCTCCTGGTAGTACCGGGTGGCCTCGGAGACCTCGGGGGAGAAGACGTTGAAGTGGTCCAGGCGCAGGACCCCCGGGCCCCGGTATTCGTGGTAGTTCTGCAGGACCCGGGGGAGCTTCTCCGCCCGGAAGTAGAAGGCGAGGGGGTAGCCAAAGGGGTCCTGGACCCGAAGGACCACCGGGCGGCCCCAGTCGGCCTCCTCCCGGTGGGAAAGGCCCTCCCGCCTGGCCCAGGCCCTTAAGGCCTCCATCCCCTCCTCCGAGTCCACCTTGAAGCCCAAGGCCCGCACCGCCGGGAAGGGGGCCTGGGTGAGCTTCAGGCTCCACTCCAGCTCCTCGTAGCCCCTTAGGTAGGCGCTCTTCCCCTCCCGATGCTCCAGGCGGAGGCCCAAAAGCCCCTGGTAGAACTCCAGGCTCCGATCCAAGTCCCTCACCCAAAGCTCCAAAAACCCCACCCTCACGATGGCCATACTAGCCTCCTGTAGCCCCGGGCGAAGTAGACGAGGGGCGGGCCCGGCTCCCCCAGCTCCACCGCCTCCACCCGCCCCACCACGAGCCCGTGGTCCCCCGCCGGGTAGATGGCCTCCAGGCGGCACCGGAGCACCGCCAAGGCCCCGGGAATGGCCCCCTCCACCAGGGCCACGCCCTCTTGGGGCTTGCCAGCGAAGTGCGCGGCGATGGCCTCCTGCCCCTCGCGAAGGAGGCTCACGGCGAAGGCCCCGCTGGCCTCCAGCAGGGGGAAGAGCCTGGCCTTCTTGGCGATCCCCAGGGCCACCAGGGGAGGCTCCAGGCTCAAGGACATGAAGGCGGTGGCCGTCATGCCCCTTTCCTCCCCGTGGCGGGCGGAGACCACCGTGACCCCGGCGGCGAAGCGGCTCATGGCCTCCTTAAAGGCCTCCTTCACGCCTCAACCTCCGCAAAGACCGCCAAAGAGGCCTTGAGAAAGTCCCTGACCCGGGCCTTGTAGGGCTCCTTGTCGTAGACGGCGTAGAGGGTCTGGTACATGCGCACCGGGTCGCCGAAGAAGAAGCGCTCGTAGAGCTCCTGCCGGGCCCCGAAGCCGGAGAGGGTCATGTCCCAGGCCAGGCGGAAGAGGGCCACCCGCTCTTTGGCCTCGAGGGTCGCCCCCTGCAGGTACTTCTCCAGAAGGGGGGCGAGGGGCCCCTTGAAGTCCTTTTCCGAGGGGAGGGTGATGAGGCCGGAGGCCCCGATCTGCTCCAGGATCTCCCTTAGGCGGGGGTAGAGCCTGGGGTAGAGGTTCCGGGCCCCGTCCAAGGCCCCCCGGTCAGGCACCAGGAGGCCGTAGGCGTTCTCCCTGGCCTCCTCCTCGGCCCGGGTCCAGAGGGCCCGCATGGCCTCCAGGTAGACGATGATCTCGGCGATCTTTTCCTGAACGTGGCCGTAGGCGTCGGCCCCGATCCCCTCAGCCAAGAGGCTCGCCACCCCCAAGAAGGCCTCGGTCTTGGCGGTCTTCAAGGCCACCACCTGGTGGGCCATGTGGTTGAGGGCCCCGGTGGCGGCATAGGCGTGGTTGCAAAGCTCCACGTTGCCCAGGATGAAGACCCGCTCCCAGGGGACCAGGACGTCGTCAAAGACCACCAGGCAGTCCATCTCCTCGAGGCGGCTACTGAGGGGGTGGTCAAAGGGGCTATCCCCGCCCACCAGGCCCTCCCGGCAGACGAAGTGGAGGCCCGGGGTGGAGGTGGGGAGGGCGAAGGCCAGGGCGTACTTCTCGCTCCCCGCCTGGAGGAGGGTGGAGGGGAAGATCAGGACCTCGTCGGCCAGGGGGAAGGTGGCCGTCATCCGGGCCCCCCGGACCACGATGCCCGCCTCGGTCTGCCGCACCACGCCCACGGGGATGTAGGGGTCGGGCTGGGCGGAAGGGGGCTTGGCGCGGTTCACCTGGGGGTTGGTGAGGGCGTGGGTGGTGGCCAGGTCGTGGTCCCGGAGGTAGGCGTAGTACTGGCGCACGTTGTCGGCGAACTCGCCGAAGTAGTCGGCGCTGGCGGCGTAGGCCATGACCACGGCGTTCAGGTAATCGGGGCTTCGGCCCATCATCCCCAGGTGCTGGTCCGCCCAGAGCTTGTAGGCCCGGCCCCGCCGCCTCAGGTCCTCCTTGGTCTTGGGGATGAGGAAGCTCATGCCGTGGCGCTTCCCCCCCTCCTCGTAGGTGAGGGCTTCCCGGTACCGGGGGTCGTGCTGGAGGTCGTAAAGGGCGGCCATGGTGCGCACGATGCCCCGGAAGACCGGGTGGGTGGTGGGATCCTCCACCTTCTCCCCCTTGTACCAGAGGTTGGGGGGGCGCATCCTCAAGGCCTCTATGTACTCCGCTCCTGTCCTCGCCATGCTAGCCTCCTTGGCCGAACTTGGGCACGTGGGGGGGCCTTAGGGGAAGGCCCACGCTCTTGAGGTCCGTGTAGAAGTCCAGGGCGTAGAAGCCCCCTTCCCGCCGGTCGCCGCTCGCCTTCACCCCGCCGAAGGGCGTGGGCAGGTGGCGCACGTTGTGGCTGTTGAGGTAGACCATGCCCGCCTGAAGCTCCAGGGCCAGGCGGTGGGCCCGCTCCAGGTCCCGGGTGAAGACATAGGCGGCGAGGCCGTACTTGGTGTCGTTGGCCTTCTTGAGCCCGTCCTCCTCGTCCTTGAAGGGGATGGCCACCAAGACGGGGCCGAAGATCTCCTCCTGGGCGATTTTCATCCCGTTCTCCCCCACGAAGAGGGTGGGCTTCAGGTAGTTCCCCCGGGAGAGGTCCTCGCCCCTATAGGAGGTGAGGGCCCGCTCCCCGCCCACAAGGAGCCTCGCCCCCTCCGCCTTGCCCGCCTCTATGTAGCCAAGGACCCGCCTCAGGTGCTCGGGGTGGATGAGGGGCCCCACCTCGGTCTCCGGGTCCAGGGGGTGGCCCACCCGGATCCTGGCCGCCCTCTCGGCCACCCGGCCCACGAAGTCCTCAAAGATGCCCTCCTCCACCAGGAGCCTGGAGCTCGCCGTGCACCGCTCCCCGTTGAAGGAATAGATCTGGAAGACCACGGCGTCCAGGGCCCTCTCCAGGTCGGCGTCGGCGAAGACCAGGGCCGGGCTTTTGCCTCCCAGTTCCAGGGAGAGCCGTTTGAGGTGCTGGGCGGCGTTTTTCATGACGATCTTCCCCGTCTCCGTCTCCCCGGTGAGGGTGATGAGGGGCACCAGGGGGTGGGCCACCAGCGCCGCTCCCGCCTCCTCGCCGAAGCCCTGGACCAGGTTGAAGACCCCCGGGGGGAGGTCGGCCTCCTGGACGATCTCGGCCAGCTTGGTGGCGGTGAAGGGGCTCCACTCGGCGGGCTTCAGGACCACGGTGTCCCCGAAGGCCAGGGCGGGGGCGATGCGCCAGGTGGAGAGCATCAGGGGGGCGTTCCAGGGGGTGATGACGCCCACGGGGCCCGAGGGGACCCGGAGGGCGTAGTAGAGCCAGTCCCGGTCCACGGGGTAGGTGCGGTCCTCCATGGCGTGCTCGGCGTACTCGGCGTAGAAGGCGAAGTTCTCCGCCGCCCGGGCCACCTGGGCCCGGACGATCCGGAGCGCCTGGCCGGCATCCAGGCACTCCATGACCGCGAGCTCGTCGGCGTGCTTCTCTATGAGCTCGGCGATCCTCAGGAGGTAGCGCTTCCTCTCCCTGGCCGGGGTGCGGCTCCAGCGGGCGAAGGCCTCGTGGGCCGCCCGGGCCGCCCGGTCCACCTCCTTTTCCCCACCCCGCGCCGCCACCCCCAGGACCTCGTTGGTGGCGGGGTCCAGGGAGGGGAAGGTCTCCCCGCTCTCCGAAGGGATGAACTCCCCGGCGATGAAGTGCAGGGCGGGCCTTTCCCCAAGCCGCTTTCGGATCTCCTCAATCCGCTCCCAGGGGATTCCCGCTACCCGGTCGGCGTACCTCATGCCTCCTCCTCTATGGGGTTTTCCAGGGCCCCAAGGCCCTCAACCTCCAGGCGCATCACGTCCCCCGGCCGCACCCGGCTCACCCCTTTGGGGGTGCCGGTGAGGAGGACATCGTAGGGCTCTAAGGTCATGAACTCGGAGATGAAGGCCAGGAGCTCGGCGACCGAATAGAGCATCCTCGAGGTGTGCCCCTCCTGGCGGAGCTCCCCGTTCACGTAGGCCCTGAGCCAGAGGTTCTGGGGGTCCTCCACCTCCTCCACCACCAGAAAGGGCCCGAGGGGCAAAAAGGTGTCCCGGCCCTTGGCCCGGATGGGGGGGCGGAAGGTGTCCTTCACGAAGTCCCGGGCTACCAGGTCGTTGGCGATGGTGTAGCCCAGGACGTAGTCCAGGGCGTCCTTTTCCTTCACCCGCTTCATGGGCCGGCCCACCACCACGGCCAGCTCCACCTCGTAGTGGACGAACTCCGCCCCCCTGGGGTAGAGGACGGTGCCCTTGTGGGGCAGGAGGGTGTTGTTGGGCTTCCAGAAGAGGGCGGGCTCCTCGGGACGGGCCAGGTTTAGCTCCTCGGCGTGGTCGGCGTAGTTGAGGGCTACGCCCAAGACCTTGCCCGGGGTGAAGGGGAGAAGCCAGGCGACGGCCTCGGGGTCGTGGGCCTCCCCGGCCTCGTCCAGGAGGAGGCCATCGCGATAGACCCCCTGGTGCACCCGGCCCTTGTGGAAAAAGCGGGCTAGCTTCACGCCTCACCCCCCAAAAGGCCGTAGCGCTCCGCCATCCGCCTAAGCCTCTCCTCCACCTCGGGGGTGGTGGGGGCGAGGGGCAGGCGCCACTCCTTCTCGCAAAGCCCCATCCAGGAGAGGACGGTCTTCAAGGGGATGGGGTTGGTGTCCCAGAAGATGGCCTCGTTGGCCTCGAGGAGGTAGTAGTGCAACTCCCTGGCCCCCCCGTAGTCCCCGGCGAGGGCCCTTTCGCAGAGGAGGGCCACCTCCTTGGGAAGCCAGTTGGCGGTGGCGGCGATGGTGCCCACCGCCCCCAGGCTCATCATGGGCAGGGTGAGGCTTTCCAGGCCGCAGAAGACCAGGAAGTCCCGCCCCGCCTCCTGCAAAAGGTGGGAGACATACTCCAGGTCCTTGGAGGAGTGCTTGAGGCCGATGATGTTGGGGAAGTCCCGCCTGAGGCGGGCCACGGTCTTGGGGGCGATCTCCACCCCGGAGCGGCCCGGGATGTTGTAGAGGACGAGGGGAAAGTCGGGGACGGCCCGGGCCACCTCGGCGAAGTAGCGGTAAAGCCCCTCCTGGTTGGGCTTGACGTAGTAGGGGACGATGACCATGGCCCCCGCCGCCCCCACCTCCCGGGCGTAGCGGGTGAGCTCCAGGGTCTCCTCCAGGCGCAGGGAGCCCGTGCCCGCCAGGACCGGGACCCGGCCCGCCGCCGCCTCCACGGCCAGCCTTATGACCCGCTTCCTCTCCTCGAGGGTCTGGGTGCCGGGCTCCCCGGTGGTGCCCCCCACGCTAACGCCGTGGGAGCCCCCCTGGATGACCCGCTCCACAAGCCGCCTCAGGGCCTCCTCGTCAATCCGGCCCCGCCGAAAAGGGGTGATGAGGGGTGGTATGGACCCGCGGAACATGGGGCTCCTTTCGCTTTTCAGGATGAAAAGGCCCCCGGTGGCGGGCAATGATCTCTTTGCACAAAACTGCCCGGATCTTTGGTTAAAAAAACCAAAAAGGGCGTCCTCCCGTGGGGGTCGCGCCGTGGTATTGTTGTTTTGAACCATGAATGCCGCCAACTTTGGGGAAAACCCCCTAAGCTTCTCCGCCCTCATGGAGGACCTGGGCCTCACCCCTTTGGTCCCCTCGGAAAGGCCCGTCCTCTACCTCCTCCCCGAGCCCCGTCCCCTCATGGCCCAGGAAGGGGCCCTCCTCCTCTTCCGCCCGGAGGGAAGCCTTTACCGCCACCGCACCGCCTCGGGCTTCCTCCTGCCCGAGCCTGACGCGGAGCTCCAGGCCTTCGCCGAGCGGGAGGGGATGGGCCTCGCCCTCTACCCCCCCTGGCTAAAGCGGGAGGAGCTGGAAAGGGCTATCGCCCTGAGGCTTTTCGCCCTGGGGCCGGGCCTGGCCCTGGCGGGGCTTCTGGACCTTCTCCTGAAGCTTCCCGAAAGGCCCCTTTTAGAGGTCCTCCACCAGGCCACGGGCCTCTCCCTGGCCCGGGTGGCCCCCTGGGGGGAGGTCCTGGGCTTCGCCGGCCCCGTGCCCCCGGAGCACCCAAGAGCCCCCGGGGAGGGCCGGGGCTTTGTGGCCCTGGAGGCCGGGGAAGGGGTTCTGGTGGCCTACGGGGAGGAGGCCCCCCTCAGGCGGGCCCGGGGGCTATTGGAGGTGGCCGCCCGGCTCCTCAAGGTGCGGGCCCTGGAGCGGAGCCTGGAGAGGATGCGAGAGGAGTCCCTAGGGGAGGCCCTCCTTTTGGCCCTGGTCCTGGGGGAGGCCGAGCCCGAGCGGCTTTTCGCCTACGGCTTCACCGAGGGGGTGGAGTGGGTCCTGGGGCTCCTGGAGCCCCCCTCGGTCCCGGGGCGGCACCGGCTGGCGGAGGAAAGGCGGCGGGAGGCCACCCTGGAGCTCCGCCGCCTCGCCGGGGCCTATTTGGACCGCCTGGGGGTGCCCTACCTTCTCGGGGTGCGGGGGAACCGGGTCCTGGCCATGTGGCAGGTCCACAGCCCCAAGAAGGAGGCGGAAAGCCTCCTCAAGGCCCTTCCCCCGGGAAGCCGCCTGGGCTACTCGGCGGTCCACGCCGGGGGGGAGGTGGCCGAGGCCTACCGGGAGGCCCTGATCGCCCTCAAAGCCGCCAGGCCCGGCGAGGCCCTCTCCTTCACCGGGCTGGACCCGGTGGCCTTCGTCCTCCTGCAACAGTCCCCCGAGGACCTGAAGGCGCTGGTGGAGCGCTATCTGCCCCTGCCCCCCAAGCTCCTGAAGACCCTCGAGGCCTACCTGGAGGCGGGAAGCCTGGAGGAGGCGGCGAGGAGGCTCCACATCCACCCCAACACCCTCCGCTACCGCCTGAAGCGCATGGAGAAGGTCCTTGGCCCCCTCTCCCGCCCCGAGACCCTGGCCCGGGTCCACCTGGCCCTGCGGGCAAGGGACCTCCTGGTGGGCTAAGTGCCCGCGCTTTGGTTTCGCAACATGGAGTGCCCAAATCGGGGCTTTGGAAGGGCTTTTCTGGGGCCCCCACCGCGGCAAAAGCCGCGGTGGGGTACTTAATACCACCCCACGCTGGCCCAAGCCAGCACGGGGGCCCCGGCAAAAGGTTCCTGGGTTACCAGGCATGGTGGGCCTAAGGACAAGGCAAGGGTATAAAGAGGGACCGGTAGACGGCCTCCTTTTCCGCCTCGCTAAGGGCCGCTGTTTCCCAGGATTTCGCCGTAAAGCCCCACCACCTCCCCCACCACCAGTAGGGCTGGGGAGGGAACCCCCTCCCCTAGGCCCGGAAGGTCCCCCACCTGTCCCAGCCGCACCGTCTCCCCCGGCCAGCCCACCCGGGCGAGGAGGGCAAGGGGGGTTTTAGGGGAAAAGCGCTCCAGAAGCCGCTCCTTAAGCCCCCCCAGGGCATGGAGGGGCATGAGGAGGACCAGGGTGTCCGCATGGGGAAGGGGGAGGGTGGGGTCGTGCCCTGTGGCCACGGCGAAGCTCCGGGCAAGGCCCCGGTGGGTGAGGGGCAGGCCCAGAGCAGAAAGGGCCCCCACGGGGCTCGTCACCCCGGGGACCACCTCAAGGGCGATGCCCGCCCGCTTCAGGGCCAGGACCTCCTCTCCCCCGCGCCCGAAGACCATGGGGTCCCCTCCCTTAAGCCGAGCCACCACCCGCCCCTCCCGGGCCAGGGCAACGAGCCTTTCCGTGATGGCCTCCTGGGGGGTCTTCTCCCCGTACCCCTCCTTGCCCACGGGGACGAGCTCCCCTTTGGCCAGGGCGAGGACCCCAGGGTGGACCAGGCGGTCGTGGAGGACCACCTCGGCCACCTCTAAAACCCTCAGGGCCTTCAGGGTGAGGTGCTCCGGCCCCCCGAACCCCGCCCCCACCAGGTAGACCTTTCCCCTCATCGCCTCCTCGGGAAGAGACGGTGGAGCCTCCGGTGGAGGGCGTCCAGGTCCTGGTAGAGGGCCTCGGCCTCCGCCCTTAGGGCCTTAAGGCGCCCCTCCATGGCCTCCACCGTGAGGAGAAGCCCACGCCAGTAGGGCTCTTCGGGCTCCTTGGCGGCCTTTTCCTCCAGGTGAAGAAGGGCTTCCTTTAAGGCCCCTTCCAGGGCGGGGAAGGTTTTGGCCTCGGCGAGGCGCCTAAGCTCGGGCCTTTCCCCGAGCACGGGGGCGAGTTCCTCCCGCTCGTGGAGGAGGTCGTGGGCCTCCTTCTCCAAAAGCTCGCCGATCGCGATCCTCAGGGCCGAAAGCTCGTGGCATGCCATCTAGATCACCTCCAAAAGCTTTTCCTCGTAAATCTCCCCCCCCTCCAGATGGGCCTTCCGGAAGGGAAGGGCGTCCTCCGGGGAGAGCCCTCCGTAGACCACTCCCTCGGGGTAGGCGATGAGGACAGGCCCCTTGCCGCACCGGCCCAGGCAGGGGGTGGGGGTGAGCTGGACCCAGGGTCCCAGGTCCCTTAGGTCCTCCTCCAGGCGGCGTAGAAGCCCCAGGGCTCCCCTTTCCCGGCAGTCCTCCCCGGTGCAGAGGAGGAGGTGGGTGAAGGGCCCATGGGGGTGGCGGCCTGGGGCGAAGAGGGCGTGGCGGAGGGCGCGAAGCCCCGCGATCTGGGCCTCCCGCCTCGGGGCAAAGCGCCCCACGGGATAGCGGTAGCGGCAGGTGTCGCAGGGGGCGTACCCGCCCTCCAGGGCTTCCCGGTACCGGTCCACCAGGGCCTCGAGGAGGGCGGGGTGGCCCATGAGGGGAGGGAGGACCTCGAGATCCAGGCCCGCTACCCGGCCCCTCAGCCTCTCCTCCACCACCCCGCGGAAGAAGAGGTGGGGTAGGAGGAAAACCCGCCTGGGCCTAAGCCCGGCGAGCCGGAGGAGGGCCTCCCTGGGCGTGGGCCTCGCCTTGGCGGCGTAGGCCGGGAGCGTGGGCACCCCGGTTTTCTCCTCTATGAGCCGGGCCAGGGCCGCGCCCTCGGCGTTCGCCCCGGGGTCGGTGCCGCCCCTCAGGACCAGGACCGCCCCGTCCTCAGGCGTGGCCCCCTTGCGCCTAAGCCGCTCCGCCCATAGGGCCACCAGGGCGGGGTGGGTGCCGAGGGGACGGGCGAGGAGGAAGCGGGCCTTAGGGTAGTGAGCCTGCGCCGCCTCCAGGGCCAGGGGGAGGTCGGCCTTGAGGTGCCCCGCCCCGAGGAGGAGGAGGGGAAGGACCACCCCGCCTCCCCGCCCAGCGAGTTCCAAGGCGGCCTCGAGGAGGGTGGGGCTTTGGTGCTCCACAAAGCCCAAACGCACCCCCACCCCAAGCCGCCGTTCCAGCCCTACCCTGAGGCCTTGGGCCAGGGCCCGGGCCCTGGGGTCGGGGGAGCCGTGGGCGGCCAGGAGGATCACGGCAGGGCCTCCTCGGGGAGCCTCAAGGACAGGACCCCAAGGGCCAGGGTGAGGTTCCCCCGCTTGGTCTTCTCCACGAGAAGCCTCGCCCCTTCCGCCAGGACCGCCGCCTCCGCCACCCCCCATAGCCCCGTGTGGCGGAAAACCGCTTCCGAGGGGTTGGGAATCCTTTGGGCGTTCAGGACCTCCTTGGGGTGGAAGCGCAAGGGGAGCCCTGTCTCCTCCGCGAAGGCCAGAAGCCCCGCCTCGTCCCGCTTGAGCTCGGCGGTGGCGAGGGCCCTCAGGCTTTCCCGGGCGAAGCCCCTTTCCTGCAAGAAGCTGAAGACCTCCCGCCGTATCTCCTCTAAGGGGGTCCCCCGGTTGCACCCGATCCCGAGGACCAGGGCGGGCGGGTGGGCGAAGAGGGTGGGGACGGGGAGGGGGAAAGGCCGCCTCACGGTGAAAAGCACCATCCCTTCCACCCCTTCCGCTTTCGGGGCCTCGAGGAGCCGCACCATGGGGTAGCGCAACAAGGGGCTAAGGTCCACGCAGTCCGACCAAAATCCCACCGGCCTCCCGTCCACCAGGAGGGCGGAAACCTCCTTGAGGGGCTTCCAGTCGGGGACCCGGGCCCCCAGGGCCTTCGCCAGGAGGTCGGGGGCAGGGGCGCCAAGGCTGTCCGTCCCCGTGGTGAGGACGGCCTCGCCCCCCAGGGCCTCGGCGAGATGGCGGGCGAGGGGGTTCGCCCCCCCCAGGTGCCCTGCGAGGAGGGGGACGAAGTAGCGCCCCTTGAGGTCCACCACCAGCACGGCAGGGTCCACCCGCTTGTCCAGGATGAGAGGGGCGATGGCCCTGAGGACGATCCCCGAGGCCATAACGAAGACATGGCCATCGTGGAGGGACCAGGTTTTGGGGAGGAGTTCCCTGATGGGTTCCTCAAAGTAGACCGCCCCCTCCACGAGCCCCCGGTACTTGGCCGCGGCGTAGAGGGTGCTCCCGGGGAGGGCCTTGTGGATCCTCTCCGCCACGGAAAGCCCGGGGAGGGTCAGGGTGTAGACGGCGACCCTTTCCGGGCGGAGGGGCCCGATCTCAGGCATCCCCCCTCCTCAAGGAGCGGCCCGGGGTCTCCCCGGGGAGGGCCTCCCCGGTCTTCAGGTCGTACTTCAGGGCGTAGCCCCTAGGGGTGAGGAAGGTGCCTTCGTAGAAGCGGCTTTGGCGGTTGCCGATCACCACCGTGGTGAGCATACCCGCCTCCGCTTCCCTGAGCCCTTCCAGGGTGGTGAGGGTCACCTCCTGCCGCTTGCGGTAGGCGCTTTTGACCAGAGCGGCCGGGGTTTCCTTGGGGCGGTATTCCAGGAGGATCTCGGCGCTTCTTCTAAGCTGCCAGTCCCGCCTTTTGCTCTGGGGGTTGTAGAGGACCACCACGAAGTCCCCTTGCCCTGCAGCGTGGAGCCTCTGCTCTATTAGGGGCCAGGGGGTGAGGAGGTCGGAGAGGCTGATGAGGCAGGTGTCGTGGGCAAGGGGGCTTCCCAGGAGGCTCGCCACGGCGTTCGCTGCCGTGACCCCAGGGATCACCTCCAGAGCCACCTCCTTTCCCCCCAGGGCGAACCGCCCCGGGAGGCCCACTCCCCCGTCCACCCGGAGGAAGCCGCGCTCCTCCATGAGCTCCAAGACGGGGGCCGCCATCCCGTAGACCCCGGGGTCCCCCCCGGAGACCAGGGCCACCCTCTGGCCGGAAAGGGCCCGCTCCAGGGCCTCCTCCGCCCGGTCCAGCTCCTCCGTCATCCCCTTCCGGACCAGCTCCTTGCCCGAGAGGAGCCCCATCTCCTCCAGGAGCTTCACGTAGGTGCTGTAGCCGATCACCACTTGGGCCCTCTCCAGGGCTTCCCGGGCCCTCTGGGTGAGCCCCCCGAGGTCCCCGGGGCCCATGCCCACCAAAAAGAGCGCTCCCATCCTTCACCTCCGGTAGCGGTGCCTAAAGCTTGGGTCGTAAAGCCGGCTCCTCGCTCCCTTCGCCCTCAAGGCCTCCCCCACCAGGTAGACCGTGGTGTCCCGGGCGGGAAGGCGGGCGAGGCCCTCCAGGTCCGTAAGCCCCACCTCCTCCCCCGCCTGGCCCACCTTGTGGCCGTAAAGCACCGGGGTATCCCCGGGAAGCCCCGCCTCCATAAGCTCCCGGGCAAGCCTCTTGGGGTGCATCCCCGAGAGGTAGACCGCCAGGGTCAGGCCCCTTCGCGCCAGGGCTTTCGGGTCCTGCCCCTCGGGCACGGGCGTCCGCACCCCAAGCCGGGTAAAGGCCACCGCCTGAGCCACCTCCGGGGCGGTGAGGGAAAGGCCTGCCTTGGCGGCTAGGGCGAAGGCCGCCGTGACCCCGGGGACCACCTCCACCCCCACCCCCAAGGCCTCGAGGGCCTCCTTCTCCTCCAGAAGCGTCCCGTAAAGCCCCGGGTCCCCCGAGTGGAGCCGGACCACGGTCCCGCCCCTTCGGGCCTCCTCGGCCAACACCCCCACGATCTCCTCCAGGACCATCCCCTTGGAGTCTTGGAGCACCGCCCTCGGGGCGAGCCCCCGCAGCGCTCCTTCGGGGAAAAGGCTTCCCGTGTAGAGGACGAAGCGGGCCTCCCCTAGGAGCCTTGCCCCCTTTACCGTGAGGAGCTCCGGGTCCCCCGGTCCCCCGCCCACCACGTGTACCAAAGGCCTCATCCCTCTCCCTCCTGCATCGGGGAAGCCGCCCGCCAAAGCCCCACCAGGGTCCAGTAGTCCTCCCTCCTGGCCTGGTCTAGGGGCAGGACCTTCTCCCCCGGCATCCCAAGCCGCAGGAAGGCCCAACCCTTCCACCCGGGGAAGGCCCTTTCCAGGGCCTTCAGGTCCTTGGCCTTGTAGACGAAGACCGCCTGGAAGCGCTCTAGACCCGTGGGGTCTAGGGGCCTAAGGCCCGTCACCACGGCGAACCCCTCCTCCCCCATGGCCAAAGGCTTCAGGACGCGGGCCGCCGCCAGCTGGTGGGCGCTGATCCCGGGAACGGCCTCCACCTCCACCCCCTCCAGGTGGGGGAAGAGGTTGACCGGGGAGGCGTAGAGGAGGCTGTCCCCCAGGACCAGGTACCCTCCTTCTCCGTAGCGCGCCAGGGCCTCCCGGATGCGCCGCGCCGACTCTTGCCGCGCAGCCCGGGTCTTCTCCGGGTCGCCCCCGGTGAAGAGGGGAAGGGGTACCAGGGGCGTGCCCTTGGGGATGTGGGGTTGAGCGGCCCTCAGGGCGAGGGGTTCCCGCCCCTCTTCAAGGGGGTAGAAGAGGACGGGAAGGGTCTGGATAAGCCTCAGGGCCCGGAGGGTGAGGAGCTCAGGGTCACCGGGGCCTACGCCGATCAGGTAGAGCTTCATGCCCCCTCCTTCCTCACGGCGAGAAGGGTGATGGGGTTTTGCGCCTCGAGGCGGTGGTAACGGGCAAGGGGCACCACCCGGCCCACCTGGACCTGGAAGCCCTCCATGGGAAGCCCCGTCCCCTTTAGGAAGCCACAGGCTGCGAGGAGGTTCTCCAGGGTGATGGCCGCCACCACGAGCCTCCCCCCGGGCCTTAGGGCCTCTAGGCTTACCCGGAGGATCTCCTCAAGCTCCCCCCCGCTTCCCCCCACGAAGACGGCGTGGGGGGCGGGAAGGCCCTCCAGGGCCTTTGGGGCCTCCCCCTTCACCAGGAAGAGGTTAAAGGCCCCGAAGCGCTGGGCGTTCTCCTCTATGTGGGGCCAGGATTCGGGGTTTTTCTCCACGGCGTAGACCTCCCCCCACGGCGCGAGCCGCGCCGCCTCAATCCCCACGCTTCCCGTCCCGGCGCCCACGTCCCAAAGGACCCCGTCTGGGGGGAGGCCGAGGAGGCCCAGGGCGAGAAGGCGAACCTCCCGCTTGGTGATGAGCCCCTTCTTGGGCATCCTCCGCTCAAAGGCCTCGTCGGGGAAGAAGCCAAGCCTTGGCGGAAGAGGCCCCTTGGCCTCCAGGACAAGGACGTTGGGGTCTAGGAAGGTCTCCCGGGCCACCTCCTCCAGGCCCGCGAAGCTCCGCACCCGCTCGTCCTCCTCCCCGAGCCTTTCCGCCACGTGGGCCCGGGCATCCACGCCCATGGTCAGGAGGGCCCGGGCGATCCGCGCCGGGGTGTGCTCAGGGTCGGTGTAGACCACGGAAAGGGGGGAGAGGCTGAGCTCCAGAAGCGCCCCGCCCAGGGGCCTGCCGTGGAAGGAGAAGAAGCGGGCTTGGTCCCAGGGGAGCTTGAGCCTGGCGAAGGCCTCCTGGAAGGCGGTGGGGGCGGGGTAGACCTCGGCCTCGGGGAAGCGCTCCAGGACCCGCTTGCCGAGGCCGAAGAAGAGGGGGTCTCCCGAGGCCAGGAAGGCCACCTTCCTCCCCGCCTTGACCCGTTTCTCCGCTAGGTCCAGAAGGGCCTCCAAGGGGCCCTGGACGGGCACCTTCTCCCCAGGGTGGTCGGGGAAGTGGGCGAGGTGGCGCCTCCCCCCGATCAGGACCTCCGCCTCCTCCAGGCGCCTTAGGGCCTCGAGGCTCAGGCCCTCCCGGCCCCTCGCCCCCATCCCGATCACGTAGACCGCCATCATCCCTCCCTGAAGGCGGAGGAGGTGTCCACCCCGCCGTCCGCCGCAAGGCGGATCAGGGCGTGGAGGGCGGCTACCACCAGGGTGCTTCCTCCCTTCCGGCCCTCCGTGACGATCCAGGGCACCGGGGCCTCCATGAGGGCCCGCTTGGCCTCCAGGACGTTCACGAACCCCACGGGCATTCCCAGGACCAAGGCGGGCCTCGCCCCTTGCCGGATGGCCTCCACCAGGGCAAGGAGGAAGGTGGGGGCGTTCCCCACCCCCACGATGGCCCCTTGCAGAAGCCCCTTTTCCCACGCGTAGGCCACCGCCGCCTCAGCCCGGGTGCCCCCCGTGGCCTTGGCCCGCGCCACCACCTCGGGGTGGGCGAGGAGCTCCACCACCTCGTTGCCGAAAAGCCTAAGCCTTTCCGGGTTCAGGCCGCAGGCGATCATCCGGGCGTCCACCAGGATCCGCGCCCCCTCCTGGATGGCCTTTAGACCCGCTTCCACCGCCCCTTCGCTAAAGCGGGTGAGCTCCTTGTACTCAAAATCGGCGGTGGCGTGGATCATCCGGCGCACGATGGGCCACTGCAGGGGAGAAAACCCGTGGGCCCCGGCCTCCAGGTCCACGATGCGGAAGCTCTCCTCCTCTATGGCCCGCCCCTTCTCCGTCATCTGGTGGGCGGGGTTCCTCTGGGCCTTGATCAGCTCATCCACGGTACACCTCCCTGTCGGGCCAGGCGGCGAGGCATTGCCCCTGGTCAAAGTCCGTGAGGGCCACGCTCACGAAGGGCCTTTCCCCGATGTAGGCTTGGAGCTTCTCCCGGGCGAGGCGAACGAGGTTTAGGAAGAAGAGCTCCAGCCCCTCCTCTAGGGCGAGCTCCAGGAAGCGCCTTGCCGTGGCGGCCCCTTCCGCCTCCTTAAGGACCCTTGGGCTCGCCCCCGCCTGCTTAAGGAGGGAGAGAAGGAGGAAGCGGTTCACTTCGCCGCCCGCCGCGTGGGTCATGGTCTTGCCGTCGGCCATCTTGGAGATCTTCCCGATCATCCCCACGACGCGCACCACCTCTATGCCCACCTTTCGGGCGGCCCGCAGCACGTCCCCCACGAAGTCCCCCATTTCTATGAAGGCCATCTCGGGAAGGTGGGGGAGGAGCCTTTGCGCGAAGCGCTCGCTCTTGCCTCCCGTGGTGGCGGCGATCTCCAAAAGGCCGTTGGCCCGCGCCACCCCCACCGCCTGGACCACGCTCATGCGGAAGGCGCTGGTGGAGTAGGGCTTCACCACCCCTGTGGTCCCCAGGACGGAAAGCCCCCCGAGGATTCCGAGCCTGGGGTTTAAGGTCTTCTTGGCGAGCTCTTCGCCCCCGGGGATGGCGATGGTGATGGCGAGGGGCTTTTCCGTCACCTCCCGCACCGCCTCAAAGATCATCTGCCTGGGCACCGGGTTGATGGCGGGCTCCCCCACGGGCACCCCAAGGCCGGGCTTGGTCACCACCCCCACGCCTTCCCCGCCCTCCAGGCGGTCGGCGCTGGCGAAGCGCACCAGGGCCTGGATCTCCGCCCCGTGGGTCACGTCGGGGTCGTCCCCGGCGTCCTTGATCATCCCCACGAGGACCCCTTCCCCCTTCCGTTCCAGGCGGAAGACCTTGAAGGTCTGCCGCCACCCTGCGGGGAGCCAGATGTCCACCTCCTGGGGGGCTTCGCCAAGGAGGGCGAGGGCCGCGGCCTTGGCCGCTGCGGCGGCGTTCGCCCCCGTGGTGAAGCCGATGCGGCTTCCCTTCTTGTCCCGGGGCGGGGGGTAGGGGTGGCTCATGCGGGGCGCAAGGCGTAGAGCCTCAGGGAAACGAGCAAGCCGAAAAGCCCAAGACCTAAGGGCAGGGCGAGGGCCTCGAGGTCTACCCCTCCAAGCTCTGCCAGGGCCAGAAGGAGGGCCACGGCCACCACCGACCATCCGAGGAGGCGGCTTGCTACCTCGGCCCTTCGGGAGTCTTTGGCCAGGGTCTGAAGGCGGCTTGCCAAAAGCCCGTCCACCCCGTCCACGAGGAGCATGCCCAGGGTGAAGAGAGCCCCGAGCCTCAGGGGGGAAAGCTCGGCGGAGAGGGCCAGGGCAGAGAGCTGGCTCGCCGTCTCAAAGCCGAGGCCGAAGAGGACCCCGAGGAGGAGGGGGTTAAGGAGGGGAAGCCCTTTTGGGGGGGTTGGGGGGGTGGGCCGCAGGAGCCGATAGAGGTTCAGGGCCGCCACCAGGAGGAGGAGGAAGGCGGGAAGGTGGAGGGCCTCCAGGTCCACCCGCTGGAGGAGGCTTGCCGCTGGGAAGGCTAAAAGGGTGACGATCCCCCCGTGCCCCAAGGCGAAAAGGACGCCGTTAAGGGGAGAGGGCCTCACCCGGGAGAGCCCGTCCACCGCCGCCAGGTGGTCGGGGTCCACGCCGTGGCGCATCCCCAAGGCCACGGCCAAAAGCTCGAGGCCCGTCACGGAGCACCTGCCTTTTGCGGGGAATAGAGGGCTTGGGACCGGTATCCGCCTTTCTTCATCGCCGCCTCCTTTCGCCCCTGCTCGGGGGCAGGTGAGGCGCGGACCGGGGCGGGTATTCGGGCTTCCGGCCTAGACGATGGGCCTATGGGTTGGGCCGGTTACCGTTGCGGCACAGCGCCGGACTCTCACCGGTCTTCCCCCTTTTGCGCCCCAGGGCATCCGGGCCCTGGGGCACCCCGGCCGCACGGACCCCCCATGGGGGGCTTGGCCCAGGTTTTACCCCTTCCTCTGTCCGGCTGTCAAGCCTGGCCCCAGGGCCTTGACGGGGGCCCGGGGAGGGCCTAGGCTAGTACCGACCGATCGGTTAGGAGGCGGTATGCCCGAGGCCTGGATCGTGGAAGCGGTGCGAAGCCCCATCGGCAAGCACGGCGGGGCCCTCTCCTCCGTGCGCCCCGACGACCTTCTGGCCCACGTCCTTTCCGCCCTCATGGAGCGCTCAGGCGTCCCCAAAGAGGAGGTGGAGGACGTCTACGCCGGGTGCGCCAACCAGGCGGGTGAGGACAACCGCAACGTGGCCCGCATGGCCCTCCTCCTGGCGGGCTTTCCCGTGGAGGTGGCCGGGTGCACGGTGAACCGGCTCTGCGGCTCGGGCCTCGAGGCCGTGGCCCAAGCGGCCCGGGCCATCTGGGCCGGGGAGGGGCAGGTCTACGTGGGCAGCGGGGTGGAGTCCATGTCCCGGGCTCCCTACGCCGTGCCCAAGCCGGAAAGGGGCTTCCCCACCGGCAACCTCACCATGTACGACACCACGCTGGGCTGGCGCTTCGTCAACCCCAGGATGGAGGCCCTCTACGGCACCGAGAGCATGGGGGAAACCGCCGAGAACCTGGCGGAGATGTACGGGATCCCCCGGGAGGAGCAGGACCGCTTCGCCCTCCTCTCCCACGAGAAGGCGGTGCGGGCCTGGGACGAGGGTCGCTTCCTGGACGAGGTGGTCCCGGTGCCGGTGAGGCGGGGGAAGGAGGAGGCCCTGGTCTCCGTGGACGAGGGGCCCAGGCGGGACACCTCCTTGGAGAGGCTCGCCGCCCTAAGGCCCGTCTTCCGGGAGGGGGGCACGGTGACCGCGGGGAACGCTAGTCCCCTGAACGACGGGGCGGCGGCGGTCCTCCTGGTCTCCGACGCCTACGCCAAGGCCCACGGCCTCAGGCCCCTGGCCCGGATCCGCGCCATCGCCGTGGCCGGGGTGCCCCCCCGGATCATGGGCATCGGCCCCGTGCCCGCCACCAAGAAGGCCCTGGAGAGGGCGGGCCTGAGCCTGAAGGACCTGGGCCTCATAGAGCTCAACGAGGCCTTCGCCGCCCAGAGCCTGGCCGTCCTAAGGGAGTGGGGCCTTTCCATGGAGGACGAACGGCTCAACCCCAACGGCGGGGCCATCGCCCTGGGCCATCCCTTGGGGGCCTCGGGGGCCCGGATCCTCACCACCCTGGTCCACGAGATGCGGCGGCGGGGGGTCCAGTGGGGCCTCGCCACCATGTGCATCGGCGTGGGCCAGGGGATCGCCGTGGTGGTGGAAAGCCTCTAAAGGGGCGCAGGCCGCACCTCCTGGCCCCGGGCCTCGAGGTGGTAGGCCTCCTCCCCTTCCCCGGGAAAGTCCTCCCGGAAGTGGCTCCCCCGGCTTTCCCGCCTGAGGAGGGCCATGCGCAGGAGGAGGCGGGCCAGGAGGAGGAGGTTTCCCGCCTCCACCTCCTCCCGGGCCACCTCCTGGGGGGGACGCTCAAGAAGGGGAAGGCCCTCGGCCAGGTCCAGGGCCTGCTTCAGGCCCTCCCCCCGGCGCACCACCCCCGCCTCGCGGCCCATGGCCTCCCGAAGGGCGGGCAGGAGGCCCGGGTCCAGGCTGAGGGCGGGGAGGGGCTCGGCCCCTTTGGGAAAGGCCAGGTCCCCCAGGGCCGCCAAAGCGGCCCGCTCTCCCATGACCAGGCCCTCCAGGAGGCTGTTGGAGGCCAAGCGGTTGGCCCCGTGGAAGCCGGTGGAGGCCACCTCCCCGGCGGCGTAGAGCCCCGGCACCCCGGTGAAGCCCCTGAGGTCCGTCCGCACGCCGCCCATGGCGTAGTGGGCGGCGGGGGCCACGGGCAGGGGTTCACGGAAGGGGTCCAGGCCCAGGGCCAGGGCGGAGGCCACCACCGTGGGGAAGCGCTCCCTCAGGTTGGGGATGGGCCTTAGATCCAGGTAGACCCCGCCCGTCCGTTCCCGCTCCCGGTGGACCGCACGGGCCACCACGTCCCGGGGGGCGAGCTCGCCCAGGGGGTCATAGCGGGGCATGAACCTCTCCCCGTGGGCGTTGAGGAGGATGGCCCCCTCGCCCCGGCAGGCCTCGCTGATGAGGGCGCCATCGGGCAGGGCCGTGGGGTGGAACTGGACGAACTCCAGGTCCCTCAAGACGCCCCCCGCCCGCCAGGCCAGGGCCATCCCGTCTCCCGTGGCCCCTTTGGGGTTGGTGGTCACGGGGTATAGCCGCCCAAAGCCCCCCGTGGCCAGGAGGACCGCCCCGGCCCGCACCCATAGGGGCCCCCCGGGGGAGAGGATCAGGGCCCCCACCACCCGGCCGCCCGAAAGGAGGAGGCTGGCCGCCATGTAGCCCTCCAGGACCGGGCTTCGGAGGCGGGCGAGGAGGCCCCTCAGGAGGAGGAGGCCGCTTCGGTCCCCGCCCAGGTGGCGGACCCGGGGGCGGCTGTGCCCCCCTTCCCGGGTGGGTTCGGGGTGGAAGGGAAGCCCCAGGGCCAGGAGGCGCTCCAGGTGGCGGGGGGCCTCCTCCAGGATGGAGCGGGCCACCGCCGGGTCCACCAGGCCCCGCCCGGCCCGGAGGGTGTCCAGGAGGTGGGCCTCGAGGTCGGCCTCGTCCAGGGGAAAGGCCACCCCGCCCTGGGCCCAAGGGGTGGACCCCGAGGGCAGGGGGTCCTTGCTGAGGAGGAGGACCCTGGCCCCTTCCGCCTCCGCCGCCAGGGCCCCGTAGACCCCGGCCACGCCCGCTCCCAGAACCAGGAGGTCGGTCTCCAGGCGCTCCATCAGCCCACGGCCACCATGGCGGAAAGGGCCCGCCTGGCCTTCTCGGCCACCGCCTCAGGCACCCGGACCACGTGCTTCAGGTCCCGCAAGGAGAGGTAGACCTTCTCCAGGGTGATCCGCTTCATGTACTCGCAGACGGCGTCCGGCTTCACCGGGAAAAAGGCCTTTCCCGGGGCCTCCTTCCTGAGGCGGTGGAGGATGCCCACCTCCGTGGCCACCACGAACTCCCGCCCCTCGGCGGCCTTGGCGTAACGGACCATCCCCTCGGTGGAGAGCATTTTGGCGTCGGGCTTAAGGTAGAGGCAGCCGGAGCCGCAGCCGCACTCGGGGTGGATGAGGAACTCCGCCCCGGGGTGGGCCTCCAGGAGGGCCTTTAGGTGCTCCTCCCGGATCCCCGCGTGCACGTGGCACTCCCCGGGAAAGAGGTCCAGCCTCCTCCCGGTGACCCGGGCCACGTGGGCCCCCAGGAACATGTCGGGGACGAAGTAGATGGGCCGGTCCTCGGGAAGCCCCGCGACCACCTCCACGGCGTTGGCGCTGGTGACGCAGACGTCGGCCAGGGCCTTCACCTCGGCCCTGGTGTTGACGTAGGCCACCACGAGGCCGTCGGGGTGGGCCGTCTTCCAGGCCAGGATGTCCTCGGGCCGGATGCTGTCAGCCAGGGAACAGCCCGCCTCCAGGTCCGGGAGGAGGACCGTCTTCTCGGGGTTCAGGATGGCGGCCGTCTCCGCCATGAAGTGGACTCCGCAGAAGACGATGACCTCGGCTTCGGTCCTCTGGGCCTCTCGGGCCAAGCCCAAGGAGTCTCCCACGAAGTCCGCCACCTCCTGGACCTCGGGAAGCTGGTAGGAGTGGGCCAGGATGACCGCCCGGCGCTGCCGCTTCAGTTCCAGTACCGCTTGGGTCAGGGTTTCCTTATCCATGGTCTTCGGCTTGGACGGGCTTGAGGCCTTGCCCAAAGAAGTGAACGTCGTAGGCGAAGGCCTTCTCCATCTTCCTATGCCGCATGAAAAGAAAGCTGGCCCAGCCCACCAAGCTCACATCCCTCCGCCCCGAGGCCAGGGTGGCGGTGAGGGCCGCCTGGTGCAGGGCCTCGTCCACGGGGGCCACCCGCACCACCCCCAAAAGGTCATGGACCAAGGCCCTGGCCGCCTCCATCCCCAGGCGCCTCTGCGCCAGGGCCAGGCTCTCCACCACCCCGTAGGCGTGGGTGTGGAGGGGAACCCTTCGCCGAAGAAGCCCCGCAAAGACCTGGGCCGCTTCCCGGTGGTGGGCGTCGTCCCGGTCCAGAAGGGCGTAGAGGGCCGAGGTGTCAACGAGGACCACGGAAGGCCTCTTCCAGATAGCGGTCGTGGGCCTCGCCCACGTCCCCTGCCCCCGAGGCGAAGCGGCCCACCGCCTCCAGGGCGCGCCTCGCCCGCTCCTCGTGGCCGCCCCCTTCCTCCTCGGCCAGGTAGCGCTCCACCGCCCGGCGCACCGGTTCCCCCAGGGAGACCCCCTCCTCCAGGGCCCTGGCCTTCAGCCGGGCCACCTGGTCCGCGGAGAGCCGGACCTGGGTCCGCACCATACCACCATGATAGCCGGTTATGCCATCATGGCCTGGTCACCAGGAGGGAGAGGTCCAAGGCCTTGGCGGAGTGGGTCAGGGCGCCCACGCTCACGTAGTCCACCCCGGCCTCCGCCGCCCCCCTCGCCCTTTCCAGGGTCATGTTGCCGCTGGCCTCGAGGGGCACCCGCCCCGCCACCCGGCGCACCGCCTCCCGGATGGCCTCCAGGGAAAAGTTGTCCAGGAGGATGAGGTCCGCCCCCGCCTCCAGGGCCTCCTCCAGCTCGGCGAGGCTCGTCACCTCCACCTCCACCTTGAGGTAATGGGGGCCCCCTGCCCTGGCCCGCCGCACCGCCTCCCTGACCCCGCCCGCTGCCCGGATGTGGTTCTCCTTGATGAGAACGCCGTCAAAGAGGCCGAAGCGGTGGTTCCTCCCGCCGCCTACCCGCACCGCGTACTTCTCCAAGGCCCGGAGGCCGGGCGTGGTCTTGCGGGTGTCCAGAACCTGGGCCTTGGTGCCCTTCAGGGCCTCCACGTAGGCCCGGGTGAGGGTGGCGATACCGGAAAGCCGCTGCAGGAGGTTCAGGGCCAGCCGCTCCCCAGCCAGGATACCCCTCAGGGGGCCCGCCCCCCGGGCCACCTCCTGCCCCCTTCCCACAAAGGCCCCCTCGGCCACCAGAGGGGTGAAGGCCAGCCTGGGCTCCGCCAGGGCGAAGACCCGACCGGCCACGGGCAGGCCCGCCACCACGCCCTCCTCCTTGGCCACGATCACCGCCTCGCCCTCCAGCCCCTCGGGAACGAGGAGAGTCGTGGTAAGGTCCCCGTGCCCCAGGTCCTCCAAAAGCCAGGCCCTCAGGGCCCCGTCCAGGAGAAAGCCCTCCACTCCTCCTTTATACGCCTCCCGCCCTCACAAAGGCCAGGCCCCTGGCGGCGTAGGCTAAGGGCGTGAACCGCCTCCACCGGACGAGAAGCCCCTACCTCCTGGCCCACGCCCAAGACCCCGTGGACTGGTACCCCTTCGGCGAGGAGGCCTTCCAGAAGGCCAAGGCCGAGGGCAAGCCCATCTTCCTCTCCGTGGGCTACTCCAGCTGCCACTGGTGCCACGTGATGCACCGGGAGTCCTTCCAGGACGAGGAGGTGGCCGCCCTCCTCAACGCCCACTTCGTGCCCGTCAAGGTGGACCGGGAGGAGCTTCCCGACGTGGACGCCGCCTACATGCGGGCCCTGGTGAGCCTCACCGGCCAGGGGGGCTGGCCCATGAGCCTCTTCCTGACCCCCGAGGGCAAGCCCTTCTTCGGGGGCACCTACTTCCCCAAGGAGGACCGGGGCCACCTCCCCGGCTTCAAGCGGGTCCTCCTGGCCGTGGCCAGGGCCTGGCAGGAGGAGCGGGAGGCCCTGGAAAAGGAAGCGGAAAGGCTCACAGGGGCCCTATGGCGAAGCCTGAACCCCCCACCGGGCCCCATCCCGCCCGGGGTGGAGGAAAGGGCCCTGGAAGCCCTGGCCCGGGCCTTTGACCCCGAGTGGGGCGGCTTCCTCCCCGCCCCCAAGTTCCCCCAGGGGCCCCTCCTCCTCTACCTCCTGGCCCGGGCCTGGCAGGGCGAGGAAGCCCCCAGGCGCATGCTAGAAAGGACCCTCACCGCCATGGCCCTAGGCGGGGTTTACGACCAGCTGGGCGGGGGGTTCCACCGCTACGCCGTGGACCGCCATTGGCGGGTTCCCCACTTTGAGAAGATGCTCTACGACAACGCCCTCCTGGCCCGGGTCTACCTGGGCGCTTACCGGGTCCTCAGGAAGCCCCTCTTCCTCCGGGTGGCCCGGGAGACCCTGGACTGGCTCCTCTCCATGCAGGGCCGGGAAGGGGGGTTCTTCACCGCCCTGGACGCCGAGAGCGAGGGGGAGGAGGGGCGCTACTACACCTGGACCGAGGAGGAGCTCCAAGAGGCCCTGAGGGAGGACTTCCCCCTGGCCCGGCGCTACTTCGCCCTGGGGGAGGACCTCCCGGGCCGCTCCGTCCTCACGGCCTGGGGGGAGGAGGAGGTTAGGAAGGCCCTCGAGGGAGGCTTTGAGGCCTGGCGGGAAGGCGTGCGGCGGAGGCTTCTCCAGGCCAGGCGGAGGCGGATGCCCCCCGCCCTGGACGACAAGGTCCTGGCCGACTGGTCGGCCCTGGCGGTGCGGGCCCTGGCCGAGGCGGGAAGGCTGCTCAAAGAGGAGCGCTACCTGGAGGCGGCCCGGAAGGGAGCCCACTTCCTCCTCCTTCGCATGCGCCAAGGCGGGCTTCTCCGCCACGTCTGGCGGGAGGGGCACCTGGGGGAGGAGGCCTACGTGGCCGACCAGGCCTTCGCCGCCCTGGCCCTTTTGGAGCTTTACGCCGCCACGGCGGAGTGGCCCTACCTGGAGGAGGCCCGCAGGCTGGCCGAGGCGGGCCTCGCCCTCCTGGGAGAAGGCCGCCTCCCCCTCCCCGCCAAGGCCCTCGAGGAGGGGGCCATCCCCTCGGGGGAAAGCGCCCTGGCCGAGGCCTTGGTGCGGCTTGGGGGGATCTTCGGGCCCGAGTACTACGAGAAGGCCGAGGCCCTCCTGGAGCGGGAGGCCCACTTCCTGGCCCGCCACCCGGAGGCCCTGCCCGGCTTCCTCCTGGCCCACCGCCTCCTTCAGGAAGGAAGCGAGCTGGCCGTCCCCCTCCCCTCCCCCTTCCTGCGGGAGGCCCAGGCCCTCTACCTCCCCCTCACCCAGCTGGTCCTGGGGCCCGCCGGGGCCCTGCCGGCCCTGGAGGGCAAGGAGCCCGGCCTCCTCTACCCGTGCCGCCGGGGGGCCTGCCGCCTGCCCACGGACCGCCTGGAGGAGGCCCTGAAGGCCCTCAAGGCGCCCTGAAGCGCACCCAGGCCCCGGGCCAGGCCTGGCCCAGAAGCCAGAGGTCCCTGGGGTCCACCAGGGCAGGCTTGGCGTAGCCCCCCAGGCTCCCCTTGTCGGCCAGGAGGACGAGAGGCCGCCCCGAGGGGGGCACCTGGACCCCGCCCAGGGGGGTGGGCTCGGAAAGCCCCTCCCCTCCGGGGACCTCGGGGCCTTCCAGCTCCAGGCCCACCCTGTCGGCCCGGGCCACGCGGAAGGGGCCCTCTAGAAGGGCCAAGAAGGCCTCCCGGGTGTGCTGGGGCCCGGGGAGGAGGCGGAGGGCGAGGACCTCGGGGAGGGGTGGGAGGGGATAGGCGAGGCCCGCCCGGGCGGGCCTTAAGGCCTTCAGGCCCAGGACGTCCCCCGCCTTAAGGGGCCTTCCGATCCGCCCCCTTAGGTCCGGGGAGACCGAGCCCAGGAAGGGCTTGGCCTCGAGGCCCCCCGCCACCGCCAGGTAGACCCGGGCTCCCCTTCCCTTGGGCAGGAGGCGGAGGGCCTTTCCCCGGGGCCAGAGGAAGCTCCGCCCCGGGGCCACCTCCTCCCCCTCCAGAAGCCCCACCAGGCCGTACCCCGCGAGGGCCGCCACCAGGGGGCGGAGGGCGGTGAGCACGGGGCCCTTGTAGGCGATCTCCAAAAGCGGAGCCCCCTCCGGGTTACCCACCAGGCGGTTGGCCACCCGGGCCGAGCGGGGGTCCAGGGACCCGGAGCGGGCGAGGCCCAGGTGCCCCGCAAGGAACCGCCCTCCGTCCACCACCAGGTCCAAAAGCCCCGCCTCCTCCACCCGGATGGCGGGAAGGAGGGGGTCTTCCGGCAAGAGCTCTAGCGGCGGGGGCTCCTCCGGCGTAGGCCCCTCCGCCTCCCGAAAGCGGACCCGGTCCCCCGGGCGGAGGAGGAAGGGTTCGGGGCGGTGGGGATCGTAGACCGCCACCAGGCTCGTCCCCAGAAGGTTCCATCCTCCGGGAGAGGGCAGGGGGTAGATCCCCGTCTGCGGTCCCGCCACCGCCACGCTGTGGGCGGGCACCCTAGGCCTCGGATGGGGCCTCCTGGGGAGGCGCAGAGGGGGCTCCACGGGGGCCATGAAGGGGAAGCCCGGGGTGAAGCCCAGGGCGTAGACCCGGTAGAGGGGCTTCTGGTGGAGGGCCTTCACCGCCTCCACCGAGAGCCCGGCCCTCCCCGCCACCTCCCGGAGGTCCTCGCCGTCGTAGCGCACAGGGACCTCCACCACCCTCCCCTCCCCCACCTCCTCCCGAGGCGGGGCCTTCAGGAGGCGGAGGAGCCTGGCCTTGGGAAGCCGCCTGGGGTCGTATTCCAGGTAGAGGGTGCCGTAGGCGGGGACCGCGTCCAGAAGGCCAGGAGGAGGGGCCTGGAGCAGGGTCTCGGCCAGGGCCAGGGCCCTCCGGTTCGCCTCCTCGGACAGGCCCTCCCCGAAGCGCAGGTAAAGGCCTGCGAGCACCTCCCTACTCTACCCCCGGGGTGGGCCTCCCCTTGAGCTCCCGGTCGGGAAGGAGGAGGATGAAGGCCAGGGCCAAGGCGATGAAGAGGGCGCTATAGAGGAAGATCCTCCGCAGAGCCTCGGTGATGCCCAGGCTCAGGGCCTCCTTGAGCCGAGCCTTGGTCCTCTCCAGCTCCTCCACCGCCCGCCTGGGCACCTCGTCCAGGGCCTGGGCCTCCGCCTGGGCCAGAGCCCGCCGCAGGGCCCGCTCGGCCTCGGGCTCGGCCCGGGCCAGGGCCTCGTCCACCTGGCGGAGCAGCTGGTCCCGCAGGCCAGGCGGGGGCGGGTTCTCCACGAGGGCCTTGAGCCTGGCGTCAAGGAAAGGGGAGGCGAGAAGGGCCGCCTTGGCCTCGGGATCCCCGGAAAGGACCCGCTCCAGGAGGGCCAGGGTGCCCTTCCTCAGGCCCCCCGGGGGGATCATGGCCTTGAGGGCCTGGGGCACCCCGGGGTCGGCCAGGAGGGCTTGGTAGGCGGCCTCGTCGCCCCGGAGGGCCCGCACCGCCAGCCCCTCGAGGCGGGCAAACCGGGCGGGAAGGCCCCCTGGGGTCAGGTCCTTGAGGAAGGCCTTGGGAAGCGCGGGGTCCTCCGCCAGGGCCCGGTAGGCGGCCTCGTCGCCCTTCAGGGCGCGGACGAGGAGGTCCTCCAGGCGGGCGAACTCCCGGTCCAGGTCCAGGGCCATCCCCTCCCCGCTGCGGGCCATGGCGGGGGCGGAAGCGCCGCCGGGGAAGGCCTGGGCCAGGTGGCTCGTGAGGCTACCGGCGAGCACCGTCCCGAGGAGGGCGATGCCCATGGTGGAGCCGATCTGCCGCATGAACTGCACCGCGCTGGTGGCGCTCCCGATGCGGGCCATCGGCACGTCGTTCTGGGCGGCCACGTTGAGGAGGCTCTGGGCCGGCCCAAGCCCCAGGCCGATCAGGAAGAAGAGGCCCACGGCGAGCCACAAGGGGGTATCCACCTGCAGGACGAAGTGAAGGGCCAGAAACAGGGCGAGGAGGAAGAGGGCGCTCCCCAGGAGAAGGGCCTTGTAGCGGCCGAGCCGGGCGGCGGCCTGCCCCGCCCCCACGCTCCCCAGCACCACCCCAAGGGTGAGGGGGAGGACCGTGACCCCGCTCTGGCTCGCCGAAACCCCCTTCACCACTTGGAGGTAGAGGGGAAGAAAGGCCACGGTCCCCAAGAAGGCGGGCCCGTAGAAGAAGGAGGCCAAGGCGGCGTAGGTGAAGGTGGGGATGCGGAAGACGGAGAGGTCAAAAAGGGGGTGCTCCACCCGGAGCTCGGCCCACACCCAGAGGAACAGGCCCAGGGCCGCCAGGGCGAAGAGGCCCAGGATCTCCGGGCTTCCCCAGGGGTAGGTGCTGCCCCCCCAGGAGAAGGCCAGCATGAGGGGCACCGCCCAGCCCGCCAAGAGAAAGGCCCCCAAGAAGTCAAAGCGCTCCCGGTGCCCCGGGGAGAGCCGGGGCATGTAGCGGAGGATGAACCAAAGGGCCACCGCCCCCACGGGCATGTTGATGTAAAAGACCCAGCGCCAGGAGAGGTGGTCCGTGAGGAGGCCGCCGAGCCAGGGCCCCACCGCCGAGGAGAGGCCGAATATGGCCCCAAAGATCCCGGCGAGCTTCCCCCGCTCCCTGGGGGGGAAGAGCACGGCGATGGTGGTGAGGGCCAGGGCGAAGAGGGCCCCACCCCCGAGGCCTTGGAGCCCCCGGAAGAGGATGAGCTGGGCCATGTTCTGGGAGAGGCCCGAGAGGGCCGAGCCCAAGAGGAAGAGGACCACGGCCGTGAGGAGGATGCCCTTCCGGGAGAAGAGCTCGGTAAGGCGGCCGAAGATGGGCGCGGAGACGGTGGAGGCCAGGAGGTAGCTCGTGGTGACCCAGGCGTAGTACTCCGCCCCGCGGAGCTCCCCCACGATGCGGGGCATGGCGGTGGAGACGATGGTCTGGTCCAGGGCGGCCAGGAACAGGCCCAGCAGAACGCCTGCCATGGTAAAGCGGACCTCTTGCGGTGTCGGTTCCTTCATGCTTCTCCCTCCAACCTGGAAAGCAGCCGGGCCAAAAGCGCCTGCTCCTCCTCCGATAGCCGGGCCAGGCGCCGGGCCAAGGCCCCCTCCAGGAGGCGCTCCGCCTCCCGCAAGGCCGCCTCGCCCTTGGGGGTAAGCTCCAGGCGGTAGCGGCGGAGGTCCTTGGGGTCCAGGCTCCGCCTGAGAAAGCCCTCGGCCTCGAGGCGCCGCAGCATGTGGCTCACCGTGGGCGGGGGAAGGCCCATGGCCCGGGCGGCCCCCATGGGATGGGGATGGGCGCGGAGGACGCTCAGGAGCCAGGGGTCAAGCCCGGAAAGCCCAAGCCGGGCAAGCCCCGGCGCCACCTCCTCCCGCAGGGCACGCTGGAGCCGCCAGATTCGGGCGAGCAGGGCCCAGACCACCGGGGTATTCTACCAAAAGCCAATATTTTCATTGTGAACTAAGTGCCCGCACTTTGGTTTCGCAACATGGGGTGCCCAAGTCTGGCTTGTGGAAGGGCTTTTCTGGGGCCCCCACCGCGGCTTTCGCCGCGGTGGGGTACTTATCCCACCCATCCCCCGCCCTTGACAAAGGGCCCGGGGGCCCGTAGCCTCCGGGGAAAGGAGGTCAAGATGCAGGGCATCCTCTACAGCCTGGGCCAGAACCACTACGCCCTGGACCCGGACCTACAGGCCGTCCTGGAGGCCTTCGCCCCAGGCCTGCCCCAGGAGGAGCTTTCCGCCTTTGGGAGGCTGGTGGGGGAGGAGGTCCTGGAGGTGGCCCACCACGTGGACGCCCTCTCCCCTCCCCGCCTCCTGATGCACGACCTGGACGGGAACCGCATAGACCGGGCCCTGCTCTCCCCGGCGGAGAGGGCCCTTTTGGAAAAGCTCCGCCCCATGGTCCGCCCCGCCTACGAGGGCCGGGGCTGGCCCCTGCACTACGCCATGGGCTACCTCCTGGCGGACGGGGGGCTTTACTGCATCCTCACCATCACCCACCAGGTGGCCTACGCCCTCCACAAGTACGCCCCCGAGTGGGAGGCGGTGAAGCGGGAACTCCTTTACGGGAAGGCCTACGGGGCCACCTGGATGACGGAGGTCCAGGGAGGAAGCGACCTGGGGGCCAACCGCACCCTGGCGCGGCGGGAGGGAGAGGCCTACCGGCTTTACCACGGGGACAAGTACTTCGCCTCGGGGGCGGGCCTCGCCGACTACGCCCTGGTCACCGCCCGGCCCGAAGGCGCCCCGGAGGGCCCCAAGGGGCTCGCCCTCTTCCTCCTGCCCCGGGAGGTGGAGGGGAGGCTCAACTTCCGGGTGCGCCGCTTCAAGGAGAAGCTGGCCACCCGGGCCGTGCCCTCGGGGGAGGTGGAGCTGGAGGGAAGCCTCGCCTACCTCCTCGGCAGGCCCGAGGAGGGGATCTACTACACCCTGGAAACCCTCACCGTGGCCCGCCTGGCCAACGCCGTGGCCGCCATGGGCCTCGCCAAGAAGGCCCACCTGGAGGTCCTCTTCCGGGTGCGCCGCCGCACGGCCTTTGGCAGGAGGCTTCTGGACCACGACCTGGTCCAGCACGACCTTTTGGAGATGCGCTTAAGGCAGGTGGCGGGCACGGCCCTGGCCTTCCTGGCCGTGGCCCGGTTTGACCAGGTCTGGGAGGAAAGGCCCCCCTACTCCCAGGGCTACCACCTGGCCCGCCTCCTCTCCCACCTGGCCAAGGGGCGCACCGCCGAGCACGCCGCCCAAATCACCGGGCTCGCCATGGAGCTCTTCGGGGGCCTGGGCTTCTTGGAGGACTACGGCGTGGCCCGCTTCCACCGGGAGGCCCTCATCACCCCCATCTGGGAAGGCCCCGCTAACATCCAGGCCCTGGACATGCTGGAGGCCGTGGCCAAGAAGCGGGCCCACGAGCCCCTCCTGGAGATGCTGAAGGGCACCCCCCTGGCCCTGAAGGCCGCCGAGGGGGCCCTGGGGCTTCTAAGGGAAGGGGGGGCGTGGCAGGCCAAGGAGGCCCTGAGGCGGCTCGCCGACGCCGTCAGCGTCCACGCCTTGGAGGCTATGGGCGAGCCCTACGGGGAGATGGCCAGGCTCTACGCCCGCCGCTTCCTGGAAGGGGAAAGCCTTCCCAAGGAGGCGGCTAGACCAGAGCTTTACGACCCCTGGTGGAGCCTCTCGTAAAGGGGCGTGAGGTCCTCGGGGGTGAAGCGGGCCGTGTACCCCTTGGGGGGCACGGGCTCCTCATAGAAGAAGCGGGGGAGGCGGTCGTCCTGGTGGGTGAAGCCCGCCAGGTGGTTGAAGCGGTGCTCCAGCCTCAAGACCCCCTCCCCCACCTCCCGCCAGAACTCCGGGGTGAGGCGGGTGCCAAGGGCGGCGTTCACCGCCTCCACCACGAAGGCCACCTCCTTGTTGGTGACGCTTCCCCCGAAGACGCAAAGGCCCAGGGCGTCGTTGGCGGCGGCGTTCACCTGGGCGGTGTAGCTGGCCTCGAGGACCTCCTCCACCTTCATGGCCCGGGTCTCCAGCCTGGGCGCGTTGCCGGCCGTGTGGTCCGCCCCCTGGGCGGTGATCATCATGGTGATGCCCGTGGCCTCCACCACCCGGGGGTCATAGGCGGAGATGGCCTGCCGCTTGATGACGGGAACCCTTTCCACGCCCAGGGCCTCCCCTAGCCGGGCCGTCCCCTGGGCCAGGAGGCGGGCCTCCTCGCCGTCTTGGTAAAGGGAGCGGAGCCTCTCCTCCATGAAGGCGTAGTCCCCCCAGTCGGCCAGGCCCTTCTCCATGAAGAGGGCCAGGCTGGCCCCGGTCTCAATGGTGTCTATGCCCAGGTCGTTGGCCAGGCGGTTGAGGCGGGCCAGCCCATCGGGGTCGGGGAGGCCGCAGTTGGTGCCGAGGAGGCCGATGGTCTCGTACTCCAGGGGGGAGACCACCTCCTCCCCCTTCTCGTCCACGATCACGTTGGAGCACTGGATGACGCACCCCGGCATGCAGGCGTGGGTGTGCTTGCCGCCCCGGCTCTTGTTGAGGGGGGCGATGTGCTGCCCGCCCATGCGGAAGGCCTCCGGTGGAGAAAGCCGCCCCTCGCGGAAGTTGCGCACGGGCAGGCCGCCGAAGGCGTTCTGGAAGTCGGCCATGCCCATGGTGCCGATGGCGTTGTAAAACTGCATGACCAGGGGGTCCTCCCGGAGGAGCCTGGCGTAGCGGCGGACGGCCTCCAGCACCTTGGGCTTATCCCAGATCTCCGCCTTCCCCGGCACCTCCACCACGATAGCCTTGACCCTTTTCAGGCCCATCACCGCCCCCACGCCGCCCCGGGCCGCCAGGCGGGAGGGGCGCCCGTCTATGTCGGAGAAGGCGATGCCGGAAAGAAGCCCAAGCCTCTCCCCCACAGGCCCCATAAGGGCGAAGGCGATCCGCTCCCCGTAGGCGGCGAAGAGCTTTTTGGCGGCGGCGAAGTTACCAAGGCCGAGGAGGTCTTCAGCCGGGTCAAAGAAGACCTCCCCCGACCTGGTAAGGCGGAGGACCACCCAGTCCTCGCTCTGGCCCTCGAGGACCAGCCAGGCCAGCTTCATCTGCCCCAGGGCGTAGCCGAAGGTGCCCCCGCCGTTGGCCTCCTTGATGCCCAGGGTGAGGGGGCTCCGGGTGCCCACGCTGGTGCGGTTGGCGTTGGAAAACCCCGTGCCCGCCAGGGGCCCCACGGCGAAGACCAGGGGGTTCTCCGGGGAGAGGGGGTCAAAGCGGTGGGCCTCCCGCTCCAGCAGGATCCTGCCTGTGCGGTACCGCCCCCCGAAGGCCACCTCCTCCGGGGCCACCTCCTGCCAAAACGCCTTTTTCGCCTTCAGGTCAAGCTGTAAAGACCGCCACACCGTCCACCTCCACGCGCACCACCCGGGCTTCCTCCGGGTGTTCCAAAGGGTCCCGATCAAAGACCACCAGGTCGGCCCGCTCCCCGGGCCAGAGTCTGGCCGGGGGCAGGGCGCTCGCCTCAGGCCGAGTGTAGTAGAAAAGGGCCCGCTCCAGGGGGATCCCTCTTCCCATCAGGGGCCGGCCCGCCGCCAGGGCCCCCTTCAGGGGACCCACCTCCCGCACCACCGGGGCATCGGAAGAGAAGGCCAGGGCCAACCCCGCCTGCTCCAGAAGGGCGGCCATCAGGGCCCGGTGCAGGCTCCGGGCCCTCTTCTCCACCTCCGGCTGCTGGGCCAAAAGCCGCCTCAAGACCTCCTCGCTGACCTGGGCGAAGGGGATCTCCCAAGGAAGCTCCAACGCCGCCACTCCCGCCCGGGCCAGGACGGAAAGGGCGGGCTCAGGGAAGGTCTCAAAGAACTGGGGCACCGCCAGGGCGACGGCGGCGGGCTCCGGCACGTCCACCACGTGGACCCAGCCCACCCGCCTCCACGGGTCCCCGGCCAGGAGGCGGGCCCGGGAAAGGGAGGGAAGGCCCAAGTACCCCACCGCGGCTTTTGCCGCGGTGGGGGCCCCAGAAAAGCCCTTCCAAAGCCCCGACTTGGGCACCCCATGTTGCGAAACCAAAGTGCGGGCACTTAGAAGCTCGGCCGAGGGAAGGCCCGACATCACCTCTCCAGCTTTTGCACCACAAGCCCCCTGAGCCGGTTCACCGCCGCCCCAAGCTCCAAAGGGCGCGTGGCGGAAAGCTCCGGGACCTCCTCCAGGGCGAAGAGGTCCTCCACCGCCAAGGCCCTTTCCACCAGGGCCTTGAGGGGCGTCCTGCCGTCGGCCAGGCGCTCCAGGCGGCGGAAAAGGGCCCCGAGGAGGCGCACCTGGGCGTTCTCGTGGAGGTCCAAGGCCGAGAGGTCCACCACCTCCTCCCCGTAGAGGAGCTCCCTCAAGCCCCGGCCCTTGACCCTCTCCCGCCTGCCCCGCCTGGGGTCAAAGCTCTCCGGCAAGGGAGCCCGGGGAGGCACCTTTAAGGGGTAGCGGGGCTCGCCGTAAAGGCGGCCCGTGGGGTGGCTCTGGGCCACGGCCCGGGCCTCTTCCGTCACCTCCTTGGGCAAGTACTCCTCCATCAGGACCACGGTGTCGGCCAGGTCCAGGTAGTCGCCCACGCCCCCCACCACCAGGACCAGGCTCACGCCCAGGGCCTTCAGGTCCCCCACCCGGTCCAGAAGGGGGGTAAGGGTCTCCCGCTTCACCAAGGCCTGCATGCGGGCGTCCCGAACCAGGAGGTTGGTGGCCGAGGTGTCCTCGTCCAGGAAGAGGGTCCGGGCCCCGAGCTCCAGGGCCTCGAGGATGGCCGCCGCCAGGCTGGTGGAGCCCGAGGCGTCCTCGGTGGAGAAGAAGCTGGTGTCCTGGCCCAGGGGAAGGTCGTGAACGAAGGGCCTCAGGTCCACCCCCTTCACGCTCCGCCCGTCCTCGGACTGGACCCGCTGGGCCCAGGCCTCGGTCACCACCCACTCCCGGCCGTCCCCGGGGATGTGGGGGTGGACCCCGTGGACCAGGGCCTCCAAAAGGGTGGTCTTGCCGTGGAACCCGCCCCCGGTGATGAGGGTGAGGCCCCGGGGAAGCCCCATGCCCAAGACCTCCCCGGCGTGGGGCACTCGGAAGGCCACCCTGAGGGAGGGGGGGCTTCTGAAGGGGATGGCCCCCTTAAGGGGCCTTTGGCTCACCCCGCTTTCCCGGGGGAGGATGGCCCCATCCCCCACGAAGGCCACCAGGCCCCGCTCGGGAAGGCGCTTCTGGATATAGGCGAAGTCCTCCGCCTGGTGGACGTGGGCGAGGAGGGCCCTCGTGTCCAGGTCCTGGAGGAAGCCCCGGAGGTGCTCCAAAAGGGCCTTGAAGAGCCTCGCCGCCTCCTTCCCCAGGATGCGCCTGCCATGGGCGGGAAGGCCCAGGCGGAAGCGCAAATGGAGCTCCTCCCCCAGGTGGACCCCGGCCCGCTTCAGGACCTTGGGGCTTTCCACGGCCACGTAGACCTCCCCGGAGTGGCCGCTTCCCCCCACCCTGGGCAGGGAGCGGAGGCGGGCCTTGAGGCTCCTTAGGAGGAAGTCCTCCAGGGCGATGCACCCCTCGAGGCTCCCGTAGACCCGAAGCCCCTCCAGGCCCTCCCGGTAGCGCACCTCCAGGACGCTGGGGCTAGCGAAGGGGTCCCCCTGGACGTGGACGAAGCGCAAGGAAAACCCTTCCCCCCGCCACACGCCCTTCAGGTCCTTGTAGAAGGGGTAGGGCTTCCCCTCCAGGGCCGAGAGAAGGGCCAGGAGGTCGCCGTAGCTCCGCGCCATGGCATCCCGGCCTTTAGCCGACCCCCACCTCCACCCGCCTGAGGGCGCGGGAAAGCCGTTCCACCCCCTCCAGGAACTCCTCCTCCCGGATGGTGAGGGGCGGGGCCACGATCAGGACGTTGTGCTTGGCCAGGACGTAGACCCCTTCCCGGAAGAGGGCCTTCAGGAGAGCCTGCATGGGCGGGCTGAAGGGGGCGTGCCAGGGGGAGAGGGGCTCCTTGGTCCCCTTGTCCCGCACCAGCTCCACCCCATAGAAGGCCCCAAGCCCCCTTACCTCCCCCACCCAGGGGTGGTCCAGAAGGGGCCTCAGGGCCTCCAGGAAGAAGGGCTCAAGCCGCCTCGCCTGCTCAAAGAGCCCCTCCTCCCGGTAGGCCTCGAGGGCCGCCAGGCCCGCCGCCACCGCCAGGGGGTGTCCGGCGTAGGTGTGCCCCGTGGGCAGGGGGGTCTCGTCAAAGGCCCGGGCCAGCCCCTCCCGCACCAGGACCCCGCCCAGGGGCACATAGGCCGAGGTCACCCCCTTGGCGAAGGTGATGAGGTCAGGCACCACCCCCAAGCGCTCGGCGGCCAAGGCCGCCCCCACCCGGCCGAAGCCCGTCATCACCTCGTCAAAGACCAAAAGAATCCCGTGCCGATCGCAGATCTCCCGCACCCCCTCCAAGTACCCCGGGGGGTAGACGATCACCCCGTTGGAGCCCACCACCGGCTCCAGGAAGATGGCAGCCACCCGCTTGGGGTCCTCGTGGAGGAGGACCCTTTCCAGGTGCTCCAGGGCCCTCTTGGCCTCCTCCTTGGGGTCCTCGGTGTAAAAGGGGCTCCGGTAGGGGTAGGGGGCGAAGAAGTGGACCACCCCCGGGATGGCGGGCTCGGCGGGCCACCTGCGGTTTTCCCCGGTGAGGGCGGCGGCGCCGTGGGTGGCCCCGTGGAAGGAGCGGTAGGCGGCGAGGACCTTGGAGCGGCCCGTCAAGTGGCGGACAAACTTAAGGGCGTCCTCGTTGGCCTCGGCGCCGGAAGGGGTGAAGAAGACCCGGGCCCCTTCCGGCCAGGGGGCCAGGTCGGAGAGGGCCTTGGCCAGGAGGGCCCGTTTGTCGTGGAAGAGGCTTGGGGCGGCGTAGGCCAGCGTGGCGGCCTGCTCGGCGATGGCCCGGCTCAGGCGGGGGTGGCCGTGGCCCAGGTTCACCGCCACCAGGCCCGCCGAGAGGTCCAGGTAGCGCCTCCCCTCGGCATCCCAAAGCCACACCCCCTCCCCCCGCACCACCAGGGGCGGGTCCAGGGGCCTCTGCGCCACCCAGGGGGTGAGGACGTGCCGCTTGTGGAGGGCCCTGAGATCCATGGCGGGGATTATACCCCACTGCCCTCACCGCCACGTTCCCGGAAGCCCGCTTAGGGACTCCTCCAGGCGCCGCCAGCCCCCGGCCTGGAGGAGCTCTTCCAGCTTCCCGCCTCGCTCCACGCCTCCCAGCACCCCTCCGAAGACGGGCTCCCGCCAGAAAGTCCCCGTGTCAAAGGACTGCTTGTAGAGGCGGAAGGTCTCCCCGGTGGCCGGGTCGCGGGCGTAGGTCTGGTCGGAGAGGAGGTTGGTCCAGGAGCGGCTCATCCAGGTGTTGAACTCCTCCGCTTCCTTGTTCATCTGGAGGACCATCCGGGTGAGGTCGCGGCTCACCGTCCGGCTCCTTTCCGCCTCCAAAGCCATCCAGCGGGGGTCCAGGGCGAGGCCGAGGAGGACCCCGGCCAGGACCCCCTCCTCCCGGGCGAGGGCCTCCTTGGGGCCCTGCACCAGGGCGATCTCCAAATGGAGGGTGCAGTCGGCGGAAGAAGCGGCGAAGGAGGGGGCGTACCGGAGGAACCCCAGGGCCTCCACCACGGCCTGCCGCCCCACGCTTCCCTGGCGGGCGCGGAGGTCCAGGCTCTGCCGCCAGCTCTGGAACTGGTCCCCGGGCCGCCCCATAGCCATTAACATCTGCTGGCCCATCTGCCAATAAAAGGCCTCCCGCACCTTTTCCAGGTACTGGGCCACCCGGCTCACCCCCTGGAGGGGCTTGGCCTTTTCCACTTCCCAAGGGCTCCCCGTCTCCCAGGCCCAAAGTCCCTGGGCGAAGAGGGCGGGAAGCTCCCCAGGGCCCTGGGCGCAGAGGAAGCCCGGTACCTTCCCCGCTCGTCCGTTCCAGAGGAGGATAGTGCTGGGACTCCCCCCGAAGGGGGTGGCGATGGCCAAAGCCTGCAGGTAGATCGCCTCCCTCCGGAGAACCACCCCACCCTTGGAAAGCTGGAAGACGGGGCGGCGCTGGGTTTCGGTAAAGCCCACCACGCCCCCCTGGAGGGTGTACCCCTGGGGTACGGGAACCCGCAGGGCGGGAACCCCGAGCAGGGGATCCAACACCGCCTCCACCCGGTAGGGCACCCGCTTCTCGGGGCCCAAAAACTCCAGGGAGCGGAGAAGGCCCAGGACCTCCTTCCTGCGGTCCGTGGGCAGGTCCTGGGGCAGGTAGGCGCTCACGGCGAGGAGGCTCTTGGGGCCCGGGAGGAGGAGGTGGGTGGCCTCGTAGCGAAGGCCGGAAAGGGCCGCTTGGACCTGGGGGTCTGCGGCGAAGAGGAGGAGGTCCCCCATGGCCCCCTGGGTGAGGGGAAGGGGGTAGCCGAGGCCCCGGGCGAGGAGCATGAGCCCTCCCGAGGCCGGCTTGAAGTGGAGGGTGGCCTGCCCCCCGCTTAGGCGCCTCGCCTCCTCCAGGAGGGGCCTCACCGCCTCCTTAGGGGGCTTCAGGGGCATGCCCCGCACCAGAAGGGTGCTTTCCAGGTCGGTGAGGAGAAGGCCTCCCTCCCCCAGGACCACCTTCCACCCTTCGGGCAGGTCCAGGGCGAAGCCGTGGAGGCGGTCGGCCATCCGCTCGGCCCACGCGCCCATACCCAAAAGGAACACCGCCCAAAGCACCGCCATCCGTTTCATCCTCTCCCCTCCTTTGCGAGCCTCTGGATCTCCGGGTCCAGGGGGTTGTACCGCCCGCCGCCTCGCCTTAGGCGCACCAGGTCGTGGGGGAAAGAGCTGAGCCACCAAAGGGCAAGGCCGAATCCCAGGGCAACGAGGGCGACCCCTAAGCCCTCGGCGAGGGAAGAGAGGGAAAGCCCCACCCCCAAAAGGGCCAGGGCCCCGTAGATCTTCAGGAAGTGCCGCCGGTAGAGGCCGAGGGCCCATCGGTGGACTCCCTCCGCCTCACGGGGCGGGTAGAGGGCTCCCAGGAACCAGACCCGGCCGCGCTGGCCCAGGAGGTAGTCCTCGAGGCCCTCCACCCCCCGCCAATCCACCCCCAGATGGGCCAAGGCCTGGTCCCAGCCGGGAAGCCCCAGGGGCAGGGGAAGCCGCTCCCCAGCGAAGTCCAGAAAGAGTCTGCCGAAGAGGCGGTCTAGGGCCACGCCCTTCAGGGCCTCCCTGGGGTAGAGCCTCCCCCCGTGGCGCACGCCCTCGGGCTCCAGGGCGAGGGTATAGGCGGTGCGGCGGAGGTGGAGGGCGAAGGCCCAAAGGAGAAGCCCCCCACCAGCAGGGCCAAGGGTTCCCGAGCCGTAAGCCCAAAGGCAAGGAGGAAGGCCCCAAGGAGCAAGGCCCACCAAAGGCGCCAGCGCATCCCAGCGGGAAAGGCCAGCTCGCGCATGCTTCCCCCTACTCAAACCCGATCCAGGCCGCAAAGGCCCGGAGGCTTTCCTCAAGAAGGTCCAAGAAGGCTCGGATGGCCCCCTCCGCCACCCCGCCCGAAGCGCCCCGCCGTCCGCCCACCTCCCTCCCGCCCCTCAGGGCGCCTCCCCGCCCGGGGGTCCACCGGGAAGGGCGCCTCCAGCGCCGGGGTGGGAAGGCCCGCCGCACTTCCCGCCGTCCCTATACCCTTCATACCCTTCATCCTCCCTCAACGCCCGAAGCCAAATCCAGGGCACAGAAGGACCCCGCGCCCCTCTCGCCGGGAAGGGATTCCCGTCCTGAAGGTCCAGGTCTTGGGCCACGGCTTGTCCTCCCAAGGGTCAGCTTACGAAAGGGACCTTACACTGTTCTTAAACAGCCCCGCCCCTTGACACTATGTGAAAATGCGATACCGTCGTGTGCTACTTGACCCAAACCCCTGCGGTGTGAGAAAAGAGGGGGTGCTATGGTCTCCTGCCGAGAGCACCCCCTCTACTATCTTGACGCAGAAACCCTTCTGGTGGCTACCTACATCTGGGTGGATGACGAGCTCAAGGCCCTTCAGGCCCAAGGCTTCAAGCTCCCCAAAAAGCAAAAGCACCAGAAGGCTACTCTGGCCGAGCTACTGACCCTCGCCATCTTTTTCCTCCTTCAAGGCCAAGACCTCGCCAAAGGCTACCTAGCCGCTAAATCCACCCTGAAGGCTTACTTCCCCTCACTCCCTCATCTCTCCCGCTTTTACAGGGTCCTCCAAAAGGCCCAAGGGATTCTGGCCCACCTGGCCATCCGCCTCGCCGGGGGGATGGGTCTCCTCCAGGTGGTGGACCTCAAACCCATCCCCCTGGCCCACGGCCACCGCATCCACAGCCTCTCCCTCCCTGAAGCCGCTGTGGGCGTGGGGCCCCTGGGCGCGTTCGGCGGTTACGTGCTGATGCCGGTGATGAACGAGCGGGGCCTCTTTTTCCGCCGGGCCCTTCTCCCCGGAAATGCCCGGGAGACCTGGGGGAGGGACTTGGTGGCGGACCTTCCCGCGGTCTTGGGGGACCGGGGATTCCGTTGGGTCCAAGGTATCAAGACCCCGCCCTACCGGGTTCGTGGGGGGAAGGTGGTGGAGACGGGGTGGAGAGGTTGGATGGGGAGGGTCAGGAACTGGATTGAAGTTCGCTTCAGCGTGATGGTGCGGTCTTTGGGCCTTCACCGTATAGAAGCTCGGTCCTTTTGGGGCCTGGCGGCCCGGGTAAACCTGATCCTTTTGGTCCACAACCTCATTCGGAGCCGGGTCTTGCTCAGGATGGCCGGGGTGGAGCTATGAGGTAGCACACGAAGGGATATCATTTGCTTCATGAAGCGCTTGGCCGGCTTTCTGCTCCTTCTGGTCCCCGCCCTGGCCCAGGTGCGGGTGGCGGCCACCACGCCCATCCTGGCCGACCTGGTGAGCGCGGTGGGCGGGGATCGGGTTCGGGTGGCCACGGTGGTCCCGCCGGGAGCGGACCCCCATACCTTTGAGCCCACCCCCGCCCTGGCCAAGGCCCTCTCCCAAACCCAGCTCCTCTTCGCCAACGGGCTTGGCCTCGAGCCCTTCCTGCCCAAGATGAAAACCCTCCTTCCCAAGGGGGCCCAGGTGGTCCTCCTGGCCGAAGGGCGGAGGGGCCTCATCTGCGGAGAGGAGGAAGACGGCCACGCCCACGGCCCCTGCGACCCCCACCTCTGGCTAGACCCCACCTACGCCCTGGCCTACGCCGAGACCATAGCCAAGGAGCTAACCCGCCTGGACCCGGCCGGCCAGGCCCAGTACCGGGCCAACCTCAAGCGCTTCCAGGAGGAGGTCAAGAGGCGGGACCAGGCCTTCATGGCCTGTAACCTGAAGGGGGTCAAGGTGGTGGTCCAGCACGACGCCTTCCGCTACTTCGCCCGCCGCTACGGCCTGGTGGTGGTGGGCGTCTTAAGCCACGGGGGCGCCCAGGAGGTGGGGAGCCGAACCTTTTTGGCCCTAGTGGAAAAGGCCAAGAAGGAAGGGGTCAGGCTGGTCCTGGCCGAACCCCAATTCCAGGGGAAGGCCATCCGCACCCTGGCCGAGGCCATCGGGGCCAGGGTAGCCGTCCTCTACACCGACACCCTGGACGACAGGGTGAGGAGCTACCTGGACCTCCTGGACCACAACCGGAAGGCCCTTTGCCCATAATGGGGGCATGGGCTTCAAGGAGATCTTCGGCGCCCTCCCCGAGGCCAGCGCCCAGGCCCCGGGGCGGGTGAACCTTTTGGGCGAGCACACCGACTACCAGGAAGGCTACGTCCTCCCCACCCCCCTCCCCTACTTCACCCAGGTGGAGGTGGGCCGGGCCCAGGGCCGGGTGGAGGCCTACAGCGAAACCCTGGGGGAGCTCAGGGCAAGGCCCCTCGCAAGCCCGCCCCAAGGGGACTTCCTGGACTACCTCCTGGGGGTCGTCTGGGCCCTCCGGGAGGCGGGCTACGAGGTCCCCGGGGCCCGGTTTTACGTGCGCAGCCAGGTACCCCTGGGAGCCGGGCTTTCCAGCTCGGCGGCCTTGGAGGTGGCCGCCCTGAGGGCCCTCAGGGCCCTCTACCGCCTCCCCCTAAGCGACAAGGACCTGGCCCTTCTGGGCCAGAAAGCCGAGGTGGCCTACGTGGGGGTGCGGTGCGGCATCATGGACCAGATGGCGGCCAGCCTGGGCCAACCGGGCAAAGTCCTCTTCCTGGACACCCGCACCCTGGCCTACGAGAACCTGCCCCTCCCCCCGGGAACCCGGGTGGTGGTGCTGGACCTGGGTCTTGGCCGCCGCCTGGCCGAGGCCGGGTACAACCAGCGAAGGGCGGAGGCCGAGGAGGCGGCGAGGCAGCTTGGGGTGCGGGCCCTGCGGGACGTGGCCGACCTCTGCTTGGTGGAAAGCCTCCCCTTCCCCCTGGACAAGCGGGCCCGCCATATCGTGAGCGAGAACCTCAGGGTGCTAAGGGGCGTGGAGGCCCTGAGGCGGGGGGACGGCCGGGCCTTCGGCGAGCTCATGACCCAAAGCCACCGCTCCCTCTCCCAAGACTACGAGGTGAGCCTCCCCGAGCTGGACGAGCTGGTGGACGAGGCCCTAAAGGCCGGGGCCCTGGGGGCCAAGCTCACGGGGGCGGGGTTTGGCGGGGCGGTGGTGGCCCTGGTGGAGGAAACCCGCCAGCAGGCCTTCCAGGAGGCCCTTCGCGCCCGCTTCCCCACCCTGCGCTTTCTCTAAGGGGTAAGCTGGGGCCATGGAAAGACCAAGCCTCCCTCCCCTCCTGGATCGCCTTCTCCCCCTGGACGAGGCCAAGGTGGCGGAGGCCGCCCGGGAGGCCGGGGTGCCCCTGGCCCAGGCCTGGGGTGTGGTGGCCTACTAAGTGCCCGCACATTGGCTTTGCAACAGAGGGTGCCCAAGTCGGAGTTGTGGAAGGGCTTTTCTGGGGCCCCCACCGCGGCTTTTGCCGCGGTGGGGTACTTATCCCCGCTATCGGGGCCTTCCCCAGGGAAGGCTCCTGGTGGACGACCCCGTGGCCCGGGCCCGAGGGTTCGCCCGCCTAAGGAAGGAGGCCGAGGGCACCTACCCCCCTTTGGGCCTCGAGGCCCTCTCCCCCGTCTATGCGCTTCCAGGACAGAGCGCTTCGTGGAAACCCAGGGGGTGGAGGTGAACCCAAAAGACGCCCAAAGGCTGGGCCTGGCCGACGGGGAGCCCGTCTATGCGGTGAGCCGCCGGGGCAGGATCCGCGCCCGGGCCTGGGTCAAGGAGCACCCCCGAGGGGGTGGTCTACGCCCCCTTCCACTTCGCCGAGGCCCCCGCCAACCGCCTCACCCGTAGCGCCCTGGACCCCATAAGCCGCATCCCCGAGTACAAGGTGAGCGCCGTGCGGCTGGAAAAGGCCGACTAGAGGGCGGGGAAGGCGAAGGTCTCGTAGCCCAGCTCGGCCACGGCGAACCAGCGGTACTGCTCCTGACGGAAGGCCCAGTAGGCGGTGTAGACCTTTTTGTAGGTGGCGTCCTTGGCCGCCTGCTCCTCGTAGAGGGCCTGGGCCTCCTCCAGGGCCTTCCTCATGATCTCCAGGGGCCACCTCCTGAGCTTCACTCCCGCCCCTAGGAGGCGCCTTAGGGCCGGCGGGTTCTGGGCGTCGTACTTGGCCATCATGGTCAGGTTGACCTCGGCCGCCGCCACCTCAAAGGCCTCCTGGAACTCCTTGGGAAGCCTCTGCCACTCCTTCAGGCTCACCAGGAAGGAAAGCTGGGCCGAGGGCTCCCAGAAGGAGGGGTAGTAGTAGTATTTGGCCACCTTGTAGAAGCCCAGCTTCTCGTCGTCGTAGGGGCCGCTGAACTCGGTGGCGTCTATGGAGCCCCGCTCCAGGGCCGGGTAGATGTCCCCCGCCGCCAGGGTCTGGGGCACCACCCCAAGCCGCCCCATGACCAGGCCCCCAAGGCCAGGGATCCGCATCCTAAGGCCCCTCAGGTCGGAGAGGGCCCTGATCTCCTTGCGGAACCAGCCCCCCATCTGGGCCCCGGTGTTGCCCCCGGGAAACTGGATCAGGCCGAAGTCGGCGTAGACCCCCCTAAGGAGCTCCAGGCCCCCGCCGTACCGCATCCAGGCGTTGTGCTGGCGGTAGGTCATGCCGAAGGGCACGCCCCCGTCAAAGGCTAAAGCGGGGTTCTTGCCAATGTAAAAGGGCCCGTAGGTGTGCCCCGCCTCCACGGTGCCCGCCTGGACGGCGTCCAGCACCTGGCCCCCGGGAACGATCTCCCCCGCCTGGTAGGGGCGGATCTGGAACCGCCCCCCCGTGAGCTCAAAGACCCTCCGGGCCAGGTCCTCGGCCCCGCCATAGAGGGTGTCCAGGCTCTTGGGGTAGCTGGAGACCAGGCGCCAGCGCACCTGGGGCGCAGCCTGGGCGCGGGCCGTGAAGAGGAGGCTTCCCGCCAGGCCCACGCCTACCTTCTGGAGAAAGCTCCGCCTCCGCATAGACCCTCCTTGGGAGGGCTATTATAGCCTTGTTTCCTTCGGCCCACCGCGCCTGGTAACTTCCCCAGGAACCTTTTGCCGGGGCCCCCATGCTGGCCTGGGCCAACATGGGGTGGGATTATACCCTCAGGCTCCGGCCAGAAGGCGCTCCACCAGGGCGAGGAGGGCCTGGCCTTCAAAGGGCTTGCCCAAGAAGGCCTGGGCCCCAGCGGCCATGGCCTCGCTCTGGCTTTTGGCGGAGACGCTGGCCGAGAGGGCCAGGACCGGGGTGCTCCCTTGGGCCCGCACCTGGCGGATGACCTCGAGGCCCGAAACCCCCGGCATGACCAGGTCGCAGACCACAAGGTCATAGGCTTGCCCCAGCTTTTCCAGGGCCGCCTCGCCCGAAGGCGCCCAGTCCACCTGGTGCCCGGCCCGTTCCAGCATCCGCCGGACCATGTGGGCCACCAGGGGCTCGTCCTCAACCAGGAGAATCCTGGCCATATAGGGGTAGGATAACCCGGAAGAGGCTTCCCTTGCCCTCCTCGCTCTCTACCTCTATCCGCCCCCCGTGGGCCTCCACGATGTGCTTGGAGATGTAGAGGCCAAGCCCGGTGCCGGAAACCCCTCGGGCCCGGGCGTTCTCCGCCCGGCCAAAGCGCTGGAAGAGTTTGGGAAGATCCTCCTTCGGGATGCCAGGCCCGGTGTCGGCCACCTCCAAGGCCAGGGCTTCCTCCGTGGCGTAGGCCCTCAGGCTCACCCGGCCCCCGGGAGGCGTGAACTTGAAGGCGTTGGAGAGGAGGTTGCCCACCACCTGCACCATCCGGTCGGGGTCGGCCTCAAGGAGGGGAAGCTCCCCCACGTCCACCAAAAACTCCACCCCGGAAAGCCGGGCCACCCCGCTGAAGCTCTTGGCGAGCTCCAGAAGGAGAGGCCGAAGGTTCACCGGGCGCTTGGCCACCTCAAAGCGGCCCGCCTCGAGGCGGCTCGTGTCCAGCAGGTTGTCCACCATGGTCTTGAGGCGAAAGGCGCTTTCCAGGATAAACTCCACGGATTCCTTGGCGGAAGGGGGAAGCGCCTCCTCCCTTAGGAGCTCCGCCAGGCCCATGATGACCGCCAGGGGGGTCCTGAGCTCGTGGCTCACGGCGGCGATGAACTCCCCCTTCACCCTCTCCGCCTCCAGGTGGGGCCTCAGGTCCCGCAAGGTGACCACCACCCCGCCCACCCGGGGCTCGTGCAGGAGGTTCTGGCCCCAGGCGCTCACGGGGATAGGGGTGCCGTCGGCGTGGAGCACCTTGAACTCCGCCACCCGCACCACCCCGGGCTGGGCCAGAAGCTCCTGGAAGAGGGCCTCAGCCCTGGGCCGGTCCTCGGGGTGGACGAACTCCAGGGCCCGGATGGGGGCCCTCTTGTACCCCTCGGGATCGTAGCCCAGGATGTGGCGCACGCTTTGGGAGACGAAGCGGACCAGGCCCTCCCGGTCCAAAACGTAGACCACGTCCTGGGAGTGCTCAAGGAGGGCCTTGAGCTTAGCCTCCTCGGCCTCCAGAAGGGCCAAAAAGCGGGCCTTTTCCAGGATGAGGGCGAGGAGGGTACCCACCTGGCCCAGCCGGGCGAGAAGCCTCTCGGAAAAACGCCTCTCCCTGCGGTAGCCCAAGAGCAGGGCCCCCCGGAAGCTCCCCGCCCGGAAGGGGACCACCAGGGCGCCTTTCAGGCCCAGGGCCCCGGCGAGGGCGCAGTCCTCCGGCTTCAGGGCCTCCATCCCCAAAGGGGCCTCCTGGTCCAGGGCCCGCTCCAGCAGGTTGGGCCGGGGGAGGTCTTGGGGCAGGGCGCAGGTGGCGAAGAGGACCTCCGTCCGCCCGCCCTCCTCGGAAAGGAGGAGCCCCTCGTCGGCGGCGAAGGAGGCCCTGAGGCGCTCCACGATGGCCCGGCCCAGGGCCTTCAGGTCCCGCTCTTTGAGGGCCTCCTGGGCCAGGTCCACCAGGGCCTGGGTGAAGGCGGCCTGCTCCCTAAGGGCCCTCTCCATCCGGGTCCTCTCGGTGATGTCGTGGAGGACCAGGATCCTGGCCTCTCCCACCTTTCGGCCCCGGACGCTGTAGGCGTTCCCCCCCAGGGCGAGCTCCAGGCGGCCCCCCTCGAGGGCCGGGGCCAGCGCGGCGGGCAGGTCCTCTAGGGCCACCTCGGGCCCCGACGAGAGGACCTCCCGGGCCTTTCCGTTGGCGAAACCCCGCTCGCCGAAGAGGACCACCACGCCGTCCGGAAGCTCCTCCAGAATCTGGGAAAGCCGCTCCCGTTCGGCGGCCAAGGCCAGGGAGAGGGCCTTTTTCTCCCGAAAAAGCTCGGCGTTGCGGTAGGCCACCCCCGCCGCCTGGGCCAGAAGCTCCACGTAGCGGAGGTCCTCATCCCGCACCGGGCCGCCAGCGGGACCGTAGTCCATGGCCAGGACCCCCAGAACCCGGTCCTCGGCGAGAACGGGGACGAAGGCCACGCTGGGCCCCATGTCCTGGGCCACCTCGGGGGGCAGGGCCTCCTTGGGGAGGAGAAGGCTCACCTTCCCCCGGGCCGCCCGGGCCAGGGGATCGGGGGAGGAGGCGAGGCTTAGGCGAAGGCGGCTTCGCCCCTCCGTCCAGTAGGCCCTCCCCTCCTTCACCGTCAGGTACCCCTCCAAGACCTCACCCCGCACCAGGGCCACGGTGACCCGGTAAAAGCCGAAACGCTCCGCAAGGGCCCGGGCCAGGGTCTCCAGAACGGCCTCAGGCTCCAGAAGCCGCGCCACCTCCCGGGCCAAGGCCGTCACCTGGGAAAGGGCCTCGGCGTGCCGGGAAAGACGGCTTAGGGCCTGGTTGCGCTCGGCCATGAGCTCGCCGTTTTTTAGGGCCAAGGCGGTGAGCTGGGCCAGGAGGGGGAGAAGGGGGACGAGCCTTCCCGGAACGCCTTCCAGGCTCAGCACCCCCTTGGCGGCGAAGCGGGGGCAGGAAGGGCAGACCATGGCCCGGGTGGCCCGGGTAGCCCGGGGCCTCGCCACGCACCGCCTCTCGGGATCGGACCAACAGAAGCCCTCCTCCTCCCCCACCACGGGGAGGAGCCACTCCTCCCTGACCTTAAGGGGTCCCTCGCTGAAGAAGGCCTCCTGGACCGGCCCCGCCTGGTAAAGGGGCAGGGCGAGGGCGGAGACCGTGTAGTGCCGACCCCGACCCGAGGCCACCTCCCCCACCAGCTCCCGGGTCTTCGGCTGGAAGAGGAAGAGGGCCGCCCGCTCCACCCCCTCGTCCGTGGCCACCTCCAGGAGGTTCCTGAGGATCTGGGTGGGCTCGAGGTCCTTGAGGAGGGCCCGCTGAAACCGGGCCAGGACCTCCATCTGCCCTACAGGCCGCATCCTGCCCCAATGGTAGCATGGGGGCCAGGGTTGCCAGGGGCGGCGGAAAATCTTAGACTTGGTCAAAGGGAGAGGCCCCTGGCCCCAGGAGGAGGTGCGGGATGCCCATAGACTTCAGCCTCACGGAGGAGCAGAAGCAGCTCCAGGCCCTGGCCCGGCGCTTCGCCAAAGAGGTCATCATGCCCGTGGCCCGGGAATACGATGAGAAGGAGGAGGTCCCCTGGCCCATCATAGAGAAGCTCCATGAAGTCGGCCTCCTGAACGCCATTATTCCCGAAGAGTACGGGGGCATGGGCCTCAAGATGCTGGACGAGGTCATTGTGGGCGAGGAGCTGGCCTACGCCTGCATGGACATCTACACCATCCCCATGGCCAGCGACCTGGGCATCACCCCCGTCCTCCTGGCGGGCAGTGAGGAGCAGAAGGCGCGCTTTCTTAGGCCCCTCACGGAGAAGCCCGCCCTGGCCGCCTTCGCCCTAAGCGAGCCCGGCAACGGCTCCGACGCCGCCGCCCTCAAGACCAGGGCCGTGCGCCAGGGGGACCACTACGTGCTGAACGGCACCAAGATGTGGATCTCCAATGGCGGTGAGGCCGAGTGGGTGGTGGTCTTCGCCACCCTAAACCCCGAGCTCCGCCACAAGGGCGTGGTGGCGCTGGTGGTGGAAAAGGGCACCCCCGGCTTCCGGGCGGTCAAGATCCACGGCAAGATGGGCCAGCGGGCCTCGGGTACCTACGAGCTCGTCTTTGAGGACGTGAAGGTGCCCGTGGAAAACCGCCTGGGCGAGGAAGGGGAGGGCTTCAAGATCGCCATGCAGACCCTCAACAAGACCCGCATCCCCGTGGCGGCGGGGAGCGTGGGGGTGGCGCGGCGCGCCCTGGACGAGGCCAAAAAGTACGCCAAGGAGCGGGAGGCCTTTGGCAGGCCCATCGCCGAGTTCCAGGCCATCCAGTTCAAGCTGGCCGACATGCTGATGGGCATAGAGACCGCCCGGGCCTACACCTACTACGCCGCCTGGCTGGCGGACCAGGGTCTGCCCCACGCCCACGCCAGCGCCATCGCCAAGGCCTACGCCTCAGAGGTGGCCTTTGAGGCCGCCAACCAGGCCATCCAGATCCACGGGGGCTACGGCTATGTGCGGGAGTTCCCCGTGGAGAAGCTCCTCCGCGACGTGAAGCTCAACCAGATCTACGAGGGCACCAACGAGATCCAGAGGCTCATCATCGCCAGGCACGTGCTTTCGGAGTAAAGGGGGTAGGGAATGAAGTTTGTAGCGGTGATCCGACAGGTTCCAGACGGGGAAAGCCGGCTCAGGATCCAGGAGGGCAGGGTGGACCTCTCCGGGGCCACCCTGATCCTGGACCAGATGGACGAGTACGCAGTGGAGGAAGCCCTCCGCCTCAAGGAGAAGCACGGCGGGGAGGCCATCGTGGTGGGGTTCGGCCCCGAGCGCGCCGAGGAGGCCATCCGCACCGCCTTGGCCATGGGCATGGACCGGGGGGTCCACGTGGTCTTTGAGGGCTTCGCCGACCCGGTGGCGGTGGCCGAGGCCCTAGTCCCGGTGCTGCAGGAGGAGGCTCCCACCCTGGTCCTCACCGGGGGACAGCAGGCGGACTGGGATAGCCAAGCCCTAGGGGCAGCCCTGGCCGAGGGCCTGGGGGTGCCCGTGGTGGCCTGGACCACGGTCATAGAGCTGGAAGGAGATACGGCCAGGGCCAAGCACGACCTGGACGAGGGAGCCGAGTGGGTGCGGGTGCGGCTTCCCGCCCTCTTCACCACCCAGCAGGGCCTCAACGAGCCCCGCTACCCCACCCTGCCCGGCATCATGAAGGCCAAGAAAAAGGAGGTCCGCAAGGTCCAGGCTGAGGTTAGGCCCAAGGTGGTCCTCCTCTCCGAGGAGATCCAGGAGAAGGCGCGTTTGGGCAGGATTCTGGACGGCAAGGACCCGGTGGCGGCAGCGGAGGAGCTGGTCCGGCTTCTTCACGAAGAGGCCAAGGTCATCTAGGAGGGCGAGATGGTTCTGGTAGTCCTGGACCACGACGGCAACAAACTGCGCAAGGGAACCCTCGAGGCCCTGACCCGGGCCCGGAGGCTGGCCGAGGGCCTAGGGGAGAAGGTGGCCGGGGTGCTCCTGGCCGAGGAAGGGGCGCCTTTAGAGGAGGCCAGGAAATACGTGGACATCCTCTACACCGCCACCCTGGGCCCCTACACCGCCGAGCGGTGGGCGGCCGGCGTGCTGGCGGCGGCCAAGGAGGGGGCCAAGGCGGTGGTGGTCCCCTCCAGCCGGCAGAGCCGCACCTACCTGGGCCGGGTGGCCTACGCCCTGAAGGCGGGGCTTCTGGAGGACACCCTGGACTCCTCCCTGGAGGGGGGCGAGGTCCACGCCACCCGCTACGCCTACCTGAACCGGGTCACGCAAAGGGTGAAGGCCCCCCTCCCCGTGGTCCTCACGGTGAAGCCCAACACCACGCCCCTGGCCGAGCCCCTGGGGACCTCGGCGGAGGTGGTGCCCCTATCGGTGCCCCAGGTGCCCACCGTGGAGGTGCTGGAAAGGGTAGCGGAGGAGAAGAAGGGGGTCTCCCTCACCGAGGCCAACGTGGTGGTCACTGGCGGCCGGGGCATGGGCGGCCCCGAGGCCTTCAAGCTGGTGGAGGAGCTGGCCGCCCTCCTGGGCGGGGCCGTGGGGGCCACCCGGGCCGTGGTGGACGCCGGCTGGCGGCCCTACGGCGAGCAGGTGGGCCAGACGGGGAAGACGGTCCAGCCCGCCCTCTACATCGCCCTGGGGGTCTCCGGAGCGGTGCAGCACCTGGCGGGGATGAACAAGAGCAAGTACATCGTGGCCGTCAACAAGGACCCCGAGGCCCCCATCTTCAAGCACGCCGACTACGGCATCGTGGGGGACGTGCACCATGTCCTCCCCGCCCTCATTGAGGCGGTGAAGAAGCTCAAAGACTAAGGGGCCCCCATGCTGGCTTGCGCCAGCATGGGGTGGTATTAAGTGCCCGCGCTTTAGTTTCGCAACATGGGGTGCCCAAGTCTGGTCTTTGGAAGGGCTTTTCTGGGCCCCCCGCCGTGGCTCTTGCCACGGCGGGGTACTTAGGCCTGGCCTTCCCCGGAGGGAGGCGGGGCCTCTTCTTTGGCCCCTTTCCCGGGGGTCCTAAGGAAGCGCAGGAGGAGGTAGGCCAAGAGGAGGACGAGAAGCAGGCCCACCACGTAGGGCCAGGCCGCTCCGCCCGAGACCTCTGGCGCCTCCGGCAGGCTGATGGGGGGCGCCGGGGTCTTGGAGACCTCCTCCTCCACCTTGCCGAGCCTCTCGGAAAGGGCCTTCAGGGTCTCCCCCTGGGCCTGGACCTGGGCCTCGAGGGCGCTCACCCGGGAGGCCAAGCCCCGGTAGGCCTGGTAGGCCCCATACCCCGCCCAGGCCAGGAGCAGGACCAGCACCAAAGCCAGAATCCAACCCCACGCGCGCCGCATGGTTACCTCCTTTCCGGGCCGGGGCCAGGCCCTCTCCGAAAACCCTCCCTAGTGTATCATGGCCCCCAAGATGGCCGATAACGCCAGGCTTCTCTTGGACGAGCTTCTGGCCGAACTGGAGGAAAGGCGGCGGAAGGTGCTCATGGGGGGCGGCCCGGAGCGCCAGAAGAAGCAGCACGAGCAGGGCAAGCTGACCGCCCGGGAGCGAATAGACCACCTCCTGGACGAGGGAAGCTTCGTGGAGCTTATGCCCTTCGCCGAGCACCTGGAGACTGGGCTCATGGAGGGCCTCGAGGCCCCCGCCGACGGCGTGGTCACCGGCTACGGCACCATCGGCGGCCGGTTGGTCTTCGTCTTCAGCCAGGACTTCACCGTCCTCGGGGGCTCCCTGGGCAAGATGCACGGCCGCAAGATCGCCAGCCTCATGGACCTGGCGGCCAAGGTGGGGGCCCCGGTCATCGGCCTCAACGACTCCGCCGGGGCCCGGATCCAGGAGGGGGTAGACAGCCTCTCCGGCTACGGGGAGGTCTTCTACCGCAACGCCATCTACTCCGGGGTCATCCCCCAGATCTCCGCCATCCTGGGCCCTTGCGCCGGCGGCGCCGTCTACAGCCCCGCCATGACCGACTTCGTCCTCATGAGCCGCCGGGCCTACATGTTCATCACCGGCCCCGAGGTCATCAAAAGCGTCACCAAGGAGGAGGTGAGCTTTGAGGCCCTAGGTGGGGCCGACGTCCACATGGAAAAAAGCGGCGTGGCCCACCTGGAGGGCGAGGACGACCGGGAGGTCCTGGACCTCATCAAAAAGCTCCTCAGCTACCTGCCCCAAAGTAGCCGGGAGAGGCCCCCCGTCCTGGAGCCCCAGGACGACCCCCACCGCCCGGTGCCCGAGGTCCTGGACATCGTCCACCCCGACGCCAAGAGGCCCTACAACATGCACGCCCTCATACGGGCCATCCTGGACGGGGGCGAGTTCCTGGAGATTCAGCCCCGCTTCGCCCGCAACATCATCGTGGGCCTGGGGCGGCTCGGGGGCTACCCCGTGGGGGTCATCGCCAACAACCCCCGCTTCATGGCCGGGGCCCTGGACATCAACGCCTCGGACAAGGCGGCCCGCTTCATCCGCACCATGGACGCCTTTGGCATCCCCCTCCTCACCTTCGTGGACGTGACCGGCTTCCTGCCCGGCGTGGCCCAGGAGCACGGGGGCATCATCCGCCACGGGGCCAAGATGCTCTTCGCCTACGCCGAGGCCACGGTGCCCAAGATCACCCTCATCGTGCGCAAGGCCTATGGGGGGGCCTACCTGGCCATGAACTCCAAGGACATGGGGGCCGACGTGGTCCTGGCCTGGCCCACGGCGGCGGTGGCCGTCATGGGGGCGGAAGGAGCGGCCAACATCGTCTTCCGCCGGGAGATCCAGACCTCGCCAAACCCCGAGGAGACCCGCAGGAAGAAGATTGAGGAGTACCGCAGGGCTTTTGATAACCCCTGGGTGGCCGCGGGCCGGGGCTACATTGACGACGTGATTGACCCCGCCGAGACCCGCCGCCTCCTCTACCGCCACCTAAGGATGCTCTGGGAGAAGAAGGAAGAGCGCCCCTGGAAGAGGCACGACAACATCCCCCTGTAGCGGAGGCCCGGACCTACGACCAAAGTTCTAAAGTGCCCACACTTTGGTTTCGCAACATGGAATGCCCAAGTTGGGGCTGAGGCCTGCCCCTTCGCAAGCCCCTACTGAGGGCTTTCCCCACCAAGCCCCCCTTTCCGGGGGGCTTCTTTTATGCTGGAGGCCGTGGACCTGGAGTCCTTCGCCCGGGAGCTTATCCAGTGCCGCCTCTGCCCCAGGCTCGTGGCCTGGCGGGAAGGGGTGGCGGGGAAGAGGCGGGCCTTTCGGGAAGAGGCCTACTGGGCGAGGCCCGTGCCCGGCTCCGGGGACCCTAGGGCCAGGATCCTCCTCTTCGGCCTGGCTCCCGGGGCCCACGGCGCCAACCGCACCGGCCGCCCCTTCACCGGGGACGCCTCCGGAGCTTTCCTCTACCCGCTTCTTTACCAGGCCGGCCTCGCCAGCAAGCCCGAAAGCCTCCCCGGGGACGACCTGAGGCTCCATGGGGTCTACCTCACGGCCGCGGTGCGGTGCGCGCCGCCCGACAACCGGCCCACCCCCGAAGAGCTCCGGACCTGCGCCCGCTGGACGGAAGTGGAGCTTTCCCTCCTCCCTGAGCTTAGGGTCTTCCTGGCCCTGGGCCACATCGCCCACCAGGCCCTCCTCGCCCACTTGGGCCTCAGGAAGCGGGACTTCCCCTTCGCCCACGGCCGGGTCTACCCCCTGGAAGACGGGCGCTACCTGGTGGACAGCTACCACGTCTCCCGGCAGAACACCCAGACGGGGCGGCTAACCCGGGAGATGTTCCTCGAGGTCCTCCTCCTGGCTAGGCGCCTCGCCGGGCTTTGAGCCAGGCCGTAAGCTCCCGGTAGGAGAGCGTGTTCAGGACCCTTTCCGGGCCGATCCAGGCCCGCTTGGCGGTCCCCACGGCCAGCTCCATGAAGCGGAGGTGGTCCAGCTGGTGGGCGTCGGTGGAGAGGCTCACCCATAGGCCCATCCCATAGGCCATGCGGGCCAGATCGTCGGGCAGGTCCATGCGGTCGTAGTAGCCGTCAATCTCCACCGCCACCCCCCGCTCCAGGGCCTTCTGGAAGATGGCCTCCCAGTCCGCCTCTATGGGGGGCCTGCGGCCGATGAGCCTGGCGGTGGGGTGGGCCAGGACGTGGACAAAGGGGTTCTCCAGGGCCTTGAGAATGCGCCGGGTCTGGTCGGCCTTGGGGAGCTTGAACTGGGAGTGGATGGAAACGAGGACGATGTCTAGCTCACGCAGGACCCAGTCCGGGTAGTCCAGGGAGCCGTCGGGCCGGATGTCCACCTCGGCCCCCGCCAGGAGGTAGGGGGGGCCGTGGGCCTCGTTGAAGCGGCGGATGGCCTCTATCCGCTTTAACGCCTCCTCCGCCGAGGGCCCCCCCGCCACCCGCACCGCCGGGGAGTGGTCGGTGACGGCCAGGTACTCGTAGCCCAGCTCCCTGGCCGCCTGCCAGAGCTCCTCCAGGGTGTTCTGGCCGTCGGAGTAGGTGGAGTGGACCTGGAGGTCCCCCTTTACCTGGGAAAGCTCCAGAAGCCGGGGAAGGGCCCCCCTCTGGGCCGCCTCAATCTCCCCGTGGTCCTCCCTCAAAGGCGGGGGGATGAAGGGCAGGCCCAGGGCGGCGTAGACCCCCTCCTCGGTCTCGCCGGCGATCCGCTCCTCGCCCCGGAAGACCCCGTACTCGGAAAGCTTCAGGCCCATCCCCTGGGCCAGGGCCCGGAGGCGGATAGAGTGCTCCTTGCTGCCCGTGAGGTACTGGAGGCCCGCCCCGTAGCTCTCCTCCGGCACCACCCGGAGGTCCACCTGGAGGCCGTTTTTTAGAAAGACCGTGGCCCGCTCCCTGCCCTTGGCGTAGACCTCCTTCACCCCGGGCAGGGCCACGAAGCCCGCCACCACCTTCTCCGGCTCGAGGCTCGCCACCAGGTAGTCCAGGTCCCCCACGGTGTCCTTGTAGCGGCGAGCGGAGCCGCAGAGCTCCGCCTTTTTCACCCCGGGGAGGGCCCGGATCTGTTCCAGGAGGTTTCGCGCCAGGGAGAGCACCGCCCCCAAAGGCCGCCGCTTGCCCGCCGCCTGGGCCAGGAGGAGGCCCTCCTTGATGCGCTCGGCCTTCTTGGCCCCGAAGCCCTTGAGCCTAAGGAGGTCCCCCCTCTCCAGGGCCTCCTTGAGCTTCTCCAGGGAGTCTATGCCCAAGGCCTCGTAGAGCCCTCGGGCGGTCTTGGGCCCCACCCCCGGGACCTCCATGACCTCGAGGACCCCCCTCGGCACCTTCCCGCTCAGCTCCTCGTGCTTCTTCACCCGGCCCGTGGCGAGGAACTCCAGGATCTTGTCGGCCAGGTCGGGGCCGATGCCGGGAAGCTCCAAGAGGGCCTCCTTGCCCTTCTTGGCGATCTCCTCTATGGGGGTGTCCAGGTCGTAGAGGGTGCGGGCGGCCTGGTAGTAGGCCCGGACCCGGAAGGGGTTGTCCCCCAGAAACTCGCTCATGAGCCCGATCTCCTCAAAGACCCGGGCCAGCTCCTGGTTTCTCATGGCTTCACTATATACTTGGAGCGGTGCCCAGGCCGGACCGCTTCCGCAAAGCCGTGGTGGCCCTCCTCAAGGAGGCGGGCCGCCCCATGCACTACGCCGAGATCGGCCGCCACCTGAAGGAGACGGGCCTATGGGCAGAGGTGCGGGAGCCGGAGAAGATCGCCAAGGTGCGCCTCTCGGCCCTGGCCCGCTGGGAGCGGAGCCCGGTGGTGGCCCTGGGCGAGGGCCTTTACGCCCTCAGGGAAGAAGGCGGTACGAGGCCAGAACCTTGAGGTAGTTGGCCCGCTCAAAGGCGGCGGGCTCGGCCACCTTCTGGTAGCCCAACACCCCCTGCATCTCCTTCACGCTCCCGTACTCCTTATTCCTCCATGAAGGCCCTTAACCTTCACCTCTTCCCTACCCTACCCCCGCCCTGGGGTGAGGAATGTCCCGGGGATAAGATGAGGGCATGCTGGGTCCCTGGCGCTACCTTCTGGCCCTGGTCTTCCTCCTCCTGGCCCTCTTCTTGGAGGAAGCGCGCCCCCTCTTCCTTCTCCTCTCCGGTCTCGCCCTCCTTCTGGGAAGGCCTAGGTCCTGCCCCCGCCCTTGACGAAACCCCCCTGGGGACGAAGACTTAGGGGCGTGGACGCCTTCACGGAAAACCTCAACAAGCTGGCCGAGCTGGCCATCAGGGTTGGGCTCAACCTGGAAGAGGGCCAGGAGATCGTGGCCACCGCCCCCATAGAGGCGGTGGACTTCGTGCGCCTCCTGGCGGAAAAGGCCTACGAGAATGGGGCAAGCCTCTTCACCGTTCTTTATGGGGATAACCTCATCGCCAGGAAGCGCCTGGCCCTGGTGCCGGAGGCCCACCTGGACAGGGCCCCCGCCTGGCTGTACGAGGGCATGGCCAAGGCCTTTCACGAGGGCGCGGCCCGCCTGGCGGTGAGCGGCAACGACCCCAAGGCCCTGGAGGGCCTTCCCCCTGAGCGGGTGGGCCGGGCCCAGCAGGCCCAGAGCCGGGCCTACAGGCCCACCCTCTCCGCCATCACCGAGTTCGTCACCAACTGGACCATCGTCCCCTTCGCCCATCCGGGCTGGGCCAAAGCCGTCTTCCCCGGCCTCCCGGAGGAGGAGGCGGTGCAGAGGCTCTGGCAGGCCATCTTCCAGGCCACCCGGGTGGACCAGGAGGACCCCGTGGCCGCTTGGGAAGCCCACAACCGGGTGCTCCACGCCAAGGTGGCCTTCTTGAACGAAAAGCGCTTCCACGCCCTCCACTTCCAGGGGCCCGGCACGGACCTCACCGTGGGCCTGGCCGAGGGGCACCTCTGGCAGGGTGGGGCCACCCCCACCAAGAAGGGGCGGCTTTGCAACCCCAACCTGCCCACGGAGGAGGTCTTCACCGCCCCCCACCGGGAGCGGGTGGAGGGGGTGGTGCGCGCCAGCCGCCCCCTGGCCCTCTCCGGCCAGCTGGTGGAAGGCCTTTGGGCCCGGTTTGAAGGGGGCGTGGCCGTGGAGGTGGGCGCCGAGAAGGGGGAAGAAGTCCTCAAGAAGCTCCTGGACACCGACGAGGGAGCGAGGCGCCTGGGGGAGGTGGCCCTGGTACCCGCAGACAACCCCATCGCCAAGACCGGCCTCGTCTTCTTTGACACCCTCTTTGACGAGAACGCCGCCAGCCACATCGCCTTCGGCCAGGCCTACGCCGAGAACCTGGAAGGCCGCCCCAGCGGGGAGGAGTTCCGGCGCCGGGGCGGCAACGAGAGCATGGTCCACGTGGACTGGATGATCGGCTCCGAGGAGGTGGACGTGGACGGCCTCCTCGAGGACGGCACCCGCGTCCCCCTCATGCGGCGGGGGCGTTGGGTGATCTAAAGGCCCGAGCGCTTACCGGGGCGGCCTCTTACGGCCGCCCCCTTTTCGTCCTTTGGGGCGAGGGCGAGAGAAGTGCTTTTGTGCGAATATTCACGATTCTTCCCGCTCGTGCCTTATCTCTCCTATACAACCTCAAGGGCCTCCCGGAACATCCCCAGGAGGTCCTCCGGGGCCTCGAGGCCCACGGAAACCCGCACCAGACCGGGCGTCACCCCCGCCTGGAGCCTCCCCTCCTCGGGGAGGCGGCTGTGGGTGGTGGTCCAGGGGTGCACAAGGAGGGTGCGGGCGTCCCCCAGGTTGGCGGCCTTGGGCAGGGGGATGGCCCTAAGGAAGCGGCTCGCCGCCTCCTGGCTCCCCAGGTCCAGGGTGAGCATGGGCCCGAAGGCGCTCAGGTACTTCCGAGCCCGCCCGTGGGCGGGGTCCCCCTCTAGCCCCGGGTAGCGGAGGGCCTTCACCTTGGGGTGGCCCTGGAGGCGCTCGGCGAGGAAGTGGGCGGTCTCGCTCATCCGCGCCACCCTCAGGGCCACGGTCTCCAGGCCCTGGAAGAGGAGGTAGGCGTGGAAGGGGGAAAGGGCCATGCCCAGGAGGGAAAGGCCCAGGGTACGGACCCGCTCGGGGTAGCACCGCCCTCCCAGGGCCTCCCAGGGCACCTGGCCCCGGGGGTCCTTCTCCAGGAACTGGGGGTAGCGGGCCCAGAGCGCCGTGTCCCGGGAGAGGACGGCCCCGCCCAGGACCGAGCCGTGGCCGCTGGCCCACTTGGTGAGGCTTTGCACCACCACGTGCGCCCCCCACCTGAGGGGCCGGCAAAGCGCCCCCGCCGCCCCGAAGGTGTTGTCCACGATGAGGGCCACCCCCTTCTCCTCGGCCAAGGAGGCCAGGCCCTCGAGGTCCGGGATGTAAAGGGCGGGGTTGGCCAGGGTCTCCACGAAGATGGCCCGGGTGCTGGGGCTAAGGGCCTCCCGCACCCGGTCGGGCTCGGGGTCCACGTACCGAACCCGCACCCCCATGAGGCCCAGGACCTGGCCGAAAAGCCCGATGGTCTGGCCGAAAAGCCCCCTCGCCGCCACCACCTCGTCCCCCTGGCGCAGGAGGGCCAAAAGGGCGGCGAAGGTGGCCGCCTGGCCGCTGGCCAAGGCCACGGCGTAATCCGCCCCTTCCAGGGCCTTGAGCCTTTCCTCCAGGGCCCTGGCCGTGGGGTCCTTCTGCCTGGCGTAGACGTAACCTTCCCCAGTGGCGAAGCGCTCCGCCCCCTCCTCCAGGGTCTTGAAGCCGTAGGCGGCCACGGCGTAGATGGGAAGCCCCAAGGCCCCATGGGGGTCCTCGGGGAGGCCGGCGTGCACCGCCAGGGTCTCGTACTCCATCCTGCCCTCCTAGCGCACCAGAAGCACGGGACAGGGGGCCTCGGCCACCACCTTCTGGCTCTGGCTTCCCAGAAAGAGGCTCCCCACCGCCCCCAGGCCCCGGGTGCCCATGACGATCAGGTCCGCCTTCTCCCCGATGGCCGCCTGGAGGATGGCCTCCGCCGGCCGCCCCTGCAAAAGGAGGGCGTCCTCCCGGGGAACCCCGGTCAGGGCCATGGCCTCGGCCCGAACCTTCTCCGCCCGCTCCAGCCGCCTCTTCAGGGCCTCTTCAAAAAAGGGCTCCCCTAGGTAGTCGGGCACGGGCTCGTAGGCGTGGACCACCAGAAGCCTCGCCCCGTGGGCCTGGGCCTCGGCCTTGGCCACCGCCGCCGCCCGCTTGGCGTGGTCCGAGCCGTCGTAGGCCAGGAGGATGGTCTTGAACATGAGGCCATTTTACCCAAAACAGCGAAAAGGCTCGCTACCGCCTCGGTTGGACATATATACCCTTGACAGGATGAAGCTCATAAAGCACTATGACGGTATGGAATGCTGCCTGGATCGGCGTAGGGTGGTGCAGGGGCTTACGGGACTGGCCCTGGGAGGGTTAGGATTGGCACAACGGGGAAAAAGACGCCTGCGGCTAGCTTTTTGCTCCCAGCTCCTGTGCATTGTCCCCTATGAAGTGGCCCTGAGGCGGGGCTACTTTGCCGAAGAGGGCCTCGAGGTGGAGCTGGTCTACGCCCGGGGAGGAAGCCAGGCCCTGCAGTTTTTGGTGGGGCGGGCGGTGGACTACGCCGCCACCAGCCTGGACGCGGCCCTCCAGGCCTACCAGCAAGGGGCCCCCATCCTCCGCTTCTGTTCCACAGGCCGCCTCCCTCTCTTCGCCCTGGCCGCCGGCCCCAAAAGCGCCATCAAGGGCCTCAAGGACCTGGAGGGGAAGGCCGTGGGGGTTTCGGCCCTGGGCAACGCCGACCACGTCCTTTTGGTCTACCTCCTGAAAAAGGCCGGGGTGGATCCAAAGCGGGTGCAGTACGCCACCTTAGGCCCCAACCTCTACGAGGCCCTCAAAGCTGGGCACGTGGAAGCGGGAATGGTCCAGGAGCCCGCCCTCACCCTCCTCAAGGAGGCCGGGGGGCGGGAGCTGGTGAACCTCATGGACCTGAAGCAGGCCCGGGCTTACCTGGGCGGCCCCTACGAGTTCATGGGGGTGGCGGTGCGGCGGGAGGAGCGCCAGGGAAGGCTTGAGGAGATGCGGGCCATGGCCAGGGCCCTGGAGAAGGCCCTCCGCTTCATCCACGCCGCCAACGCCCGCCTCATCGCTGACACCCTGCCCAAGGCCCTGATTGCGGGCGGGGACGAGGAAAGGCTCCGGGGGGTGATTGAGCGCTACCGCAAGGACCTCTACCCCACAGGGGTGCGGATTGACCTGGAGGCCGCCCGCCGGGTAGCGGAAAGCCAGGTGGAGGCGGGCCTCCTCCCCCCCTCCTTCCGGGTGGAGGGGCTTTTGGACCTGGAGGTGCTGGGTGCTTGAGGTCCGGAACCTGGCCTTAGGCTACGGGAAGGTCCCCGTCCTGGCAGGGGTGAGCCTCCACGTGGCCGCGGGGGAGTTCGTGAGCCTGGTGGGGCCTTCGGGCAGCGGCAAGAGCACCCTCCTTCGGGCCATCGCCGGTCTCCTGAAGCCCCTTTCCGGGGAGATCCGGCGGGGGTTTCCTAAAGAGGCCCTGGGCTTTCTCTTCCAGGAGGATGCCCTCCTTCCCTGGCGCACCGCCCGGCAAAACGCCGCCTTGGGCCTGAGGATCCGCGGGTGGCCCCGGGAGAAGGCCCTGGAGGAGGCCGAGGCCTGGCTTTCCCGCCTGGGGCTTCAGGGGCTTGGGGACCGCTTTCCCCACGAGCTCTCCGGGGGGCAAAGGAAGCGGGTGGCCCTGGCCCAGGTCCTGGCCCTAAGGCCCCGCCTCCTCCTCATGGACGAGCCCTTTTCCAGCCTGGACGCCATCCTGCGCATGGAGATCACCCGCGACCTCCTCCGGCTGGTGGAGGGGGAGGGGATCTCCGTCCTCCTGGTGACCCACGACCTCGAGGAGGCCCTAGCCCTCTCCGACCGGGTTTACCTCCTCTCCCAGGGGCCCAGGGCCCGCATCGCCAAGGAGTACCCCGTTCCCTTCCCCAGGCCCCGGGACCCGGTGGGGGTGCGGAGCGACCCCCGCTTCGGCACCCTTCTTAAGAGGCTGTGGCAGGATCTGGAAGAGGTGGCCCTATGCGCCGCGTCCTAGGGGTTTTCGGTCTTCTCCTCCTCTGGGAAGGGCTTTCCGTCTCGGGGCTGGTAAACCCCCTCTACGCCCCACCCCCCCACGAGGTCCTCCTCACCCTTTGGGGCTTCCTCGCCAGCGGCGAGGCCTGGCCCCACCTCCAGGCCACCTTCAGCGCCGCCCTCTTGGGGCTTTTCTGGGGGATCCTCCTTGGGGGGGCCTTAGGCCTTCTCGCCGCCTTCAGTTCCCTCGTCGCCGACCTCCTGGAGCCCGTCATGCTCCTCCTCAACGCCATCCCCCGGGTGATCCTCGCCCCCCTCTTCGTGATCTGGCTCGGCATCGGCCTGGCCTCCAAGGTGGCCCTGAGCCTGGTCCTGGTGGCCGTGCTCATCTTCTTCGCCGTCTACGGGGGGGTGCGCAACGTGGACCCGAGGCTCGTGGAAAGGGTCCGGACCCTGGGGGGCGGAAGCCTATGGCTCCTGAGGGAGGTCTACCTCCCCTCCCTCGCCGCCTGGGTCCTCTCCTCCCTGAAGGTGGCCGTGGGCTTCGCCTTCACCGGAGCGGTGGTGGGGGAGTTCGTGGCGGCCAGCCGGGGCTTAGGCTACCTCCTCTCCTTCGCCCAGAGCACCTACAACGCCAAGCTCTCCCTGGCCCTCATCGCCCTAATCGTCCTCTTCGTCCTCTTCCTCTTCTTCCTCTTTGAGCGCTTGGAGCGCCACCTCCTCCGCTGGCGGCCGCAAGTGGGCGGGCAGGGGTAGGGCTAGGCCTCGGCCCGCCTCTCCGAGGGGATCTCCACCTTCCGCCCGCAACGGCAGGTCTCCCCCTCTATGCGGAAAACGCTCCCGTCCGCCCGGGGGTAGAGCCAAAGGGCCCCGCAGTCCGGGCAGCGGACCTCGGCCACCAGGGAACGGATTTCTTCCGGGCTAAAGCGGTAGGCTTCCCCGCACCAGTGGCAGACCACCTCCGCCCCTCCGTCCTTCACGATCATGTCCTCCCGCTCCTCGGGGGTGAAGAAGACCAGGGCCTCCAGGGCCTTTTCCCGGCTACAACGGCACTGGAAGCGGACCGGGATCTCGTTTTGGGCGTAGCCCAGGGCCCTCAGGTCCGTGGGCGCGTAGCCGAGGCCCTGGAAGATGGCCTCCAAAGCCCCCTCCAGGCCCTTCTCCTTGAGGAGGGGCGTGAGGCCCTGAAGCCCCGCCAGGTTGGCCTCGAGGCGGGCCACCACCTCCTCGGGGGCCCCGGGCATGACCTGAACGGCCACGCCCCCCGCCACCTCCACCTCGCCTTCCCCGTGGACCCGCACCCCCAGGAGGACGGCGGAGGGGATCTGCTCGGACTGCCAGAGGTAGTGGGCCAGGTCCTCGGCGATCTCGCCGGAGACCAGGGGCACCGTGCTGGTGTAGATCTCCCCGTTGGGGAGGCTCCGGTCCACCCGCAGGACCCCGGGCCCCAGAAGCTCCCCCACGTTGAGCTTGCCGTCTTCCCGCAAGGGCGCCTCCGCCTTCGGGTTTTTCACGTAGCTCCTCACGTGGCCGAAGGCGTCGGCCTCCGCCACCAGGCCCCCCAGGGGCCCCGCGCCCTCTATGCGCAGGGTGAGGCGCTCCTTGGGGGTCTTGAGGAGGAGCTGGGCCAGGAGGAGGGCCCCGGTCATGGCCCGGCCCAAGGCGGCGGTGGCCGTGGGGGAAAGGCCGTGCCGAAGCCTGGCCTCCTCCACCACGTCCGTCGTGTCCGCCGCCACCACCCTCAGGTTCCCGTCCCCGGCAAGTCCCCTCAGAATCCGCCCCATACCCCGCCATTTTGCCACAACCCCTATAATCGCCCTATGGGCCTCGTCATCTACGACACGATGCAAAGGAAGAAGGTCCCCTTTGAGCCCGCCACCCCGGGGCACGTGGGCATCTACGTCTGCGGCCCCACTGTCTACGCCGACCCCCACCTGGGCCACGCCCGGGGCCCCATCGTCTACGACGTCTTGCGGCGCTACTTCCTCCACAAGGGCTACAAGGTCCGCTTCGTCTCCAACATCACCGACGTGGGCCACCTGACCGAGGACGACGAGGGCGAGGACAAGGTGGCCAAACGGGCCAAGCTGGAAAAGCTTGAGCCCATGGAGGTGGCGGAGAAGTACACCTGGAGCTACTTTGACGCCATGGCGGCCCTGAACGTCCTGAGGCCCTCCATCGCCCCCAGGGCCTCGGGCCACATCCCCGAGATGTGGGAGCTCACGCAAAAGCTCCTGGAGCGGGGTGTGGCCTACGTGCGGGAGGGGAGCGTCTACTTCCGGGTCCGGGCCTTCCCGGAATACGGCAAGCTCTCCGGCAAAAGGCCCGAGGAGCTCAGGGCCGGGGCCAGGGTGGAGGTCCGGGAGGAGAAGGAGGACCCCCTGGACTTCGCCCTGTGGAAGGCCGCCGAGCCCGGCCACCTCATGCGCTGGAAGAGCCCCTGGGGGGAGGGCTACCCCGGCTGGCACATTGAGTGCACCGCCATGAGCCTCAAGTACCTGGGGGAGGGGTTTGACCTGCACGCCGGGGGGATTGACCTCCAGTTCCCCCACCACGAGTGCGAGATCGCCCAGGCGGAGGCGGCGGGGTACCGCTTCGCCCGGCACTGGATGCACCACAACCACGTCCTCCTGGAGGGGGAGAAGATGGCCAAGAGCACGGGAAACCTGGTCCTCCTCCACGACCTTCTCCGCGCCCACGAGCCCATGGCCGTGCGCTTTTACCTCCTGCAGACCCACTACCGGAGCCCCATGGACTTCACCTTTGCGGGCCTCGAGGCCGCCAAGAAGGGCTATGCCCGCCTCCTGAACGCCTACCGGGAGGTGCGCGCCCGCAAGAAGACCGCCCCCAAGGGCACCACCCCCGAGCTGGAGAGGGCTTTGGAGGCCCTGGAGAAGGGCTTCATGGCGGCCATAGAGGACGACCTCTCCACCCCTGAGGCTCTGGCCCAGTTCTTCACCTTCCTCCCCGAGCTCCACCGCCTCCTCCCCGAGGCCAGAGAGGAGAGCCTAAGGCGGGCGGAAGAGGCCTTCCACACCCTGGGGGAAGGGATCCTGGGCCTCTTCCCGGAAAGGGTCCTGGAGGAGAAGCTCTCGGGGCCTCTCCTCGAGGGCCTCATCGGCCTCCTCCTAGAGCTGAGGGAAGAGGCCCGGCGGGCCAAGGACTACGCCAAAAGCGACCTAATCCGGGACCGGCTCAAGGCCCTGGGGGTCATCGTGGAGGATACCAAGGAAGGCCCCAGGTGGCGCATAGAGGCGCTGTGAAATGACCCCGCCGCCCTTGGCGGCGGGGACTTCACAAAAGCCCCTAGCGCGGGATGGGGTAGCCCTGGGCCTCGAGGACCGCCTCGGCCACCTTCCGCCTCAGGGCCACCAGGTCCACGGGCTCGCGCTTGGTGAGCCTGCGGGCGGCCGAGTAGACCACCCGGGCCTCGTCCCCCTCCACAAGCCGCGGCAGAACGCCAAGGGCCCTCATCTGGGCCCGGTCCAGGGCCTGCACCAGATAGACCCGGGCCATGGCCTGGGCCAGGTCCCCAAGCCGCCTGGCCCGGAGGACGGCGCTCTCGGCGGCGTAGGCGTCAATGAGGATGTCGGCGGCGGCCGCCAGGACCTCCTGCTCCTCCTCCACCCCCTGGCCGTACCTCTGGGCCGCCAGGCCGGCCACCATCAGGAAGAGTTTCTTGAGGCCGGCGATCTGGTAGAGCTCCAGGTCCTCGGGCTCCTCAAAGCTGGGCTCCAAAAGCTCCTTCTGGAGCTTCATGGCCGCCTGGAAGAGGGGGAGTTGCCCCTTCAGGGCCCGGCGGAGGAGCATGCCGGGGATGAGGAGGCGGTTGATCTCGTTGGTGCCCTCAAAGATGCGGTTGATGCGAGCGTCCCGGTAGGCCCTCTCAATGGGGTACTCCTGGGAGTAGCCGTAGCCGCCGTGGATCTGCACCCCTTCGTCCACCACGTAGTCCAGGACCTCCGAGCCCAGCACCTTGATGATGCTGGCCTCCACGGCGTACTCCTCAATGCCCGCCATCACCGCCTCGGCGCCCTCCTTGCCCAAAAGGGCCTCGTCAATGAGACCCACGGTGCGGTAGACGGCGCTCTCGGCGGCGTAGATGCGGCTCGCCATCTCCCCCAGCTTCTCCTGGATGAGGCCGAAGCGGCCGATGGGGCGGCCGAACTGGACCCGCTGGGCCGCGTACTGGGCGGAAAGCTCCAGGGCCCGCTTGGCCCCGCCCACGGCCCCCGCCCCCAGCTTGTAGCGGCCCACGTTGAGGACGTTGAAGGCGATCTTGTGCCCCTTGCCGATCTCCCCCAGGACGTTCTCCACCGGCACCTTGACGTCCTCCAGGATCACCTGGCGGGTGCTGGAGGCCTTGATGCCCATCTTCTTCTCCTCGGGGCCGAAGGAGAGGCCCGGGGTGTCCCGCTCCACCAAAAAGGCGGTGAAGTGCTCCCCGTCCACCTTGGCGAAGACGGTGAAGAGCTGGGCGAAGCCCGCGTTGGAGATCCACTGCTTGACGCCGTTCAGGATGTAGTATTTGCCGTCTTCCGAGAGGGTGGCCCGGGTCTTGGCGGCCAGGGCATCCGAGCCCGAGCCGGGCTCGGTGAGGCAGTAGGCGGCGATCCACTCCCCGCTGGCGAGCTTCGGCAGGTACTTGCGCTTCTGCTCCTCGGTGCCGAAGTAGACGAGGGGCAGGGTGCCGATGGAGGTGTGGGCCCCGTAAGTGACGGAAAAGCCCCCGGTTCCCGAAAGCTCCTCCGCCACCACGGTGGAGATCACCTTGGGCAAGTCCAGGCCCCCGTAGGCCTCGGGGACGTCAATGGCCAGAAGCCCGAGCTCCCCTGCCTTACGCATCAGGGGCACGTTGAGCTCCAGCTCCCCGTGCTCCATGCGGTCCAGAAGGGGAAGCACCTCCCGCTCCACGAAGGTGCGGGTGGTGCGGGCAATCTCCTTGACGCTCTCGTCAAAGTCCTCCGGGGTGTAAATGGCCTCCGGGCTCTCCAGAAGCCAGCCGCCGCCCTTTTTCCAAAGCTTCTTCTCCTTGGTCATGGTCGCCTCCTTACGCCGGATACACCTCAAAGACGCCGGCGGCCCCCATGCCGCCGCCGATGCACATGGTGACCAGGCCGTACCCCCCGCCCCGCCGGGAAAGCTCGCTGATGAGCTGGGCGGTGAGCTTGGCCCCGGTGGCCCCCAAGGGGTGGCCCAGGGCGATGGCCCCGCCGTTGACGTTGGTTCTCTCCTCGGGCATCTCCAAAGCCCGCATCACCGCCAGGACCTGGGCGGCGAAGGCCTCGTTGAACTCAATGAGGTCAATCTGGTCTAGCTTTAGCCCGGCCCGCGCCAAGGCCTTGGGCACGGCCTTCACCGGGCCGATGCCCATCACGTCGGGCTCCACACCGGCCACGGCGAAGCTCACCAAGCGGGCGAGGGGCTTAAGGCCCAAAGCCTCGGCCTTCTCCCGGCTCATGACCACCACCGCCGCCGCCCCGTCGGAGTAGGGGCTGGCGTTCCCCGCCGTCACCGTGCCCCCCTTCTTGAAGGCGGGGCGGAGCTTGGCCAGGGCCTCGAGGCTGGTCTCGGGCCGCACGGTCTCGTCCCGCTCAAAGAGGACCTCCTCCACCCGTTTCTTGGTGCCCTGGTAGGTGACCTTAGGCACCCGGATGGGCACCACCTCGCTAAAGCGCCCCTGGGCCCAGGCCTGGGCCGCCCTCTGGTGGCTCCTAAGGGCCCAGCGGTCCTGGTCCTCCCGGCTGATGCCAAACCGCTCCGCCACCCGCTCGGCGGTGTAGCCCATGCCGATGTAAACGGAATAGGCCTCCGGGCTCCACTCGGTGGGGGTGAGGTCGGGGTGGAGCCGGGTGTGGAAGCCCGACATGGGCACCTGGCTCATCATCTCCCCCCCACCCGCCAACACCGCGTCCGCCATCCCCGTCATCACCGCCTGGGCCGCCATGGCGATGGTCTGGAGGCCCGAGGAGCAGAAGCGGTTGACCGTGGCCCCCGCCACCTCCACGGGAAAGCCCGCCCGGAGGAGGGCCAGGCGGGCGATGTTGAGCCCCTGGGCCGCCTCGGGCATGGCGCAGCCCCAGAGAACGTCCTCAAGCTCCCTGGGGTCCAGGCCCACCCGCTCCAGCGCCCCCCGCATCACCTGGGCCGAGAGGTCCACCGGGTGGAGGGTGGCCAAGGCCCCGTCCTTCTTGCCCCGGGCCACGGGGCTCCGAACCGCGCTCACGATGACCGCTTCCCGCATCTTCTCCCCCTTTAGTTCCTAAGAGGCTTCCCCGTCTTCAGGGTGTAGGCGATGCGCTCCTGGGTCTTCCGGGTGCCGAGGAGCTTCAAGAAGGCCTCGCGCTCCAGGTCCAGGAGGTCCCACTCCGAGACCTCCCGGGCCGGCCCTTCCCCGCCGGAGAGCACGTAGGCGATCTCCAGGCCGATCTTCATGTCGTGGTCCGTGATCTCCCCCGCCTCGCGGAAGGCCCACACGGCGTAGCGCAGGTTGCCAAGCGCCTCGCTCCCCAGGACGCGGATGGTGGGCGGCAGGGGCGGACGGTAGTCGGGGGCCAGCTCCAGGACCCGCCTTTTGGCGTCGGCGATCAGGAAGTCACGGTTCATGGAGATGCCATCCCGGTCCCTGAGGAAGCCCATCTTCCTGGCCTCGAGGGCGCTTGTGGAGGTCCTGGCCATGGCGATCAGGTTGAAGGCCCGCTTGACCGCCTCAAAGGGGTCCGCCTCCTCGTAGGGGGCGAGCTCCTTGGTGAAGCGGAGGAGCATCTCCTTGGTGCCGCCCCCGGCGGGCAAAAGGCCCACCCCGGCCTCCACCAAGCCCATGTAGAGCTCGGCGTGGGCCTGAACCTTATCGGCGTGCAGGGTGAACTCGGCCCCGCCCCCCAGGGTGAGGCCGAAGGGGGCCACCACCACGGGGAAGGGGCTGTAGCGCAAGGACATGGAGGCCTTCTGGAACTGCCGCACCGCCAGGGAGAGCTCGTCCCAGTCCCCCTCCTGGGCCAGGGAAAGGATGAGGGCCAGGTTGGCCCCGGCGGAGAAGGCCCTGGGGTCCTCGTTGCCGATGACGAGCCCCAAATAGCCCTTCTCCTCCACGTACTCCAGGCTCTTCTGGAGCATGCGGATGACTCCCTCCCCGATGGCGTTCATCTTGGTGCGGAACTCCAGAAGGGCCACCCCATCCCCCAGGTCCAGAAGCGCCGCCTCCTTGCCCTCCAGGAGGGTCTTCCCCTCGGACTTCAGGGCCTTTAAGGAGATGACCCCTTCCCGCTTGGGCAGGGGGTGGTAGGCCCCGTCAAACCCCAGGAAGGCGCCGTTCTTGTAGAAGGCCCCGTCCGCCTTCTCCAGAAGCTCGGGGACGGAAAGCCCATGGGCCCCAAGGAGATCCCTCACCCGGGCTAGGCCCACGGCGTCCATGTTCTTGAAGGGCCCCGCCTCCCAGCCAAAGCCCCACTCCAGGGCCTGGTCCACGGAGACCAGGTCGTAGGCGATCTCCGGAGCCTTCTCCAGGGTGTAGTGGGCGGTCCTGGCGAAAAGCTCCTGGAGGAAGGCCCCGTACTTGCCGGGAAGCTCCAGGGCCTTGGGGAGGCGCTCGGAAAGGGGAAGGTCCCGGATGGCCCCGAGCTCGGGGAGGTCCAGCTTGGCCCTGGGAACGTAGTCCAGGGTCCTGGGGTCCAGGACCAGGATCTCCCCGTTCACCCGCTTGTAAAAGCCGGCGCCCGTCTTCTCCCCCAAGCGCCCCTCCTCCACCAGGCGGAGGACCCAGGCGGGAAGGGCGAAGTCCTCCCCGGTGGCGTGGGCCAGTTCCTCGGTCACCAGCTTCAGCACGTCCAGGCCTGTGAGGTCGGCGGTGCGGAAGGTGGCCGAGTTGGGGCGGCCCAGGAGGGGCCCGGTAAGGGCGTCCACCTCGTCAATGGTGAGGCCGTGCTTCTCCATGAGGCGGACCGCCTGCACCATGCCGTAGACCCCAAGCCGATTGGCGATGAAGCCGGGGGAGTCCTTGGCGAGAACGGTCCCCTTGCCCAGGATGCGCTCGCCGAAGCGGCGGATCTCCGCCAACACCCTGGGGTCGGTCTCGGGGGTGGGGATGAGCTCCAGGAGGTGGAGGTAGCGGGGCGGGTTGAAGAAGTGGGTCCCCAGGAAGCGCTTGCGGAACGCCTCGGAGCGGCCTTCCAGGAGGATCTTCATGGGGATGCCGCTGGTGTTGGAGCTGACGATGGCCGTGGGCTTGAGGAGGCCCTCGAGGCGGGCGTAAAGGGCCTGTTTGGGCTCCGGCTTCTCTATGATGGCCTCCACCACCCAGTCGCAGTCCTTGAGCTTCTCCAGGTGGTCTTCGGTGTTGCCGATCTCCACATAGCGGGCGAGGTCGGCGTCCATAAAGGCCGCCGGCTTGGCCTTCAGGGCCCGCTCCAGCCCCTTCTTGGCGTACTCGTTCCGGTCTTCCTTTCCGGGGATGTCCAAAAGGACCACCGGGACCCCGGCGCTGGCCACTAGGGCGGCGATCCCGCTTCCCATGGTCCCCGCGCCCACCACGCCTACCTTCTTGATCATGGACACCTCCTTATACTGAGTCAAAGTTTACGCCCACGCCCCCTCTCCTGTCAAAGGGGCTTGACACCTCCGGGAGGTAGGCCTTAAGTACCCCACCGCGGCTTTCGCCGCGGTGGGAGCCCCAGAAAAGCCTTTAGCCCCGACTTGGGCATCCCATGTTGCGAAACCAAAATGCGGGCACTTAGACTGAGTGCGTTATGAAAAGAATCCTTTGGCTAGCGGCAGTAGGGCTTTTTAGCATCGGCCTCACCCAAGGGGTGCGGAGCCTGGGCATGGGGGGCGTGGCCCTCCCCGGGCCCGCCCACGCAGGGGCCAACCCTGCCTACGCCGCCTTCCCGGACACCTGGGGCAAAGAAGGCATCCAGCTCCCCATCGGTCTCCTGCGCCTGCTTCCCCTCTTCCCCGACACCAGCCCCTTCGCCTACTTCACCGACCCCCAGGCCTTCAAGGCCAACTTTGACCTCCTCAGCGCCTACGACCAGGCAAGCCACTTGCACAGCTTTCTCCTCAACCCTGCCCGAAGCCCCGACGAGGTGGTCTTCCGGGTGAGCGCCAATGGCCTCAGCATCACCGACGGTTCAGGACGGAACCTGATCCCCTCTTTCCAGACCGGGGCCTCTCCGGAAAAACCCCAGGCCCTCATCCCCGCTCCCCTCTTCAGCATCGCCCTGGACCTGGGTCCTGGGACCTATCTCTCCTTCGGGGCCTTCGCCGGAACCCAAGGGGTACGGCTTTCCCCCAGCCGGGAGCTGGCCCAGGCCTTGGCTGGGGGAAGCCTGGACGTGTGCAAAAGCCAGAACCCGTCCCCATGTGTCCTAGAAGGCGCCGGTGCCTTCAGCGCCGGGCTCAGCCTGGCCCTGGGCTTCGCCGCGCCCCTGGCGGAGGTGCCCGGGCTGGGCCGGGTCTACGTGGGGGTCAGGGGCGAGGGGTTTTACGGCCTGGGCTACGCCGAGGGAAGGGCCCTGGCCCGGCCCACCTTTGACCAAGACGGCAACGTGAGCGGGGTGAGCTACGAGTACCGCTACTTCCTGAGCTATCCCGACTACCTGGAGGGGAGCTTCGGCCTGGGGGCCGGGGGTATGGGCTACGGCCTCCGGGGGGACGCGGGGGTGGCCGTGGACGGGGGCAGGTGGGCCCTTGGCCTTGGGGTGCGGAACCTCCTGGGCTTTGCGGAGTGGAGGGGCCTAGAGGTCCAGGTACGGGACGGGACGGAGACCCGCACCCCCACCACCAAGCGGAGCGATTTCTCAAGCCCCGAGTTCTTCGTCAACGGAGCGTACCGCATGGAAGGCACCGACCTCCTGGTGGCGGCGGACGCCCGCTTTGGGAGCGTGGCCCCCGCCTTCCACCTGGGGCTGGAGTACCCCCTGGGTCCCGTAGCCCTACGGACGGGAATCGGCTATGAGGGGGGCCTCCGCTTTGGCGTGGGCATGGGGTTGAACTTGGAAGCCCTAGCCCTGGACCTGGCCCTCACCACCCACCAAGCCCCCCTGGTGGGAGGCACGGTGTACGGCATCGCCCTGGCAGTGAACTTCTAGGAGGTGTGGGATGAAACGCGCCCTACTTTTGACCGGTCTGCTCCTCCTGGCCGCCTGCAGCGGGCACACGGTGCACCGCCTCGAGGTGGACCTCTTGAGCTTCGTTCCCCAGGATAGCCGCCAAGGTACCCTGGACCTGACCCAGACCGAAATCCAAGTCCCCGGGGACCCCGCCGGCCAAGAGGTGGCGGTTCCCGGTGTAGACGCCCTGGTAGACGCTCGCTTTTTGGTGCAGGCGGAGCTGGAAAACACGGGCACCCTCCCGGCCTCCCTCAGCCTCGAGGTGCGCCTCGCACCCCAGGGAGACGCGGACCTCTACGATGGCAACGGGGACATCCAGGTGGGAAGCGCCACCCTAAGCTTGAATCCGGGGCAAAAGGGACCCCTGGGCCTGGACCTGACCCTGAAAGCGGGGGACCCCGGCTACGACTTGGTGAAGAGCGGCAACTTCCGGGTGGGGGCCCGAATGAGCCTCAGCGGGGAAAAGGTGAGCTACAAGCTCACCCAGGCCGAGGTGGTCCTGCGCCTCAAGCTCTTCAACCTGATCCCCTAGCGGTCGGCGAAGAGGTAGAGGACCTCCATGAGGGCCTCGGGGTAGTCCCGGGGCCTCAGGCCCTTTTTGGGAAGGCGGAAGCCCGGGGGGTACTGGGTGATCTCCACGCGGTGGGGCAGGGCCTTGAGGGCCCGGGCGTCATAGTCCAGGGGGTAGCGGGGGAAAACCACCACCAGGTGGGTGAGGTCCTCGGTGATGGAAAGCGCCCCCTTCCTCTCGGCCACCAGGCGGAGCCGGGTGAGGTTGACGAAGTTCTCCGCCTCCTCGGGGAGGGGGCCGTACCGCTCCTTGAGCTCCCGCACCAGGCGGGAGACCTCCGCCAGGGTCTTGGCCTCAGCGAAGCGGCTGTAGTAGCGGCTCCTGGCCTCGAGGCTCCCCACGTACTCGGCGGGAAGGCGGGCGGAGAGGGCGAGGTCCAGGGTAACGTGGGGCCTCTCCTCCACCTTCTCCCCCTTGAGCTTCCTTAAGGCCTCCTCAAGAAGCTCCGTGTAGACCTCCAGGGAGAGGGCCCGGATGTGGCCGTGCTGCTCGGGACCCAGAAGGTTCCCCACGCCCCTTATCTCCATGTCCTTCTCCGCCAGGAGGTGGCCGCTTCCCAGGTCCGAGAGGTCGGCGATAGCGTGGAGGCGCTTCTCCGCCGCCTCAGTGAGGCGGGGCGGGTGAAAGAGGTAGGCGTAGGCCTCCTGGTCCCGCCGCCCCACCCGGCCCCGGAGCTGGTAGAGGGTGGCGAGGCCCAGGAGGTCCGCCCGCTAAATGAGGATGGTGCCCGCCTCGGGGACGTCCAGGCCCGCCTCAATGATGGTGGTGGCCAGAAGGACATCGTAGGCCCCCTCGGCGAAGAGCACCATGGTCTCCTCAATAAGGCCCTCGGGCATCTGGCCGTGGACCACGCCGATCCGGGCCTCGGGCACCAGGTCCTCCAGGTAGCGCCGCCTGGCCTCAATGGAGGCCACCCGGTGGTGGACGTAAAAGGCCTTGCCGCCCCGCTCCAGCTCCCCTAGGATGGCCTCCCGCACCAGGAGGGGGTCAAAGGGGGCCAGGTAGGTCTTGATGGGCTTCCTCCCCGGGGGCGGGGTCTTGATGCTGGAGAGGTCCTTGAGGCCCACCAGGGCCGAGTAGAGGGTCCGGGGGATGGGCGTGGCCGAGAGGTAGAGGGTGTCCACGTTCTCCTTAAGCTCCCGGATCCTTTCCTTCTGGGCCACGCCGAAGCGGTGCTCCTCGTCCACGATGAGGAGGCCCAGGTCCTTGAAGGCCACGTCGGGCTGGAGGAGGCGGTGGGTGCCGATGACGATGTCCACCCGGCCCTCCTTCAGGTCCTTGAGGATGGCCTCCTCCTCCTTGGGCGGGGTGAAACGGGAGAGGACCTCCACCCGGACGGGGAGGCCGCGGAAGCGCTCCCGGAAGGTCCTGCCGTGCTGTTCGGCCAGCAGGGTGGTGGGCACCAGAAAGGCCACCTGGGCCCCGTGGCCCACCACCCGGTGGGCGGCCCTCAGGGCCACCTCGGTCTTGCCGAAGCCCACGTCCCCGGAGACCAGGCGGTCCATGGGGTGGGGGCTTTCCAGGTCGCGGAGGACCTCCTCGAGAGCCTGCCTCTGGTCGGGGGTGAGCTCGTGGGGAAAGCCCGCCTCCACCAGGGGGTCCCACTCGGGCAGGGCGGGGAAGGCCCGGCCCGGGGTGGCCTTCCTCTTGGCGTGGAGGACGAGAAGCCTGGCGGCCAGCTCCTCCACGTCCTTCCTGGCCTTCTCCTTGGCCCTCTGCCACTCCCCCTTGCCCAGGGAGGAGAGCTCCGGGGGGTCGTCGGTGGTGCCGGGGTGGCGCTTGAGGAGGGGTAGCCCCTCCACGGGCAGGTAGAGCCGCCCCTCCCCCCGGTAGCGGAGGACCAGGTAGTCCCGCCTGACCCCCAAGACCTCCCGGGTTTCCAGGCCCAGGTACTGGCCAATGCCGTGCTCGGGGTGGATGAGGAAGTCCCCGGGGCTTAAGGCGCCGGGGTCGGAAAGCCCTTCCCCCAGGCGCACCCTGGCCCGCACCGCCCCCGTGGCGAAGACCAGGGCCTCGGTGAGGAGGACCTCCTCCCCCCACTCCACCCCGCCCTCAAAGGCCCCGGGGAGGAGGGAAAGCCGCCCCTTGGGCCCGGGGTAGCGCTCCAGGACCAGGGGGGAGAAGGGCGCGAGGCGCCTTTTCAGGTACTCCAGGGTGCGGGCGTGGCCGGCGAAGAGGTGGACCCTTTTGCCCTCCTTGAGCCAGCGGGCCAGGTCCTTTTCCAGGGCTTTGAGGCTTCCCCGGTAAGGGGGAAGGGGCCTCGCCCCAAGCTCCAAAGAGGGAAGCTCCACCCCGCCCCCCAGGGCCACCAAAGGCCTCCCCGCAAGGAGAGGCCAGAGCTCCTTGGGGGCCAGGGCCGGGGTGTCCAGGTAAAGGGGCCCGGGGAAGTGGAGGACCTTTTGGGAGGTGAAGCCCTCGGCCTTTCCCGGCTTGGGCAGGAGGACGTGGCGCCTCCTCTCCTCGCCCGAAACCAGAAGGCGCTCCAGCTCCTCCCCAAAGAACTCCAGCCTCACCTCCCCCACCTCCAGGACCTCTCCCAGGACCCGCACCTCCTCGTCCCGGGCGTAGCCCATCTTGAAAAGCCGCTCCAGGAGGCCTTCCCGGGAATAGGCCCGCCCCACCTCGAGGACCAGGCGCCAGGCCTCGGGGTCCTCGGGGAAAGGGCTTAGGGCCTCCTCGTAGCTCATGACGAAGAGGGCCCGCTCCTCCAGGGCCTCGAGGCCCGGGTTCACGTAGACGGGCGCGCCGAAGGCGGCGAGATCCCGGTAGCGCTTTAGGCGCTCTTCCGGGGCCAGGAGGAGGGCAGGGGGTCTCTCCCGGGCGAAAAGCAGGGCCGAGGCCACCTGGGGCAGGGCCACCCGGTGGCCGTAAAGCTTCTCCTGAGCGATCTCCATGCAAAGCCCCAAAGGGGCCAGAAGCTATTCTAAAGCGTAGGCGTGCACGGCCAAAGACCCGAGGCCCACGTTGGCGGCGATGGCGGCCCCCGAGCGGGTGATGCGGCCCCGCTCCAGGCGTAACGCCCCCTCTAGAGCGCGCTTCAGGCCCTCAATCCACTCGCCCTTGGCGTCGGTGTGGGCGATGGCGATGCGGGCGGCGCGGCCCCTGAACCCCTCCAGGACCAGCCGGGCGAGCGCCTCGGGGACGGCGCTCTCCCGGGCCACCTTGAGGAAGCGGATGTGCCCCTTCTCTATGCGCAGGATGGGCCGGAGGCCCAGGAGGTTCCCCACCACCTCGCCGAAGCGGGGAAGGCGGCCGTTTCGGGCCAGGTGGGAGAGGTCGGCCACGCTGAAGTAGAGGCTGGAGCGCTTCATCCTCTCCATCTCCCGCACCACCTCTTCCTCCTCCGCGCCCCCCTTAAGCATCTCCACCGCCCTCAGGACCATGGCCCCAAGCCCGGCGGAGACCATCCCCGAGTCCACCACCCGGATGCGGGTGGGGGCCACCTTCAAGGCCGCCTCCCGGGCCCGCTCCACGGTCTTGGAAAGCTCCCCGGAGACGTGGAGGGAGAGGAGGCGGTCGTACACCTGAAGGTACCGCTCGTACACCTCGGCGAAGTCCTCCACACTGGGGGGCTCGGTTACGGGCTCGGCCCCCGCCCGCATGGCCTGGTAGAGGGCGTCCGGGGTGAGCTCTTGCCAGTCCTTGTACCTCCTGCCCCCCACATGCACATAGACCGGCACCAGGCCTACGGCTTGGTCCTGGAGCACTTTGGGGGAGAGGTCCGAGGCAGAGTCGGTCACAAGACCTAGGTCCACGCCCCCCATCTTATACCAGGTCAAAGGATAGGCCCCTATAATGGCGAAGGCATGGTCCTGGTCACCGGCTTTGAACCCTTCGGGGGCCTACCCCACAACCCCTCGGAGGCCCTCCTCGCCCTCCTACCGGAGGCCATCGGCGGCAAGCGCCTCCGGAGGGCCCTTCTCCCCGTGGACACCGCCAGGGTAAAGGAGGCCCTCGAGGCCCTCCTGGAGGAAGGCCCGGAGGCCGTCCTACACCTGGGCCTGGCGGAAGGGCGGCCCCTCCTCTCCCTGGAAAGGCTCGCGGTGAACCTCCTGGACTTTGAGCGCCCGGACAACGCCGGAAACGTCGTGGAAGACGTCCCCATCGTCCCCAACGCCCCTTTAGCCCTCCCGGCCCGCTTCCCCGTGAAGGCGGTCTTAAAGCGCTGGCGGGAAGCGGGCATTCCCGCCAGGCAAAGCCTCTCCGCCGGGAGCTACCTCTGCAACCAGGCCTTCTACCTTTCCCTCTTCCACCTGCCTGAAGAGGTCCCGGTGGGCTTCATCCACCTCCCCCCCGACGAGACCCTGGCCCTAAGCAAGCCCGGGCCTTACGTGCCCCTCGAGGTCCAGGCCCGGGCCGTCCTCCTCGCCCTGGAGGTCTTGTGAAGCCCGTTCTCTTTGTTTCCAACGGTCCTACGGAAGATGCCATAGGCGCCCGCATCGCCCAAGGTCTCCCCAGGGTGGTTTGGGCTTTACCCTTGGTAGGAGAGGGCAGGGTTTACGAAAAGGTGGCGGAGCGCATCCTCGGACCCCGTAAGGAAATGCCCTCAGGGGGATTTCTTTTCGGAAGCTGGAAAAACTTCCTTGCCGATCTCCAAGCAGGCTTCCTCAGCATGACTCTCCAGCAATGGCGTGCGGCTCTCACGATACCCAAACCCGCCGCAGTCGTGGTTGTGGGGGATGCCTATGCGCTTACCGTAGGGGTCTTGGCCGCTCGGGGAGCGCCCCTGTACCACGTGAACCCCCTCGTTTCCGCCCACTACCTCGAGGGCCTTTCATCCCCCCTAGAGCTCCTCCTAGACTGGGGAGGAAGCGACTTCACCCCCTATGAAAGGCTTCTCCACCGCAGGGCCAGGGCCGTCTTCGTAAGGGATGAAAAAAGCCTCAACCGCCTGAGGTCCTTGGGGATACGCCACGCCTACTGGTACGGAAGCTTCGCCATGGACCTCCTGCCCCCGCCCGAACGCGATCTAGGCTTCGTAGGGCCAGACCCCCTCCTAGCCCTCCTGCCAGGGACGCGGGGGGACGAGACCTTTAGCCTACCCCTCATGCTGGAAGCGAGCCGGTACTTGCCTCTGGTTCCGGCAGTAGCTTGGCCCAAGGCATGGGAAGCCTTGCCGTCCCTTCCCGGCTGGCAGAAGACCTTTTGGGACGGGGAAACCCTTAAGCTGGAGCGCCAAGGCCACACCGTCTGGGTCCTCCGCCGAGCCTTTTCAGCCATACTCCATCGGGCCAAGCTGGCCTTCGCCACGGCCGGCACGGCAACCGAGCAGGCAGCGGGCCTTGGCATTCCCATCGTGGCCTTCCCCACCCCAGGCCCCCAGTACACCAGGGCCTTCGCCCGCAGACAGAAGCGCCTTTTGGGGGAGGCGTTGCACTTGGTGGAAGCCGATCCCTACCGCGTAGCTGGCCAGGGGCTAATCCTTCTTCAGGCTCCGGAGCTTTACCAGCGCTCCAGCGAGGCTGGAAAGGCCCGAATAGGGCCACCCGGAGGCATCCAGGGCACCAGGGAACACATCCGCAAGGAGCTGGAGGAAGCGTCCCAGTAGTCTGGATGGGGAGAACCGTATGCGCCTCTACCGCGTAGGCCTCTTCACCGATGTGTACTTCCCCAACCCCAACGGGGTCACCACCAGCGTCTACCTCCTCCTGCGGGAGCTCAGGCGCATGGGGCACGAGGCCTGGGTCCTGGCCCCCGCCCACCCGGAGGCGCCAGAGAACGAGGAGGGCGTGGTGCGGGTGCCCTCGGTGGCCTACCCCTTTTACGAGGGGCAGCAGATCGCCCTGCCCTCGGCCCGCTACCTGCCCACGGACTTTGAGATCGTCCACACCCACACCCCCCTCACCCTGGGGGTCTGGGGCCTGAGGCTGGCCCGCAACAAGGGTCTGCCCCATGTCTCCACCTTCCACACCCACTACGAGAAGTACGCCCACTACGTGCCCGGGCTGGCCTTCCTGGACCGGTACACCGGCATCATTCCCCGCCTGGCCAAGGCCTTTTACAACCGGGTGGAGGTGGTCATCACCCCCACGGAACCCGTGAAGCGCCTGGCGGAAAGCTACGGGATAGAAAGGCCCATCCGGGTCATCCCCACCGGGATTGACAACCGCCTCCTGGAGGAGGCACCCCTGCCCTCCCCTTCCCCCTGGCCCGAGGGGAAAAGGCGGCTCATCACCGTGGGCCGCTTAGGGAAGGAGAAGAGCTTTGACGTGGTCCTCGAGGCCGTGGCGGAGATGGCCAAGGAGGCCGAGGTCTTCCTGGTGCACATTGGGGAAGGACCGGAGCTCCCCCACCTCCAGGCCCTGGCCCACAGGCTCGGCATCGCCGACCGGGTGCGCTTCCTGGGGCCCGTGCCCTACCGCAAGATCGGCGGCTACTACCGCCTGGCCGAACTCTTCGTCTTCGCCAGCGAGACGGAAACCCAGGGCCTGGTCATCTGGGAAGCCCAGGCCATGGGGGTGCCCGTGGTGGCCGTGGGGGCCGAAGGCACCCTGGAGGGGGTGGAGGACGGGAAGACCGGGTACCTGGTGCCGCCAAAAGACGCCAAGGCCCTGGCGGAAAAGGCCCTGGAGCTCCTTCGGGACGAGGAAAAGCGCCAGCGCTTCAGCCTCCAGGCCCGGGCCTGGGCCATGGAGCGCTCGGCGGAGCGCATCGCGGAAAAGATTGTGGCCGTCTACGACGAGGCCAACGAGATCCTCCGCGCCGAGCCCAAGAGGCTCATCTTTCCCTTTCCCCGCCTCCCCCTCGCCAAGGAAGACGACTAAGGAGTTTCTAGCGGTTTCGGTCAGCGTAGTAATCCTCCCCGTAATCAGCGGGTCTACCCAACAAACGAGCTAGCACGTTCTTGAGATGCAGCCCGTAAAAACTCCAGCGCCCTTTCTTTAACCGTCGGCTGGAGGTTTTAACCCGTGCCTGGGGAAGGTAGAGAATCTTACCTCGTTCCTTTAGCTTGAGCACCAACCGCAAATCTTCTCCGTACGGAACGTCGTATCCACCCACCTCTAAGGCAATCTGACGACGTACGGCGTGGTTACCTCCAGAAGCGTTGGGTTGGCCCAGCAAGTGCATAATTCTTAAAAAAATCGGGAAGCCATAGCGCGAAAGCCAACGGTCCAGGAGGGGCCCATCCATAAACTCAATGGGCCCATAAACCTCTACTACCTCAGGGTCAACAAAGGCATCCTGTATAGCGGCTATCCACCCCGGCTCCACCACGCAATCGGCATCTGTTGCGGCTACTACATCGCCGGTAGCTGCTTCTAAGCCTGTTTGGCGGGCTATGTGCAAGCCTATTTTGCTTTGATAGATCACCTTAGCCCCCATACTCCGCGCGATCTCCCCCGTGCGATCCGTAGAAGCGTTATCTACCACGATAATCTCGTGCGGAGGCGGATTCTGCTTCAAAATAGACTCAAGGCAGGCTCCGATGAATTCTTCTTCGTTTCGCGCGGGCACTACTACGCTCACCCTAGGCTTCATTCTCCCTCCTTTTGGCGCACAAGTGTGGCGAAAACCTAACCCTAAAAGTATACTCCAACGTGTTTCGCTACCTGCCGTGGGCCCGGGAAGGCCTCTTCGTCCTCTTCCGCCTCATCCTGACGGTGGGGCTCATGGAGGGGGTGCGGAGCGGGTACTTCGCCGGGCTTCTGCCCTTCTACGCCCCGGAGAAGCTCCACCTGGGCCCCACCGCCTTCACCCTGGCCTACACCCTGCACCAGCTTGCGGAAAACCTTTCCAAGAGCCTGGGTGGGCTCCTGGCGGAGAGGGTGGGCTTCGGCCTCACCCTGAGCCTGGCTGCTTTGGTGGGCTTTCTGGCCCTCCTCCTCACCCCCCTGGCCCAGGGGGCCTGGCTCCTTTGGGGCCTGGGCCTCCTTTGGGGGCTCTTTATGTCCACCCTCCACCCCGGGCTCATGACCTACGCCAGCCGCATTGCCGTGCCGGGAAGGGAGGCCAGGGCCCTCTCCTTCACCTTCACCCTGGTCATGCCCTGGGTGGGCATAGGCCTGGTGGGCGTGGGGCAGGTGGCGGCCCGGCACCCGGAGGCGGGCCTCACCGTCCTCCTCCTGGCCCAGGGGATGGCCCTGGCCCTGGCCCTCTCCCTCCTCCGCTTCCGCATCCCCATGCCCCAGAGGACCGGGGAGCGCTACCCCCTAAGCCGCCTCCTCCTCTTTCTCCCCGCCGCCTTCGGCCAGACCTTCGCCCCCGCCTTGGTCTCCCTCTTTCTCCTCCGCTTCGCCCGGGAGAGCCTGGGCCTCGAGCCCCTGGAGGTGGGGGGGCTCCTCCTCCTGGGCGGCGGGCTCACCTTCGGCCTCCTCCCCTTCACCGGCAGAATGGTGGACAAGAGGGGCTACCGCCTAAGCCTCATCCTGGGCCTGGCCCTCTTGGGTGGAGTCATGCTCCGCCTGGCCCAGGGACCCTCTTTAGCCGAGGTCTTCCTCCTTGCGGCCCTGGGGGGCCTGGGGTTTAGCCTCTTCATGCCCGGCTGGAACGGCTTCCTGGCCAGAAACCTGCCCCAGGAGAACCGGGCCGCCATCTGGGGTAGCCTGATGACCGTGGAGGGGCTGGGCGTGGCCCTGGGCCCGGTGGTGGGGGGCGCCCTTTGGGAGGCCTTCGGCCCCCACATCCCCTTCTTGGTCGGGGGCTTCATCTTTCTCGGCCTAAGCCTTTTCTACTTCTATGCGCTGGCCCTAAGGAGGTTTACATGGAACTAGCCCTTGGACTGGTACTCTTGCTCTATGGCCTTTCGGACATCCTCTTCCGCTTCCTGGGCCTTGGGGCCTACGCCCGGGGAAACCGTCGGGAGCCCAAGGTGGCCCTCACCTTTGACGATGGCCCCTCGGAAACCACGGAGGCCCTCCTGGCCCTCCTCAAGGCCCACGGGGTCAAGGCCACCTTCTTCCTGACCGGCGAAAGGGCGAAGAAGCGGCCGGACCTAGTGGAGAAGATAAGGGAGGCGGGCCACCAGATAGAGGACCACGGCCAGATCCACCAGGCCTGGAAGCTCTTTCTGCCCTGGGTGGAGTGGCGGCACATGGCCGAGAACCCGGGGCGCTACTACCGCCCCCCCCACGGCCTCCACACCCCCTTCACCCGCCCCTTCGCCCGGATTCTGGGCAAGCGGGTGGCCCTTTGGGACCTGGAGAGCAAGGACTGGCTGGACCTCCCCCCCGAGGCCCTGGCCGAGCGGCTCCTCTACTACCTGCGCCCGGGAAGCGTAGTCCTCCTCCACGATGGCCCGGAGAGGACCCTGGAGCTTCTAAAGCTGGCCCTCCCCAGGATGCTGGAGCTGGGCTACCGGCCGGTCACCCTAGACGAGCTCTCCCCTATACCCCTAGGGCCTCGTCTAGCCCTGATCAGGGGCCTTCAGGGGTTCAACGAGCGGTATGACCGGACGCACGGGCTAAAGAGGGTGGGCCTTGGCCCCTTTGACTTCCTCAAGGTGGAAGCCAAACCCTTTCCTTGGCCTCCATTCAAGGGAGAGTCCGCTTTGGAACTCCACCTTGACTCCGAACGGGTGGTGGAGCTCACCCCCTTCCAGGCCCTCAGGCAGATTCGGGAGGGGATGAAGGAGCTTGCGGCCATGATAGAAAGAGGCGAGATTCCTCGGCCCAAACTCCTTTACGGCTTCAGCTATCAGGCGGAGGACCTACGGGTTTTGGGTTTTCAGCCCTGGCCTTACCCTCTCCCCTCATGGGCTACCCGTGTGGCGGCCTTGGCCACCATGTGGCAACTCTGGCTCTACCGGGGTGATCTCCCCAACTGGCGTAGGCCCGCGGCTAGCCTCCGTTACATGGAAACCGAGGAGCTCCTACGGCGATTCCCACCGTCCACTCCCGCTTCCCCACCCCCGGCACCCGGTGGGGGCGAAACCCCACCTCCTTCAGGGCCCGCCTGAAGGCCCCCTAGGCCGAGTAGGTGGCGAGGACCGCCCCCCGTCGGCTGGCCAGACGAAGCTTCTTCAGTACCTCCTCCTCCCAGGCCTCGGGGTTCTTCTGGGGGCTGAAGGGGTCCAGAAAGACCGCCGTGGCCCAAAGGGTGGGAAGGGCCGCCTCGCGGATGTCCCCAAAGACCACCTTTAGCTCCCCCCAGGGACCGGCAAACCGCTCCTCGGGCCAGGCCTTTAGGATTTCCCCAAAGACCCTCTCCCCCAGGGGCAAAGGGAGGCGGATGGCGGCCATGACCTCCCGGGGCAGGGGCTCCTTCTCCACCGCCAGGTACCGGAGGAAGACCCCCCGGGCCAGGGCGCTTTCCAGGGCCACGCGGAAGTTCACCATAAGGCCCAAACCCACCTCCAGGACCCGAGGGGCCGGGTGGAGGTGGGTCCTGGTCTTCTCCAGGTAGAGCCTCCGGGCCTGCAGGAGGGCCCCCTGCCTGGGGTGGTAGGCCTCGCCGTAGCCGGGGTGGAAGAGGGTGGGGGTGCCGTCTTCTGTGTAGCGAAACTCCACCGGCCCTTAGAATACCCCCCATGGAGCTCGGCCTCTGGGATAAGCTTTCGGGCACCCTGGTCAACGCCGCCACCGTGGCCCTGGGCACGGGGCTGGGCCTCGCCCTCCGGGGGAGGCTTCCTGAGCGCATGGCCCGCATCATGGTCCAGGGTGTGGGGCTCACCACCCTCTTCATCGGCCTCTCCATGGCCCAAGCCCTGGGCCGGGCCAAGGGCGGGGTGGTGGACGGGGTGGTCCTGGGCCTCATCGCCCTGGTCCTAGGGGGGCTTGTGGGCGAGGCCCTAGGGGTGGAGGAGGCCCTCGAGGGCCTGGGGGAGAAGATCAAGCGGGCGGTGCGGGGCGGGGGAAGCTTCACCGAGGGCTTCGTGGCCGCAAGCCTCCTCTTCTGCGTGGGCCCCATGACCCTTCTGGGCTCCATCCAAAACGGCCTCACCGGGGACGCCAGCCTCCTCCTCCTCAAGGCCACCTTGGACGGGATGAGCGCCATCGCCCTCACCAGCTCCTTCGGCATCGGGGTGGGCTTCAGCGTCCTGGTCATCCTGCTCTACCAGGGCGGGGTGGCCCTCCTGGCGGGCACCCTGGCCCAGGTCCTGCCCGACCCCGCCCAGGACCCCCGGGTTCTCCTGGTGACCGGGGTGGGGGGGCTCATGGTCCTGGGCGTGGGCGCCAACCTCCTGGGCCTCACCAAGGTGCGGGTGGCCTCCTTCCTGCCCGCCCTCCTCCTCGCTCCCCTGGTCTGGGCCTTGGCCGACTGGCTCAGTTAAGATGACCCCTATGGAGCTTTCCCCCGAGCTTCTTAAGAAGCTGGAGGGCCTGGCCAGGCTCAGGCTCTCCCCCGAAGAAGAGGCCCTGCTCCTCGAGGACCTGAGGCGCATTCTGGAGTTCGTGGACGCCTTGCCCAAGGTGCAGGCGGAGGCCGAGGAGGAGGCCACGGGCAGGCTTCGGGAGGACGTGGAAACCCCGCCCCTTCCCCAGGCCCTGGCCCTTTCCGTGGCCCCCGACGGGGAAGACGGCTTCTTCCGGGTACCCCCGGTCTTGGAGTGACCATGGTGGACCTCAAGCGCCTTCGCCAGGACCCGGAGACCTTCCGCAAGGCCATCGCCCTGAAGGGCGTGGACCTGGACCTCGAGGCCCTCCTGGCCCTGGACCGGGAGGTCCAAAGCCTCAAGGCCCGCCTCCAGGAGGTCCAGACCGAGAGAAACCGCATCGCCAAGGAGGTGCCCAAGGCCCCCCCGGAGGCCCGCCCCGCCCTGGTGGCCCGGGGGAAGGCCCTGGCCGAGGAGGCCAAAGCCCTGGAGGAGGCCCTGAGGGAGAAGGAGACCTGCCTCCAGGAGCTTCTTCTGGAGGTTCCTCTCCCCCCCTGGCCCGGGGCCCCCGTGGGCCCGGACGACAGCGCCAACGTGGAGATCAAGCGGGTGGGAACCCCCAGGGAGTTCCCCTTCCCGCCCTTAGACCACGTGAGCCTTCTGGAGAAAAACGGCTGGTGGGAGCCCAGGGTCAGCAAGGTATCGGGAAGCCGCACCTACGCCCTGAGGGGGGACCTGGCCCTCTACGAGCTCGCCCTCATCCGCTTCGCCATGGACTTCATGGCCAAGAAGGGCTTCACGCTCCTCACCCTCCCCTCCTACGCCCGGGAGGCGGCCTTCATCGGCACCGGCCACTTCCCCGCCGCCAAAGACCAGGTCTGGCCCATCGCCGGCACCGACCTCTACCTGACCGGCACGGCGGAGGTGGTCCTGAACGCCCTGCACTCCGGGGAGATTCTGAAGAAGGAGGAGCTTCCCAAGCGCTACGCTGGCTACGCCCCCGCCTTCCGCTCGGAGGCGGGAAGCGCCGGCAAGGACGTGCGGGGGCTCATGCGGGTCCACCAGTTCCACAAGGTGGAGCAGTACGTCCTTACCGAGGCCACCCTCGAGGCCTCGGACCGGGCCTTCCAGGAGCTTTTGCAAAACGCCGAGGAGATCGTGAGCCTCCTGGAGCTCCCCTACCGCCTCCTGGAGGTCTCCACCGGGGACATGGGGCCCGGGAAGTGGCGGCAGGTGGACCTGGAGGTCTGGGTGCCCTCGGAGGGGCGCTACCGGGAGACCCACTCCTGCTCGGCCCTCCTGGACTGGCAGGCCCGGCGGACAGGCCTCCGCTACCGGGACGAGGAAGGCCGGGTGCGCCACGCCTACACCCTGAACAACACCGCCCTGGCCACCCCCCGCATCCTGGTTATGCTCCTGGAAAACCACCAGCTCCCCGACGGCCGGGTCCGGGTGCCCGAGGCCCTGGTCCCCTACATGGGCAAGGAGGTGCTGGAGCCGTGCGAATAGAGGCCGCCGAGCTCAGGATCCTGGAGCTTCCCCTGAAGTTCCGCTTTGAGACCAGCTTCGGGGTGCAGACCAAAAGGACCATCCTCCTCCTGAGGCTCTTCGGGGAGGGCCTCGAGGGCCTGGGGGAAGGGGTGATGGAGAGGCTTCCCCTCTACCGGGAGGAGACGGTGGCGGGGGCCCGCTACCTCCTGGAGGAGGTCTTCCTCCCCCGGGTCCTGGGCCAGGACCTCCCCAACCCCGAGGCCCTCGCCCACGCCCTAAGCCCCTTCCGGGGCAACCCCATGGCCAAGGCGGTCTTAGAGATGGCCTTCTATGACCTCTTCGCCAAAGCCCTGGGAAGGCCTTTGTGGCAGGTTCTGGGCGGGGTGCGGCGGGAGGTGGAGGTGGGGGTGTCCTTGGGCATCCAGCCTTCCCTGGAGGCCACGCTCAAGGTGGTGGAAAAGCACCTCCAAGAGGGCTACCGCCGCATCAAGCTCAAGATCAAGCCCGGCTGGGACTACGAGGTCCTGAAGGCCGTGAGGGAGGCCTTTCCCGAGGCCACCCTCACCGCCGACGCCAACAGCGCCTACCGGCTGGCGGACTTCGCCCGGCTTAAGCGCCTGGACGGGCTGGGGCTGGACTACCTAGAGCAGCCCTTGGGCTACGAGGACCTCCTGGACCACGCCAAGCTCCAGCGGGAGCTTTCCACCCCCATCTGCCTGGACGAGAGCCTCACCTCGGCGGAGAAGGCCAGGAAGGCCATTGAGTTGGGCTCGGGCCGGGTCTTCAACGTTAAGCCCGCCAGGCTGGGCGGCCACGGGGAAAGCCTCAGGGTCCACGCCCTGGCCCAGAGCGCCGGCATCCCCCTCTGGATGGGGGGGATGCTGGAGGCCGGGGTGGGGCGGGCCCACAACCTCCACCTGGCCACCCTGCCCGGCTTCACCAAGCCGGGGGACGTGAGCTCAGCCAGCCGCTACTGGGAGGAGGACATCGTGGAGGAGGCCCTCGAGGCCAAAGAGGGCCTCATGCCCGTGCCGGAAGGCCCCGGCATCGGGGTCCACCTGAAGCTTTCCTTCGTGGAGAGGATCACCCTATGGAAGGGCTACTGGTCCGGGAGCTAAGGGGCTGGGAGGAAATGGAACGGGTGGTGGACCTCCAGCGCCAGGTCTGGGGGCGCTCCGAGAGCGACCTGGTGCCCCGGGGCCTCCTCATCGCCGCCCAGGACGAGGGGGGGCTGGTGGCGGGGGCCTTTTGGCAGGGGGAGATGGTGGGCTTCGTCTTCGGCTTCCCCACCCAGGACCCCGGCCTCCAGCACTCCCACATGCTGGGGGTTTTGGAAGCGTACCGGGGCACGGGGGCCGCCCTCCTCCTCAAGCGCTTCCAGCGGGACTGGTGCCTGGCCCGGGGCATCCGCAAGGTGGTCTGGACCTTTGACCCCTTAAGGGGCCCCAACGCCAACTTCAACCTGAGGAAGCTGGGGGCCTTGAGCCGCACCTACCTCCCCGACCACTACGGCCCCATGAGCGGCATCAACGCCGGTGCCCCTTCGGATCGGCTTCTCGCCGAGTGGGACCTCCTCTCCCCTAGGGTCTACACCCGCATCTATGCCCCCCCGCCGGAGGCCCAGGTGGCGGGCCTTCCCCAGGCCAACCGGGTGGAGGGGGAGGTGCCCCTCGAGGCCAGGCTGGACCTGGAGGCAGAGAGGATCCTGGTCCAGATCCCCGAGGACTGGGGGCGGATCCTGAGGGAGGACCCCGCTTTGGCCCTGCGCTGGCGGGAGCACAGCCGAAAGGTCTTCGGCCACTACTTTGCCCAGGGCTACGCCGCGGTGGACTTCGTCCGGGGGCCCAACCGCTATGTTCTGGCCAAAGGCTGAGATCTGGACCGCCCGGGTGGTCTACACCGGCTTCGGCACCCCCATGCTCCAAGGGGGCCTCGCCGTCCAGGGCGGGGTGGTGGTGGGCCAGGGGCCTCTAGCGGAGCTTCTCGCCCGCTTCCCGCAAAGCCAGGTGGTGGACAAGGGCCTCGCCCTCTTCCCCCCGCCCGTCAACGCCCACACCCACCTGGACCTCTCCCTCCTTCCCCTCTACCGGGGGCCCTTCGCCGGCTTCATCCCCCACGTGGTGGCCCACCGGGCGCAAAGGGGCCTCGAGGGGGCCAGGCGGGGCCTGGAGGAGCTCATGGCCTCGGGGGTGGGGGCCTTCGGCGACATCGTCTTCAAGGACGAGGTCATGGAGTTCCTTCTGCGGGAAAGCCCCCTGCCGGGCGTGGCCTTTTACGAGGTCTTCGCCCCCGAGCCCGCCGAAGCCGAGGAGGTCTTCGCCAGGGTCAGGGCCAAGCTTTCCGCCTGGCGGAGGCTGGAGGGCCGGGTAAGGGTGGGCCTCGCCCCCCACGCCCCCTACTCCGTGAGCCCGCCCCTCCTTAGGAAGCTCGCCCAGTACGCCCGGGAGGAGGGGATCCCCCTTATGGTCCACGCGGCGGAAAGCCGGGAGGAGGTGAGGTTCCTGCGGGAAGGAGGGGGGCCTTTGGCGGCGCTTCGCGCCCGCTTCGCCAAAAGCCCCTGGCGGCCCCCGGGCCTCACCCCCGTCCGCCACCTCCACGCCCTGGGGGCTCTGGGGCCCGGCACCATTCTGGTCCACGGGGTCCAGGTGGACGAGGAGGAGGTGCGGCTCATCGCCGAAAGCGGGGCCAAGGTGGTCCTCTGCCCCCGCTCCAACGAGAACCTGGAGGTGGGGGAGGCTCCCCTTGCCCTTTACGCCCGCCACGGGGTGGAGCTGGCCTTGGGCACCGACTCCAGGGCCAGCAGCCCGGACCTGGACGTGAAGAAGGAGGCCCTCCACCTCCAGGGTAAGGCCGACCTCCGCCTCCTGGTGCGGGCCCTCACCCGGGGCGGGTACCGGGCGCTCGGCCTTCCCACCCCCCGCCTCACCCGGGGCACGCCCGCCCGTCTGGTACACTCCCTTTGATGCGGCCCCCGCCCCGCCTCCCCACCCTGCTGGACGAGGGCATGCGCCAGACGGGGCCGCTCATCCTCTATAGCGCCTTCACCGGGGCCCTGGCGGGGCTTTTGGTGGCCCTCCTGAACCTGGCCTTGAAAGCCCTGAGCGCCTTTTTCGGCGCCTTCATGGGCTACCTGCCCCCCGAGGCCCCAGGGGAAGGGGGGCTCCTCCAGGCCTTCACCGGCCCCCCCTCCCCTCTCCTGGCCCTCGTCCTCCCCCTCCTCTTCGCCCTCACCAGCTTCCTGGGAACCGGGCAGGGGCTCTTTGCCCTCCTCCTGGCCGCCAGGGAGGGCCGCCCACCCAGGCGGGGCGCCTACCCCCGGTCCGTCCTGGGAAGCGCCCTCCAGATCGCCTTTTACTCCCCCATGGGCCGGGAGGGGCCCTTCGGGGTTCTGGGCCTCTGGCTGGGAAGCGCCCTGGACCGCCGCTTCCCCCGGGTGGGCGGGGGGCTGGCCTTCGCCGGGCTGGCGGCGGGGCTAGGGGCCGCCCTCCACGCCCCCGTGGCCGGGGCCCTTCTGGCCACGGAGATCCTCTACCGCTCCCTCCTCCTCGAGGCCCGGGCCCTGACCCCGGCCCTCATCGGGGCCCTCTCGGGCTTCGCCGTCTACGGGGCTTTCTTCGGCTACACCCCCCTCCTCCCCCTCCGGGCGGAGGTGGACCTGGCCGCCGTCCCCTGGGGCGGGGTGGTGGGGCTTCTGGCGGCGGCCCTGGCCACCTTGTGGACGGAAGGGGGACGCCTCTTGGAAGGGCATTTAAAGCGCCTGGCCTTCCCCTTGAGGCACGCCCTTTTGGGCCTGGCCCTGGCCCTCTTCCTCCTCCTTCTGCCGGAGGCCCTGGGCCACGGCCTCGGCTGGGTGGCCGTGGCCGCCACGCCCCTTCTGGCCACCTGGGCCCTTTTCTACCTCCTCCTTTCCAAGCTTCTCCTCCTCCTCCTGGCCCAGGGGGTGCGGGCCTACGGGGGCCCCTACACCCCGGCCCTGGTCCTGGGGGGGCTTCTCGGGGCCCTTTTGGCCCGGCTTCCGGGCCCCCTGGCCCTGCCGCCCGAGGCCCTGGCCCTGGCCGGGGGGGCGGCGGTCCTCTCCGGGGTGGCCCGGGCCCCCTTCGCCGCCACCCTCCTGGCGGCGGAGTGGGGCGGGTACGCCACCTTGCCCCTGGTCATCCCCGCCGTCCTCCTAGCCTACGTCCTCACCCCCGCCCACGCCCTGGAGGAGGCCCGCCCGGAAGCCCCGGCCACGCCGGAGGGGTCTCCGTCTGAAACGCCTCCGCAAACGCCACCCCCGCCTCCTGTCCCCGAAGCCGACGACGGGCGCGAAAGTCCTCGAGGGTAACCGGCCAGCGGTAGAAGGCCTGGTAGAAGGCGAAGACGGCCTCGGCCACCTCCTCGGTCTCCGTCACGTCCACGTGGACCAGGGGCCTCAGGAGGTCCCGCCTCGGGTAGTGGTAAAGGCGCACGGGCTCCCGGTGGGCCTCCCCCACCAGCTTGGGGATGCGGCAGAGCTTCAGGGCGGAAAGCACCGCCTGGTAGGTGGCCCGGTGGTCCGGGTGGACGTCCAGGGGGTCCCAGGTGAGGACCGCCTGGGGGCGGAAGTCGGCCATGAGCCGGGCCAGGGCCAGGGCCTCCTCCCTACCCCCCGTGAGGAAGGTGTCCCTAAAGGGGAGAAAGCGGTACTCGGCCCCTAGAAGGCCCGCCACGTGGGCCCCATGCCCCTCCCGCACCCGGGCCACCTCCTCCGGGCTGGCCTCGCCGAACTGGCTCGCCAGCTCCCCCCGGGTCATCCAGACCAGAAGGACCCTGTCCCCCCTCCGGGCGTGCAGGGCCAGGGTGCCCGAGGCCCCGATCTCGTCATCGGGATGGGCGAAGACGGCCATAAGGTTCATGGGGTAGAGTCTACCCAACTTGCCTCCGGAGGGAAAACCCCTTAGCATGGGGCCTAACTATGGTGCGGGGCATACGGGGGGCCATCACCGTGGAGGAGGACACGCCCGAGGCCATCCACCGGGCTACCCGGGAGCTCCTTTTGAAGATGCTGGAGGCCAACGGCATTCAGAGCCACGAGGAGCTGGCCGCCATCATCTTCACCGTCACCGAGGACCTCCCCTCGGCCTTCCCCGCCGAGGCCGCCCGGCAGATCGGCATGCACCGCGTCCCCCTCCTCTCGGCCCGGGAGGTGCCGGTGCCGGGAAGCCTCCCCCGGGTCATCCGGGTCCTCGCCCTCTGGAACACGGACACCCCTCAGGATCGGGTGCGCCACGTGTACCTGCGGGAGGCGGTGCGCCTTCGGCCTGATCTGGAAAGCGCCCAATGAGGGGAAACCGCTTCTTTGTTCCCCGGCGCAAGCTCACGAAGTACCTCCTCAACCCGAATCACGAGGCAGGCCGGGCCAAGGCCCGTTTTCTCCTCCTAGCAAGGGGTTTAGCCCCAAAGACCCCGCTACCCTGGAACAGGCCCTGATCCAGCATGCCCGGGAAGCCGCCGTCTGCCAGATCCGCCCCGGAGCCGAGGGCAAAGGCTATCTGGTAAGCTACCTAGGCCCCCTGCACGCGCCCACGGGCCCTGTGGAAAGGTTCATGAGCGGGTACATTGAGGAAGGGGAAGCAACGTTTGTCACCGCCTACCCCGCCGGAACCAGGGACCGCTGCCATGAGGCTACAGGAGCTTGACAGCGTGGAACTGACCAGGGATCTCCCCTCCTTTGTCAGGGGAACCCGGGGCGTGGTGGTCCTCGTCTACCCCAGCGGGAAGCAGGTAGAGGTGGAGTTCTTGAACCCCAAGGGGGACACCCTGGGCGTGGAGAGCCTCCCCACGGCCTTCTTGCGCAAGGTGCCACGAGCGCCCAAACCGAAGGCGGCCCCTCGCAAAGTTTCCTCCCAGGAGCTAGTGAAGCTCTTGGCTCAAGAGGGGAACGTATCCGAAGAATCGGCCAGCCGCATCCTAAAGCTTTTGGGCCGCCTTGCGGCCCAAAAGCGGGTGACCTGGAAGGCGATAAAAGGGCTAGCCGAATAGGCTAGACCCCCAACACCTTCCCCCAGTCCGTGGGCTCCTTGGGGCTTATGTAGCCGGTGTCCATCTGGGCCAGCTGGAGCCTGCCGGAGTACTCCTCGTTGACCGCGTGCCAGTAGGTGTACTCCTCAATGACCCAGATCCCCGACTCCCGGGCCCCGTTGCCGCTGGCCTTCACCCCGCCGAAAGGCAGGTGGGCCTCGGCCCCCACGGTGGCGTTGTTGATGCTGGTCATGCCGGCCCGGATCCCCACCTTGAAGAGGTAGGCCCAGTGGCGGTGGTTGGTGTAGATGGCGCTGGAAAGCCCGTAAGGGGGGCTGTTGGCCACCTCTATGGCTTCCTCAATGCCGTCCACCTTCACCAGGTTGACGGTGGGCCCGAAGATCTCCTCCTGGAACTGGCGCATGCCGGGGCGGGCTTCAAAGACCGTGGGCCAGCCGAAAAGGCCGGCCTCAGGGTCCCCGTGGAAGCGGGGGTAGGGGTTGTCCCGGGTGATGCGCCCCCGGCCGAAAAGGAGCGTGGCCCCGTCCTCCTCGGCCCAGCGGTAGTGCTCCAGCCAGCGGGCGTAAAGCCTCTCGTTGATGAAGGGGCCGTAGGTGACCTCAGGGTAAAGGAGGGGGTTGCCGATGGCGGTGGCCTCCACCTTCTCCAAAAAGCGGCGCTTGAACTCCTCGTAGATGGGGGCATCCACCAGGATGTTGCCCGCCGAGGTGCACCGCTGTCCCCCGGTGGCGAAGGCGCTCCACCAGGCTCCCTCCACCGCCAGGTCCAGATCGGCGTCCCGCATGACCACCAGCGGGTTCTTGCCCCCAAGCTCCAGGGTGGGCCGGATGAGGTTCCGCCCCGCCACCTCCCCGATCCAGCGGCCCACCTTGGTGCTCCCCGTGAAGGCGAACTTCTGGAAAAGCCCCTCGTCCATGAGCTCCACCAACCACTGGCCCGTGGAGTCCTTGCCCCCGCCGAAGACCAGGTTGATGACCCCGGGGGGCAGGCCCGCCTCCTCAAAGAGCTTGACGAACACGTAGGACAGGACCGGAGAATCTTCGGAGGGCTTCCAGACCACAGCGTTGCCGGTGAGGACCGCCGGGATCAGCTTCCAGCTGGGCACGGCGATGGGGAAGTTGCCGGCGGTGATCATGCCCACCACCCCTAAAGGCCTCCTGAAGGTGAAGAGCTCCTTGTCCCGCATCTCGCTGGGGACGGTCTGGCCGTAGAGCCTGCGCCCCTCGGAGGCGAAGAAGATGGCGGTGTCTATGGCCTCCTGCACGTCCCCCGCCGCCTCCTTGAAGGTCTTCCCCACCTCCCGCACCATGAGGCGGGTCAGGGTGGGCTTCTCCCTTTCCAGGATCTTGGCCAGGTTGAAGAGGACCTGGCCCCGGACCGGGGCCGGGGTGCGGCTCCACTCCAAGAAGGCCTCCCTGGCCTTCAGAGCCGCTTTCCTCAGGGTGTCCTTGGTGCCCTCGGGGAAGCGGGCGATCAGGTCCTCGTGGTCGGAGGGGTTTCGCCGTTCCAAAGGCGCCCCCTCAAAGACCTCCTCCCCGCCGATGAGGTGGCCCAGCTCCAGAGCGTTGCCGTACTTGCTGGCGAAAGCCTTCATAGGAACCTCCAAAGAGGATTCTACCCCTGGCCGAACTTGGCCTTCAAAGCCCTCAAGGTGGCGGGAGGGACCAGCTTGGACACGTCCCCACCGTAGCGGGCGATCTCCTTCACCATGGTGCTGGACACGAAGGAGTAGCGGGTGGCGGAAAGGATGAAGAGGGTTTCCAAGCCCGGCAGGAGCTGACGGTTCAGGTGGGCCATCTGCAGCTCGTACTCGTAGTCGGAGACGGCCCTCAGGCCCTTGACGATGGCCTGGGCCCCCACCCGCTTCACGAAGTCCACCAGAAGCCCGCTGAAGGTAGCGGCCTCCACGTTGGGGAGGTGGGCGGTGGCCTCCCGGACGATGGCGAGCCGCTCCTCGGCGGTGAAGAGGTACTGCCCCCGCTTGTTGGGGTTCTCCAGGATGGCCACCGTGACCTTGGCAAAGAGGCGGCTCGCCCGCTGGATCACGTCCAGGTGGCCGTTGGTCAGGGGGTCAAAGCTTCCGGGATAGACCACGTGCATCTAAACCTCCACCAGGGTGAGGGCGTTCTCCCCGTAGACCCGGCGCTCCCCCAGGGGCAGGTGGAGGTCCTTGGGGTGCTGGAGGATGTAAAGCCCCCCCTCCTCCACCAGGCCGCTTTCCAGAAGGGCCTGGAAAAGGGCCGCCAGGTCCATGGGGTAGGGCGGGGCCATGAAGGCCACGGTGTAGCGCTCCCCTTTGGCCTTGGCCTCGGGAAGGAAGACCTCCACCGGCAAGGGGACGATGCGGACCTTAAGCCCGGCCCGCCTGGCGTTGTCCCTGAGGAGGGCGATGGCCTCCTTGTCCTTCTCCACCAGGGTGGCCTCAAAGCCCTCGCTGGCCGCCTCGAGGCCCACCGCCCCGCTTCCCGCGTAGAGGTCCAGAAACCGCCCCCTTTTGGGGTAGCGGAGGCGCAGGTAGTCAAAGAGGGCCTTCCTGAGACGCACCGGGGAAGGCCGGGCCGAGGCGGGCACCTTGAGGGGCACGCCCTTCGCCTTGCCGCCGAGAATCCTCACCACGCCCATAGCTTAAAGCTCCAGGGCCAGCCCGGCCAGGCGAGCGAGGCCCTGGTCCACCTCCTCTAGGGTGAGGAGGATGTCCAGGTGGGCCAGGGTGCTGGCCCGGCTCTCGGCCAGGCCGGCCTCGAGGCGGGCCAGGTGGGCCCGCCTCAGGCCCTCAAAGAAGGCCTCGCCTGGCTCCCGCAAGACCTCCTCCGCCAGGGCCCGCTCCCCTCCCAGGGCCGCCGCCAGCTTATCCAGGCTGGAAAGGACCCGGGAGGCCGCAAGAAGCAGGTCCTCCTTCCCTTCCGGGCTAAAGCGGAGGCCCTGGGACCAGAGCCTCTCCGCCTGGCGCACCACCCTCCGCACCAGGTCCCCCAGGTGCTCCAGCTCGCTGGCGGCCATGAAGAGCTTCACCGCCCGCTCGTCCCCCGTGCGGCTCACCAGCTCCGAGGTGTAAAGGACCAGCTCCCGGGTCAGGGCGTCCACCTTCGCCTCGAGGGCCTCCAGGCTCCGCTCTCCCCCCTCCTCCTGGCTCAGGACCCGGATGGCCTGGGCCAGCATCCCCCGCACAGCGTCGGCCACCCGGGCCAGCTCCCGCCGGGCCAGGCCCAGGGCGAGAAGGGGGGTATCCAGGGCCTCACGGCGCAGGTACTTGGGGGCCACCCTGCGCCTGGGGAAAAGCCTCTCGGCCAGCCTTTCCCAGAAGGGGGCCAGGGGCGGGTAAAGGAGGGCGTAGAGGAGGTGGCTCAGGAGGTGCCAGGCCAGGACGCCGTCGGCCAGGGGAGGGACCAAGGGCAGAAGAAGCAGGGAAAGGAGAAGGCGGTGGAGGAAAAGGGGCACCCCCAGGCGTAAAGCCTCCACCCGACCCCCCAAAGCGGCCAAGAAGAAGGTGCTGGTGGTCCCCACCCCGGCCCCCAGGACCAGGGCCTCGGCCACGCCCGGGGTAAGCTTCCCGGAAAGGAGCAGGGCCAGCGCGGCCACGCCGTTAGCCGAGCCCAGAAGCCCCCCCAGAAGGAGGCCCGCCAGATACCCTTCCCCAAGGCCCGAGAGCCTCTGGGCTAGGGCCAGAACCGGGGCCAGCCCCGCCCCCATCTCGGCGAAGCCCAGAAAGAGGAGGCCGAGGCCGAAGAGGAAGAGGCTGAAGCGCCTTACGGCGGGCACCAGGTAGAGGAAAAGGGCCAGGACCAAGAGGGCCTCCCAGACCCTCTCCCTGGCCACGGCCAGAAGCCCCACCCAGACCCCGGCCCCGGCCGTGGCCGCCAGGGCCAGAAGGGCCGCCTGGGCGTGGGTCAGAACGCCCACCTCCAGAAGCGCCAGCGCCAGAAGCCCAAGCCCCGAGCCGCTCCCCGAGAAGGCCCCGAGGAGAAGGCCGTAAAGGAGGCCCCAAAAGGGCGAGCCCAGGACCCGGGCCAGAAGCCCCCGCCTTCCCTTCCAGGCCCAAAGGGCCTCGGCCACCAGGTGGAGGCCCAGGAAGAAGAGGGCCAGGCCCGCCAGAAAGCGCACGGGGGCAGTATACAGAAAGCCGGCCCCAAGGGCCGGCCCTATGGTCGGGGAGACTGGATTTGAACCAGCGACCCCCTCGTCCCGAACGAGGTGCGCTACCGGGCTGCGCTACTCCCCGTAGCGGAGTCCAGTATAGGGGAGGAGGGGCAAAAGGTCAAAGGGGATTGACGCAGGGCCCCGGGGTTTCTACACTGGGGCCTAACCGCGCCGGGGCGCGGCCAAAACCAGCCCGTTCTCTTATCCAGAGCGGTGGAGGGTACGGCCCTGTGAAACCGCGGCAACCTCCCGCCCCCTCCGTTCCATGGCCGGAAGCGGGCGGGGCTGGTGCCAACGCCGGCCCGGGCGGGGGAAACGCCCGGGGACGATAAGAGAGGGGGGTAAGCGCCACGCCCAACCCCTTCTTGGCGAGAGAACGGTCTTGCCGGGAAGGGGCTTTTTATGGCCCCTTCCAGCGCCCCCGCGGGGAAGGAGGCCAAGATGCGCTTTGAGACCCTGCAGCTCCACGCCGGGTACACCCCGGAGCCCACCACCTCAAGCCGGCAGGTGCCCATCTACCCCACCACCAGCTACGTCTTCACTAGCCCCGAGCACGCCGCCGACCTCTTCGCCCTGAGGGCCTTCGGCAACATCTACTCCCGCATCATGAACCCCACGGTGGACGTCCTGGAGAAGCGTCTGGCGGCCCTCGAGGGGGGCCAGGCGGCCCTGGCCACGGCAAGCGGCCACGCCGCCCAGTTCCTGGCCCTCACCACCATTGCCCAGGCGGGGGACAACCTCGTCTCCACGCCCAACCTCTACGGGGGCACCTTCAACCAGTTCAAGGTGACCCTGAAGCGCCTGGGCATTGAGGTGCGCTTCACCTCCAGGGAGGAGCGCCCGGAGGAGTTCCTGGCTCTCACCGACGAGAAGACCCGGGCCTGGTGGGTGGAGTCCATCGGCAACCCCGCCCTCAATATCCCCGACCTCGAGGCCCTGGCCCAGGCGGCCCGGGAGCGGGGCGTGGCCCTTTTTGTGGACAACACCTTCGGCATGGGGGGCTACCTCCTCAGGCCCCTGGAGTGGGGGGCCGCGGTGGTGACCCACTCCCTCACCAAGTGGGTGGGGGGGCACGGGGCGGTCATCGCCGGGGCCATCGTGGACCGGGGCCAGTTCCCCTGGGACAACGGCCGCTACCCCCTCATCACCGAGCCCCAGCCCGGCTACCACGGCCTCAGGCTCACCGAGGCCTTCGGCAACCTGGCCTTCATCGTCAAGGCCCGGGTGGACGGCCTCCGGGACCAGGGGCAGGCCCTGGGGCCCTTTGAGGCCTGGGTGGTCCTCCTGGGGATGGAGACCCTCTCCTTAAGGGCGGAGCGCCACGTGGAAAACACCCTGCACCTGGCCCACTGGCTCAGGGAGCACCCCAAGGTGGCCTGGGTCAACTACCCGGGCCTCGAGGACCACCCCCACCACGGAAGGGCCCAGAAGTACTTCCGGGGCAGGCCGGGGGCCGTCCTCACCTTCGGCCTCAAGGGCGGGTACGAGGCGGCCAAGGCCTTCATCTCCCGCCTCAAGCTCATCTCCCACCTGGCCAACGTGGGGGACCCCCGGACCCTGGCCATCCCCCCCGCCTCCACTACCCACTCCCAGCTCTCCCCCGAGGAGCAGGCCCTGGCCGGGGTAGCGCCGGAGATGGTCCGCCTCTCCGTGGGCCTGGAGCACGTGGAGGACCTGAAGGCGGAGCTAGAGGAGGCCCTGGGATGAGGGAGATCGCCCTGGAGGCCTGGGGGGACCACGAGGCGCTGATCCTCAAGCCCCCCCGCTCCCCCCTCTCCATCCCCCCGCCCAGGCCCCGCACCGCCGTCCTCTTCCCCAGGCGGGAGGGGTTTTACACCGAGCTGGGAGGGTTTTTGCCCGAGGTGCGCCTCCGCTTTGAGACCTACGGGGGGCTTTCCCGCAAGCGGGATAACGCCGTCCTGGTCTTCCACGCCCTCACGGGGAGCGCCCACCTGGCGGGGGTCTACGACGAGGCCACCTTCCAAAGCCTCTCCCCCCTGGAAAGGGCCTTTGGGAAGGAAGGCTGGTGGGACAGCCTGGTGGGGCCGGGGAGGATCCTGGACCCAAGCCTCTACTACGTCATCTCCGCCAACCACCTGGGAAGCTGCTACGGCTCCACCGGGCCCCTCTCCTTAGACCCCAGGACGGGGAAGCCCTACGGCAAAGACTTTCCGCCCCTCACCATCCGGGACCTGGCCCGGGCCCAGGCCAGGCTTCTGGACCACCTGGGGGTGGAGAAGGCGACGGTGATCGGCGGGAGCCTGGGGGGGATGGTGGCCTTGGAGTTCGCCCTCATGTACCCGGAGCGGGTTAGGAAGCTGGTGGTCCTGGCGGCCCCGCCCCGCCACGGCCCCTGGGCCCGGGCCTTCAACCACCTCGCCCGCCAGGCCATCCTCCTGGACCCCGGGTACCAAGAGGGCCACCCCGCCCCCAGGGGCATGGCCCTGGCCCGGGGCATCGCCATGATGAGCTACCGGGCCCCCGAGGGGTTCGCCGCCCGCTGGCAGGAGGCCCCGGAGCTAGGGGAGGCCTATCTGGACTACCAGGGGGAGAAGTTCCTGAAGCGCTTTCACGCCGAGAGCTACCTGGTTCTATCCCGGGCCATGGACACCCACGACGTGGGCCGGGGGCGGGGGGGCCTCGAGGCCGCCCTCAAAAGGCTTCGGGACCTGCCCGCCCTCTTCGTGGGCATTGACACCGACCTCCTCTACCCCGCCTGGGAGGTGCGGGAGGCGGCCCGCCTGGCCGGGGCCCGATACCGGGAGATCAAGAGCCCCCACGGCCACGACGCCTTCCTCATAGAGACCGACCAGGTGGAGGAGATCCTCGAGGCCTTCCTCCCCTAAGGCCCGGCCTACTTGCCCACGCAGAAGTTCTGGAAGACCCGGGCCACCACCTCCTCGGCCACCTCCCGCCCCGTAAGGGCGGCCAGGGCCTTCAGGGCCTCCTCCAGGGCCAGGCCCATGAGGTCCTCGGGGAGCGCGAGGGCCTCCCCTAGCCTTTCTTTGGCCCTAACGAGGGCCTCCACCTGGCGCTCGGTGAGGAGGAACTCCCCGCCCTCCCGGCCCAGAAGGGCCTCCTTCAGGGCCTCCTTGAGCCTCTCCATCCCCTCCCCCGTCAGACTGGAGACGGAAAGAAAGGCCGGGTCCTCCCAGGCCGGGGGCAGGTCGGCCTTGGTGGCCACCCGGACGACCCTCTCCCAGGGAAGGGGGGGCGGCGGGGGCCGGGGAAGCGAGCGGTCGGCCACGTAGAGGATGAGGTCCGCCTCCTCGGCAATCCTGAGGGCCCGCTCCACCCCCGCCCGCTCCAGGGGGTCCTCCGTCTCCCGCACCCCGGCGGTGTCCACGGCGATGAGGGGGATGCCGAAAAGCTCCAGGGGGGCCTCCAGGTAGTCCCGGGTGGTGCCGGGAATGGGGGAAACCAAAGCCCGCTCGTAGCCCAAAAGGGCGTTCAAGAGGGAGCTCTTCCCGGCGTTAGGCGCCCCGATCAGGGCCAGGCGGGCTCCCTTCTGGGCCAGGCGGGAGGCCTTGGCCTGGGCCAAAAGGCCCTCCACCTCCGCCAAAGCCTCCCGGATCACCCCTTCCGCCCGGTGGGGCTCCACCCCCTCCTCGGGGTAGTCCAAAAGGGCCTGGATGTGGGCCAAAAGCCCAAGGAGCTTCTCCTCCAAGGCGGCGATCCTGCGGGAAAGGGCCCCCTCCAAGGCCCTCAGGGCCTGCCTCCTGGCCAGCTCCCCTTCCGCCTCTATGAGGGCCAAAACGGCCTCCGCCTGGGCCAGGTCCAGCTTGCCGTTGAGGTAGGCCCTTAAGGTGAACTCTCCCCGCCCGGCGGGCCTCGCCCCCAAGGAGACCAGGACCTCCATCACCCGCCTCAAGACCGCCGGGGAGCCGTGGGTCTGGAACTCCACCAGGTCCTCCCCGGTGTAGGAGTGGGGGGCCCGGAAGACCAAAAGCAGGGCCTGGTCAATGACCTCCCCCGTGGCGGGGTCCACCACCTCCCCCAGGGTGAAGCGGCCGCCCTTGAGGCGCCTCGGGTCCCGGCCCCGGAAGGCCCGGGCGGCCAGCTCCAAGGCCCCCTCCCCGGAAAGGCGCACTACGCCGATGGCCCCCTTGCCGGGGGGCGTGGCGATGGCGCAGATGGGGTCCTTGAGGGTCACGCCACGTCTACCTGGACCTCTTCCCGAATAATCCTCAAGGGGCGGCCCAGGTATTCCTCCAAAAAGCCCAGGGCATCCTGAATGGCTTCCCCCGGGGTGAAGCCGTACCCTTGGAGCTCCGGGTAGTCCAAAAGCCGGGCCACGTAGGGCTCGTGCTCACCTTCCAGCTCCGGATGGTATTCTACCAGCACCCTAAGTCTCATCCTCCAACCTCTCTATGGCCCTCAGCAGAGCCTTGACCGCTTCAGGGTGAACGGGCTTGCTCCTTGGATGTGGCTCGTGGACGCTGACCACCAAACCGCTCTTATGTGAAAGCCTTCTCCTGCTACCCTTGCCCACATGGAGGGAGAACCCATAGGCCTCGGCTAGGTCCAGAAACTCGTCCCAGGAGCACCTGGCGACCCTGGCGCGAACCCTGGCGAGAAGCTCCTCCCGCCCGTCCATTATAGGGCCCCCTCCAGGGCCTCGAGGGTCCTCGCCACCTCCTCCTCGCCGTGGGCGGTGGAGAGGAAGGCGGCCTCAAAGTTGGAGGGCGGCCAGTACACGCCCCGGGAAAGAAGGCCGTGGAAGAAGCGCTTGAAGAGCTCGGTATCGGTGCGCCTGGCCTCGGCGAAGGTGCGCACGGGGCCTTCGGTGAAGAAGACGGTCAGCATGGACCCCACCCGGTTGATGGTGTGGGGCACGCCCTTCCTGGTCAAGACCTCCCTAAGCCCCGCCTCCAGCCTGGCCCCCACGGCCTCCAGGTGGGCGTAGAGGCCGGGGTCCGCCTCCAGGATTTCCAAGGTGGCCAACCCCGAGGCCATGGCCAGCGGGTTCCCAGAAAGGGTCCCCGCCTGGTAGACGGGCCCAAGGGGGGCCACCCGCTCCATGACCTCCCGCCTCCCCCCGTAGGCGGCGGCGGGAAGCCCCCCGCCCAGGACCTTGCCCAGGGTGACGAGGTCGGGCTTGAGGCCAAAACGCTCCGTGGCCCCGCCAAAGGCCAGGCGGAAGCCCGTCATCACCTCGTCGGCGATGAGGAGGACGCCAAACTCCCTGGCCTCGTGGAGGGCCTTCAGGAAGTCCTCGGTGGGGACCAGCACCCCGGCGTTCCCCACCACCGGTTCAAAGATGATGGCGGCGATCTCCTCCCCCCGGCGCCTCAGGACCTCCCTGAGCCCCTCGGCGTCGTTGTACTCCAGGACCAGGGTGAGCCGGGCGTAGGCCTCGGGCACCCCGGCCGAGGAGGGCACCCCCAGGGTGAGGGCCCCGCTTCCCGCCTCCACCAGAAGGCCGTCGGCGTGGCCGTGGTAGTTCCCCCGGAACTTGACGATCAGGTCCCGGCCCGTGTACCCCCGGGCGAGCCTCAGGGCGCTCATGGTGGCCTCCGTCCCCGAGCTCACGAAGCGCACCAGCTCCACGCCCGGGTAGGCCGCCTTGACCTTTTTGGCTAGGGCCACCTCGAGGGGGTGGGGCGCCCCGAAGGTGAGCCCTCCCTCCATGACCTCCCGCACCCGGGAAAGGACTTTGGGGTGGGCGTGGCCCAGGATGAGGGGCCCCCAGCTCAGGACGTAGTCCAGGTAGCGGTTCCCGTCCGCGTCCCAGACGTAGGCCCCCTCGCCCCGCACCAGGTAAGGGGGAGTCCCCCCCACCGCCTTGAAGGCCCTGACCGGGCTGCTCACCCCGCCCGGGATGTGCCTCCCTGCCTCCTGGAAGTACGCCTCAGAAATGGGCCGCTCCATGCCCTCCACTCTAAGCGCCCCGCCGTGGCTTTACCACGGCGGGGGCCCCAAAGGCTTGGAATGACGGGCGGCCCTTTGGCGGGGCCCGGAAGAAGCCCTAATAGGTTAGCACCTTCCTGAGGGCGGCCAGGACCCTCCTGGCGTTGGGGCGGTAGAGGTCCTCAATGGCGCTGAAGGGCGGGTAGGGGGCGTCGTACCCCGCCACCCGGAGGACCGGGGCCTCGAGGTGGTCTATGGCCCCTTCGGCGATGCGGGCGGCCACCTCGGCCCCAAAGCCCCCGGTGCGCATGGCCTCGTAGACCACCACCGCCCGGCCCGTCTCCCGCACCGCCTCCAGGAGGGTGTCCTCGTCCAGGGGCACCAGGGTCTCCAGGTCCACCACCATGACCTCCACCCCTTCCCGGGCCGCCACCTCCGCCGCCTCCAGCATCACCTCCACCATCCCCCCGTAGCCGATCAAGGTGGCGGCCTTCCCCTGGCGCACCACCCGGGCCTTTCCCAGGGGCAGGGTGTAGTAGCCCTCGGGGACGGGGGCCCGGGCGCTCCGGTAGAGCTTGATGGCCTCCAGGAAAAAGACCGGGTCCTCGTCCTCTATGGCCGAAAGGAGGAGGCCCTTGGCCCTTTCTGGGCTCGAGGGGATTACCACCTTGACCCCCGGGGCGTGGGCCAGGATGGCCTCCGGGGAGTCGGCGTGCTGTTCCGGGGTGTGGACGCCCCCGCCGTAGGGAGCCCGCACCACCACGGGAAGGCCCACCCGCCCCCGGGAGCGGTGCCGCCACCGCCCCAGGTGGGAGAGGATCTGGTCCAGGGCGGGGTAGAGGAAGCCGGCGAACTGGATCTCGGCCACGGGGCGCATCCCCCCCATGGCCAGGCCGATGGCCATGCCTAGGATGCCGCTTTCCGCCAGAGGGGTGTCAAAGACCCGGCTTTCCCCGTGCTTGGCCTGAAGCCCCTCGGTGACCCGGAAGACCCCCCCAAGCCGCCCCACGTCCTCCCCGAAGACCAAGACCCTCCCGTCCCGGGAAAGGGCCAGGTCCAGGGCCTCGTTGATGGCCTGGACCATGTTGAGAAGGCGCGTCTTCTCGGCTACCATGCCTCCTCCACGTGGAGGCCCCGCCGCAGGGCCTCATAAGCCCGCCTCTGGTCGGGGCCCATCTCCTTGTAGACGTGCTCCACGATCTCCTCAGGCCTGGGCTCTGGGGCTTGGTCGGCCAGGGCCAGCTCCCGGGCGAACTCCTCCTCCAGCTCCTCCAGAAGAGCCCTTTCCCTCTCCTCGTCCCAGAGGCCTCTTTCCTCCAGGGCCTTCCTAAGGCGCAGGATGGGGTCCTTCCGCCGCCAGGCCTCCTCCTCCTCCCGGGTGCGGTAGCGGGTGGGGTCGTCAGAGGTGGTGTGGGGGGCCAGGCGGTAGGTGAGGGCCTCGAGGAGGGTAGGGCCTTCCCCCCGCCTCGCCCTTTCCACCGCCTTCTTAGCCTCCAGGTAGACGGCAAAGGCATCGTTCCCGTCCACCACCACCCCGGGCATGCCGTAGCCCTCGGCCCTACGGGCGATGTAGTCCACCCGCATCTGCTTGGCGCGGGGAACGCTGATGGCGTAGCCGTTGTTCTGCACCAGGAAGACCACCGGGGCCTGGAAGACGGCGGCGAAGTTCAGGCCCTCGTGAAAGTCCCCCTCGCTGGTGCCCCCGTCCCCGATGGAGGTGGCCACCACCCAGTCCTCCCCCCGGTACCGGCCCGCCAGGGCCAGGCCCACGGCCTGGGGAATCTGGGTGGCGATGGGGATGTAGGGGTTCACCACCCGCACCCCCTCGGGAAAGCCCCAGCCCGCCGGGTGGGCCCGCCAGTAGAGGATGAGGACGTGGATGGGGAGGCCCCTGGCGAGGAGCATGGCGCTCTCCCGGTAGGAGGGGACCACCCAGTCCCCCTCCCCTAGGGCCAGGGCCACCCCCACCTGGGCCGCCTCCTGGCCCATAAAGGGGGGGTAGACCCCAAGCCGCCCCTGGCGCTGGAGGGTGACGGCCTTCTCGTCAAAAAACCGGGCCCGGCGCATGGCCCGGTAGAGCCTCAGGGCCTCCCCCTCTTCCAGGGGGAACTCGCCCTTTTCCAGGTAGGCCACAGGCTTTAGCTTCACGCCAGGGAGTTTACCACAGGAGCCAGGCGCTCCAGGGCCACCATAAGCTCCTCCTCCTTCTTGCAGAAGGCGAAGCGGAAAAGCCCCTCCGGGGGGTCTTCCCAGTAGAAGGCCGAGGCGGGGATCAGGGCCACCCGGGCCCTTTCCACCAGGCGAAAGGCGTCCCACCCCGGAAGCTCGGCCATGAGGAAGTAGGTGCCCTCAGGGATGTAGACCCGAAGCCCCAGGGCCCTAAGCCTCCCGGCGAGAAGGTCCCGCCTTTTCCGGTAGCTTTCCCTCAAGGCCTCGTAAAAGCCTTCCCGCCTCGCCACCCTCAGGGCCTCGGCCACCCCGGCCTGGAGGGGGGAGGGGGCGGAAAAGCTGGTCCACTGGCGCATCCCGGCGATGGTGGGCATGAACGCCTTAGGCCCCACGATCCAGCCCACGCGGTAGCCGGTGGCCTCGAGGCGCTTCCCGGCGCTCCCCACGGTGAAGGTGCGCTCCGGGGCGAACTCCCTAAGGCGCCTGGGCCTCTCCCCGTAGTAGAGCTCGTCGTAGACCTCGTCGGAAACCAGAAAGAGGTCGTGCCTCCTGGCAAGCTCGGCGATGGCCTTTAGCTCCGCTTCCTTGAAGACGAGGCCCGTGGGGTTCATAGGCGTGTTCAGGAGGAGGAGGCGGGTCCTTGGGGCGATGGCCCTCTCCAAGGCCCCAAGGTCCAGCCGGAAGCCCCCTTCCTCCAGGGGAAGCCGCACCAGCCGGGCCTCGGCCCCGGCCAGGAAAGCGTCCGGCAGGTAGACGTCAAAGAAGGGTTCCAGGACCACCACCTCCTCCCCCGGCCCCACCAAGCTCTGGAGGAGGACGTAAAGGGCCTCGGTGGCCCCGGAGGTGACCACCACGGCCTCAGGCTCCACGCCAAACTCCTCCGCCAGGGCCTCCCTTAAAGCAGGAAGCCCGGCGGGAGGGGCGTACTGGTCGTAGCGGCCCAGGGCGCGGCGCACCGCCTCCAGGAGGAAGGGAGGCGGGGGGGTGGAGGGGAAGCCCTGGCCCAGGTTCACCGCGCCCAGGCGCTGGGCGAGGGCGCTCATCTTGGGAAAGATGCTCTCCTTGGCGGCCTGGGTCCGGGGGTGGAGGCGCATGGGGATAGGGTAGCGCAACTTTATGCCCGTGGGGAGAGGTCCCCTTGGGCGAGGCTTCTTGGCCTCGCTCCGTAGCCGCTTAGCCCGCCATCCGAAGGAGGGCGAGGAAGCTTTCCAGCTCCAGGCTGGCCCCGCCCACGAGCCCCCCGTCCACGTTGGGCATGGAGAGGAGGTCGGCGAAGTTCTTGGGGTTCACGCTTCCCCCGTAGAGGACGCGCACCCGGCTGGCGAAGGCCTCTCCGTAGCGCTCGGCGAGGGCCTGGCGGATGGCCTGGTGCATGGCCTCGGCGTCCTCGGGGGTGGCGTTTTTCCCGGTGCCGATGGCCCAGACGGGCTCATAGGCGATGACCAGGCGATCGGGGCTTTCGGGCTCCACGCCCTTAAGGCTCCCCAAAAGCTGGGCCAGGGTGTAGGGTACGGCCTCTCCCCTCTCCCGGACTTCTAGAGGCTCCCCCACGCAGAGGATGGGGGTGATGCCCTCCTCCAGAAGCCTTTTGGCCTTCTCCGCCACCAGCGCATCGCTTTCCCCGTGGTAGCGCCTTCTTTCCGAGTGGCCCACGATGGCGTAGCGGCATCCCAGGTCGGCGAGCATCCGGGCCGACACCTCCCCGGTGTAGGCCCCCTCCCGGTGGGCGGACACGTCCTGGGCCCCGTAGGCGACCCCCGTGCCCGAGAGGACCTCCTTGGCCACCGGGAGCATGGGGAAGGCGGGTAGGACCGCCGCCTCCGAGTCCAAGGGGGGAAGGAGCCTTTTTAGCTCCGCCAGCCAGACCCGGGCCTCCGAGGGAACCTTGTGCATCTTCCAGTTTCCTGCCACTAGCACACGCCGCATGGGGGCATCATAAAGGGAAAGCCCCCGCTCAAGAAAGAGGCGGGGGCCTGAGGAACTTTGTCTATTCCAGGACCTCAATCCCGGGAAGCGTGCCCTTCTCCAGGTACTCCAGGCTGGCTCCGCCCCCGGTGGACACGTGGCCAAAGCGGTCCTTCAGCCCCAGGCGGTTCACCGCCGCCACCGAGTCCCCGCCCCCCACCACGGTGAAGGCCCCTTCCAGATCCGCCAGGGCCCGGCCCACGGCCAGGGTCCCCTCGTCAAAGGGGGGCACCTCAAAGACCCCCATGGGCCCGTTCCAGAAGGCGGTGCGCACGCCCCTCAAGGCCTCCCGGAAAAGCTCCCGGGTCCTGGGCCCGATGTCCAGGCCCATGTAGGGCGTGGGGATGGCGTCGGCCGGGAAGACCTGGGTGGGCACGCCGGGCTCTATCTTTTCCGCCGCCACCACGTCGGCGGGCAGGTAGACCTTTACCCCCAGGGCCTCGGCCCGGGCCAGGAGGTCCCTGGCCAGGTCCAGGCGGTCCTCCTCCACCAGGCTTTTACCCACCTCCCCCCCCAGGGCCTTGATGAAGGTAAAGGCCATGGCCCCGCCGATGAGGAGGCGGTCCACCTTGGGCAGAAGGCTCTCCAGCACCCCGATCTTGTCGGAGACCTTGGCCCCGCCGATGACCACGGCGTAAGGCTTCTCCGGGTCGTGGAGAAGGCGGGAGAGGGCCTTCACCTCCTTTTCCATGAGGAAGCCGGCGTAGGCGGGGAGGAGCCTGGCCACCCCCACCACGCTGGCGTGGGCTCGGTGGGCGCTCCCGAAGGCATCCAGCACGAAGGCATCCCCCAGCTGGGCGTAGCGGCGGGAGAGCTCCGGGTCGTTCTTCTCCTCCCCGGGCTCAAAGCGCACGTTTTCCAGAAGGGCCACCTCGCCCGGGGCCAGGCCCTTCACGGCCTCCAAGGCCTCGTCGGAGCCCGGGCTATGGGGAACGAAGCGCGCCTTGGGGATGTGCCGGGCCAGGGCCTCGGCCACGGGGGTCAGTGAGTACTTGGGGTCGGGGCCCTTGGGGCGGCCCAGGTGGGAGAGGAGGACCAAAGAGGCCCCCCCCTCCAGGAGGTGGCGCAGGGTGGGAAGGCTTTCCAGGATCCGGGTCTCATCCTGGACCACGCCGCCCTGGATGGGGACGTTGTAATCCACCCGCACCAGGACCCGCTTCCCCCTGGGGTCCAGGTCCTTCAGGGTGCGCATCTAAACCCCCTTCCTGAGGACCAGCTCCACCAGGTCCGCCACCCGGTTGGCGTAGCCCCACTCGTTGTCGTACCAGGCGAAGACCTTGACCATGTTGCCCAGGGCCTTGGTCAGCTTGGCGTCCACGATGGAGGAGTGGGGGTCCATGACGATGTCCTGGAGGACGATCTCGTCCTCGGTGTAGGCCAGGATGCCCTTCAGGGGCCCTTCGGCGGCGGCCTTGAGGGCGGCGTTCACCTCCTCGGCGGTGACCTCCCGCTTGAGGAGGGCGGTGATGTCGGAGATGCTCCCCGTGGCCGTGGGCACGCGGAGGGCCATGCCGTCAAAGCGGCCCTTGAGGGAGGGCAGGACCAGAGCGGTGGCCTTGGCCGCCCCGGTGGTGGTGGGGATGATGTTGATGGCGGCGGCCCGGGCCCGGCGCAGGTCCTTGTGGGGCAGGTCCAGGAGCCGCTGGTCGTTGGTGTAGGAGTGGACGGTGGTCATGAGGGCCTTCTCCACGCCGAAGGCCTCCTCCAGGACCTTCATCACCGGGGCCAGGGAGTTGGTGGTGCAGGAGGCGTTGGAGATGATGTGGTGCCGGGAGGGGTCGTAGGCCTCGTGGTTCACCCCCATGACGATGGTGATGTCCTCGCCCTTGGCGGGGGCGGTGATAATGACCTTCTTGGCCCCCCCTTCCAGGTGGGCCTTGGCCTTGTCGGCGTCGGTGAAGACCCCCGTGGACTCAATGACCACGCCCACCCCCGCCTCGGCCCAGGGGATCTCCTTGGGGTCCTTGACGGCCGTGGCCCGGATGGCCTTCCCGTCCACGTAGAGGTACTGGTCGTCGTAGGCCACCTCGCCGGGGAAGCGGTGGTAGATGGAGTCGTACTTGAGGAGGTGGGCCAGGGTCTTGTTGTCGGTGAGGTCGTTGATAAGGGCCACCTCCACGCCCCGGCTATGCAGGATGCGGAAGACCTGACGCCCGATGCGGCCGAATCCGTTGATGCCTACCTTCATAGCTTTCCTCCTTCGCCCCGAAGGGGCTCTAACGCCAGTCTACTATCCTTCGCAAACCCTTGGCGCATAAGGGCCCTTCGTCCCCCGATAAGCCCCCCCTTTAGGGGGCCCTTGACCCCGTCAACCCAGGTCCGGTATTTTGGTTGACGAACCCGGCAGGGTTCATAAGGAGGAGGCTATGAAAAAGACCCAGTCCCTGCCCTACCTGCCCCTGGCCAAGACCCTGTGGCCCGCCCGCTCCTTGGGCCGCGACCTGAGCCTCGTCCTGGCGGGAAGCCTCTTTGTGGCCCTTCTGGCCCAGGTGGCCATCCCCCTCCCCTTCACCCCGGTGCCCATCACCGGGCAGACCCTGGGGGTTTTGCTGGTGGGGGCCGCCCTGGGAAGCCGGCTTGGCTTCATGGCCCTCCTGGCCTACCTCCTCGAGGGGGCCATGGGCCTTCCCGTCTTCGCCGGAGGCACGGGCGGTCTGGCCAAGATCCTGGGGCCCACGGGGGGCTTTCTCCTGGCCTTTCCCCTGGCCGCCGGCCTGGTGGGGCTTCTAGTGGAGCGCTTGGGCCTGGACCGGAGCTTCCTGGGCACCCTCCTCGCCATGCTCCTGGGGAACGCCCTCATCTACCTCCTGGGCCTGCCCTGGCTCTGGGCCTGGCTTATGGGGGCGGGGAAGGCCCTTGGTCTTTCCGGGCTTCTCGCCATGGGCCTCTTCCCCTTCATCCCCGGGGACCTGGTGAAGGCGGTCCTGGCGGCTCTTCTTCTCCCTAGCGCCTGGCGCCTCCTGGGCCGGAGGTAATGCGCCTCGCCCTCGCTCATCTGGGCAAGCGGGAAAGCCTAGAGTTGCTCCTCAAGGCCCTAAGCCCCCTAGCCCGGGCCGCCCGGGAGGAGGGAGCGGGGCTTTTGCTCCTGCCCGAGCTGGTCCTGGGGAAAGCGCCCTCGCCCCCCCTTCCGGAAGCCCTCTCGGCGCTTGCCCAGGAAACCGGGATCCTCCTCGTGGCCGGCCACCTGGGGGAGGGCTCTCGCAACCGTCTCCAGGTTTTTCCCGAAGGCCCCGTCTACGACAAGGTCCACCTCTACCTGCCCCAAGGAGAAGAGGGCGACCGGGGCCTCCTCCCCGGGAAGGGCCCCGTGGCCTTCCCCTGGCGGGGCCGGAGCTTCGGCCTCGCCCTCTGCTACGACCTGGACTTCCCCGAGCTCTTCCGGGCCTACGCCCTGAAGGGGGTCCAGGCCTTTCTGGTGGGGGCCGCCTGGCCCGGGGCCTACGCCGGGCTTCTTGAGATCCTGGCCCGGGCCCGGGCAGCGGAGAACCAGGCCTACCTCTTCCTGGCAAGCCGCGCGGACACGGGGAGCCCCACCCTCTTCATCGCCCCCGACGGACGCGTCCTGGGGAGGCGGGAGGAGGAAGGGCTCCTCCTGGCCGAGCCCGACTGGGGCTTCCTCGAGGCCTACCGGGAGAAGTACCCCATCCTGCGGCACCGCCGGGAGGAGGCCTATCGGGTAAGATAGGCCCCGTGCGGCCCACGCTGGAGAACCGTCGCGCCCGCCACGACTACGAGATCCTGGAGACCTACGAGGCCGGGATCGCCCTCAAGGGCACCGAGGTCAAGTCCCTCCGGGAGGGGAAGGTGGACTTCACCGGGAGCTTCGCCCGCTTCCAGAACGGCGAGCTCCATCTGGAAAACCTCTACATCGCACCCTATGAGAAGGGCTCCTACATGAACGTGGACCCCAGGCGGCCCAGGAAGCTCCTCCTGCACAAGCACGAGCTCAGGCGCCTCCTGGGCAAGGTGGAGCAGAAGGGGCTCACCCTGGTGCCCCTCAAGATCTACTTCAACGAGCGGGGCTACGCCAAGGTTCTCCTGGGCCTGGCCCGGGGCAAGAAGGCCTACCAGAAAAAGCTGGACGACAAGAAAGAGGCCGTGCGCCGGGCTTTGGAGGAGCTATGAGGCTTTGGCTCCTTTTCCTTTGGGGTCTGGCCCTGGCCCAGGCCCCCAAGCCCCTCAAAGTGGGGGCCCTCACCGGGGAGTCCCTCTACCCCGGCGGGCGGGGGGTGGCCTACGGGGAGGCCCGCCTGGTGGCCCAGGGCCTGGGGCTAAGCCTCTGGCAGGGGGGCGGCCAGGTGGCCCTGGGCCTGGGGAGCCGGGTGCAGGCCTTCCCCGTGGTGGCCGAGGAGGCCAGGGCCGCCACAGGCCCTTCCGCCTGGCGGCAGGGGGACAAGGTCTATGTGCCCCTCCGTCCCCTGGCCGAGGCGCTGGGACTCGAGTACCGGGCCCGGGAAGGCATCCTCCTGAGCCTCCCCTGGGCCAGGCTCCTGGGGGTGGAGCGGGGCCAGGGAAGGCTCCTCCTCCGCTTTTCCCGGGAGGTCAACGCCGTGGTCCGGGAGGGGGGGGTGCTCTTCCTCCTGGCCCAGGGGGAGGGCGAGGGCTTGCGGCAGGAGGCCCTGGGCCTCTTCCTGCCCCTAGAGTCCCCGCCCGACCGCCTCTACTACCCCGGCGGGAACCGGGTGGCCCTGGAGTGGGGGCCCCTTCCCCGCCCCAGGCCCCTGGTCCTCCTGGACCCCGGGCACGGCGGCCAGGACCCGGGGATGACCTTTGGGGACCTCAAGGAGAAGGACCTGGCCCTGGACCTGGCCCGCAGGGTGGCGGCACGCCTTCCGGGAAGCCGCCTGACCCGCACCGGCGACGAGACCCTTCCCCTCGAGGCCCGCCTGGAGAAGGCCCGGGAAGCCGGGGTCCTCATCTCCTTCCACCTCACCCAAGGAAGCGCCCTAAACCTCTACCTGCCCAAGGGGCGCACAACCCCCCTGGCCAAAAGCGCCGAGGCCCTCCTGGCCTCGGTCACCAAGGAGCGGGCCGGCCTCCTCAAGGCCTACGCCGGAGACCCCCGCCTCCTCGCCAAGGCCCTGGAGGAGGCCTTGGGGTCCCTGGGCCTGGTGGTGGCCAAGGCAGAAGGCCCCTACGCCCTTCTGGACATCCCCGGGGCCGGGGTCATCCTGGAGGTGGGCGTGGAGCGCCTGAAAACCCCTGAGGCCAAAGAGGCCCTGGCCCAGGCCATAGCCCGCGGCGTGCGGGCGTATCTGGAGGGACCATGAGGGGACTCTTCACGTTATGGAACCTCTTTGGGCTTATCGTCTTCCTCCTGGGCGGGGCCTTCTACCTGAAAGGCCAGGAAAGGATGGGCCCCGCCGCCCTCCCCATCCCGGCGGAGGAGGCGGCCCAAAACACCCTGGTCCTGGTCCTCCTGCGGCCCAACCCGCCCGAGGGCTTCCTCAAGGAGACCCGGACCCTGGAGCTAGGCCCCGGGGAGACCCCGGGGGGGAAGGCCCTGGAGCTCTGGTCGGAGGCCGCCTCTGCCCCCAGGCCCAAGGCCCTCTTCTTCCAGGGGAAAAGGCTTTGGGTGGACCTGCCCCAGAACTTCGCCCTGGGGCTTGACGCCACCCTCGAGGCCTTCCGCCTCTACAGCCTGGCCTACACCCTCCTCTCCACCTTCCCCCAGGCCGAGGAGGTCCGCTTCCTGGTGGAGGGGCGGCCCAGCGCTGGCCTGGCCCACCTGGACCTCAGCAAGCCCATCCGCCTGCCATGAACACCTGGCGCATTGACCGGCTCACCCTTCAGGGGTTCAAGTCCTTCGCTGAACGGACGGTCCTGGACTTCCCCGACCCCATCACCGGCATCATCGGCCCCAACGGCTCCGGCAAGAGCAACCTGGTGGAGGCCATCCGCTTCGTCACCGGGGCCCGGGCCCAGGAGCTTAGGGGTCAGGAGCTCAAGGCCTTCCTCTTCCAGGGCGGGGAAGGCAAGCCCCCGGCGGGCTTCGCCGAGGTGCGGCTGGAGCTTTCCCGGGGCCGGGAGCGCCTCCTGGTGGAAAGGCGCATAGAGGGAGAAAGGAGCCTCTTCCGGGTCAACGGCCGCCCGATGAGCCTCAAGGCCCTGGCCCTCCACCTCTCGGGCACGGGGCTTGGCCGGGGCGGGTACGCCATCGTGGGCCAGGGGGAGGTGGGGGCCCTTCTGGAGGCCCCGGAGGAGGTCCTTCTCTCCCACCTGGAGGAGGCGGCGGGCCTCAAGCCGGTGGCCGAGGCGGCCCGGGCCACGGAGATAAAGCTCAAGGAGGCCCTAGAGCTCCTGGAGGCCAGGGAGAAGGAGCTTGCCGAGCTGAAGGCCCGGGCGGAGGCCCTGGGGAAGGAGGCCGAGAGGGCGAAGAGGGCCCGGGAGCTTGCCGCTTTGGCCCTGGCCCTCAAGCGAAGCCTCCTTCTGGCCCGCAAGGAGGAAGCGGAAGGGGAGGTGGAGGCCTTAAGGGCCCGGCTTCTCGCCCTCAAGGAGGAGGAGGCCGAACTCCTCTCCCGGCGGGAGGCCTTGGACAGGGAGAGGAAGGCCCTGGCCGAGGAGGTGGAAGCCTTGAGGGCGAGGCTTCAGGAAGCCCTTCTTTCCCTCAAGGAGAAGGAGGCCCTGGAAGGGGAGGCGCGGGAGCTCACCCGGGTCCTCAAGGCCCTGGAGC